>CAMNLM010000068.1 GCA_946543085.1 uncultured Clostridia bacterium | reverse complement strand
CCTGCTTGTTGATGAGCAGCACGTCGTCGTCCTCATAGACGATCTCGATCGCCTCGTTCACGGGCTGCATGCAGTAGACGAGGAGCTGCTGTCCTGCTTCCACACGGGTGTCGGGTTTCACGCGTTTCCCGTCCAGCTTCACATCTCTGTGCGCAAAAACAGCCCGGAGCCCGTCAGGTGTGAGCTCCGGCAAAAAACGATGGACATAGACGTCGACGCGCTGGCCGGCGGCTGCTGGTTCAATGATGCGGTCGTAGCAGGCCACTCACTGCACCAGCTTTCTGTTTTGAGGCAGGCAAATCCAGGAAGGCGTCTGGGCGCGCATCAGCTGCAGGGCTGAAACCATGAGCGCGGTCGGCTGCTGCTCCAGCTGGCTGGCGAGCACCTCCCGCATGTTCTCCAGGCTCACGCCCTGCTTGGCCATCACCCGAAGATCCTCGGTGGCCATCCAGACGCTCAGGTCGGGGCGCAGCGCGTCCTCCAGCATGCCCGCCATGGTGACGGCGGCTGAGCGCTCGGCGTCGCTGATGAGCATCTGGGGGATGTCATCCTCCTCGCTCTCCACGGCGAAATCCTTGAGATCGACGCTGCACAGGAAGGGCAGCATCGCCTCGGGGTCCGCCGCGCCGGGATGCAGGAGCACCATGCGGCCATCGGCGGCGTAGACGTAGTCAAAGGCTGTGCGCAGCATGCGCTGTACGGAGACGCGGTTGTCCGCCGCCGTTCCGGTCAGCACGGCTGTGCGCAGGTAGGCTTCCGCCTCGTCCGCCCACATCGCGCCGTAGACGTTCAGCGCGGACATGACGGTGAGATAGAAGCTGCTGACCTTGGCGCGCATCATGATGTGCATCGGGTCGGAGGCGATGCGGTAGATCGCGTCCGACATCTCCGGCGCGAGGCGCAGGAAAATGGCGCCGTCGCCGCCGGTCTCCACGGTGCACAGAAGCCTGCGCACCAGGGACTCGGCAGGCGCACACTCGCGCCAGTCCATCAGCTCCGTGTTGTTGGGAGTCAGCATCATGCGGCCAAGCAGTTCGTATTCATGAATGGGCATGAGGAGGAGTTCGACCGGCAGACGCGCCGTCACGAGTTCCTCAAGTTCCTTCTGGGTGTGCATGCGCGGCGAAAAGAGCTGCTCCTGGGCGTCGTAGGTTATGCGCCACAGCTCCTCGGCGTTCTCGTCCGTGCAGCCCTGAAACAGGCCAAAGGCGGGCAGTGTCGCGAGTCGTTCCTCGCAGGCCTCCAGCTGTCTTTGACGAATCAGGCTCATGGTCTTATCGGGCCAGGCCATGCTCTGCTCACTCAGTTCTCTCTGCATAGATCCTCCTGGGGGTTACATGGAAATCATGCGCAAAGGCACAGGGAAGATACGGGGGCTGCGCTGTCCCTGTGCCCGAAAGCGCGCGGTTCACGGATTGTCTCAGCGCTCAGCTGAGCTTCACAATCCAGTTGTTTTCATCCGGGACGCGGCCGTACTGGATGCCGGTCAGCGTATCGTAGAGCTTCTGCGCCACGGGGCCGATCTGGCCGCCGCCGATGACGAGCTTTTCGCCCTTCATGCACAGCTCGCCCACGGGGGAGATGACGGCAGCGGTGCCGGTGCCGAAGGCCTCGGTGATGCGGCCGGCCTTGATGTCCTCCCAGATGTCAGCGATGGCGAGGCGCTTCTCCTCCACCTCATAGCCCAGCTGCTGGGCAAGGGTGAGGATGCTCTTGCGGGTGATGCCGGGCAGGATGGAACCGTTGAGGGCGGGAGTCACGATGTGATTGCCGTAGGCGAACATCATGTTCATGGAGCCGACCTCTTCGACAAACTTCTGCTCCACGCCGTCCAGCCAGAGCACCTGGGAATAGCCCTTCTCCTCGGCAATCTCACCGGCGAGGATGGACGCCGCATAGTTGCCGGCGCACTTCGTGAAGCCGGTGCCGCCGCGGACGGCGCGGACATATTCGTCCTCCACGTAGATGCCCACGGGCTTCAGGCCCTCCTTGTAATAGGAGCCGACGGGGCTGCAGATGATGAAGAAAGTATAGGTCCGGGAGGCGTGCACGCCCAGCATCACATCGGTGGAGATCATGGTGGGACGGATATAAAGGCTGGTCCCGTTCTGATGGGGCACCCAGTCCGCGTCAACCTCCACAAGCTTCTTCAGGCCGGCAAGCGCGGTCTCCTCGTCCAGCTCGGGCATGCCCATGCGCGCGGCGCTGCGGCTCATGCGGGCGAAGTTTTCCTCGGGGCGGAAGAGCTGCAGGCCGCCGTCCGCACGGCGGTAGCACTTGGTGCCCTCGAAGATCGCCTGGCCATAGTGCAGAACCGTGCAGGCGGGATCCATGGTGAAAGGTCCATAGGGGACGATGCGCGGATTGAACCAGCCCTTGCCCTTCTCATAATCCATGAGGAACATATGGTCGGTGAAAATCTTGCCGAAGCCAAGCTTGCTCTCGTCGGTGGGCTTGGCATGGGGTGCGGTGGTGCGTGTCACGGTGATGTCCTGCATAGGTCATTCCTCCATGTTTCACAAAGACGTGTGTCCAGTCTTCCCGGAACGGGCGCTGTTGCATATGTTACGGGGTCTATTATAGTCCTCCTGCCGCTCCGGGTCAAGGAATCCGGCGCTGACAGAAATGTTCTATTGTTGTTTTGGCTGCTCCAGGCCGATTCGGGGCCGGTCAGATCTCGTCCAGGATATCCTCCAGCGGAATGGCGACCAGAACGGGGCCTTCCTCCTCGGCCTTCAGATCGCCGGGCTGGAAGAAGAACACCGCGTTGCCCTCGCTGTCCAGGAAGAAATCCTCCTCGGGATAGAGCAGGAAGCCGATGGCGTTCTCATCCACGTCGTCCAGGAAAACCTCGCCGCTGCCCATGCGGGCGCTGAGCGCTTCCCAGACCATGGCGCGGACGCACGCCGTGGCCTTAGCTGTCTGGCGGTCCTGCATCCAGGTGTCGTCCTCCGCGTCCTGCAGGATGCCGAGCACATAGGGCAGGGTCACGATGCCGCCGGGCTTCTCGCCCTTCCGGCTGAAGACCTGGGCGGAGCAGTTGGCCTGCCGCTCGCCGTTCATCACAGACACGCGCTGCACCCAGACCGAGAAATACTGGTCGTCGTTGCAGGTGATGGTATAGGTCACGTCCGTGTAAGAGGGGCTTGCGTCCTCGGGAAGCTGCTCACCGTTGATCGGCACGGTGAAGGCTTCGGTGTCCTCCACGGTGTACTGGTAAAACTCGTTGATGGATTCCACGCCGTCGCCCTCGCCGAGCACCTGGGGATAGGCGTAGCGGTAGACATAAGCCGCTTCGCTGTCACCGGGAGAGCGGAACCACTCGAAGGTTCCGCTGAGCTCGTCCGCCAGTTGCAGCGGCGCGGCAAAAGACGCCGCACAGGCGAGCGTGAGCGACAGGAACAGCAGACAGAGAATCAAACGCTTCACGGATACCTCCCAGCAGAGCAGGTCAGGCCAGTTTGGCCAGATCTTCTGAAGCGGAAATCGCGGCGATGTTGCCCTCGCCGACGGCCTTGGCGACCTGAAGAGGCTTGCCGGCGCAGTCGCCGCAGGCGTAGAGCAGGGGGAGGCTGGCGGCCATCCTGCGGTCCACGCGGATAAACGGGCCGTCCAGCGCGATGCCGGGAATCAGCTTGTCCGGCGCGACAGTGGGCCGGAACACAAACACGCCGTCATAGGCGCGGCTGCCCTGGTCGGTGACGACGGCGATGCGCTTGCCGTCAGGCTCGCGCCGGAGCTCCTTCACGCGGCCGCTGACCAGCGCGATGCGGTCGTCGGCGGGAAGTTCATGCGGGGCGAGGGTATAGTAATCCACACGCGAGGCGAGGCCGGCCAGGAAAGCCGCCTCCTCGACGCCGTCGTTCCAGGCGGAGATCACGCCGACCTCCTTGCCGCGGTAGAACATGCCGTCGCAGGTGCCGCACCAGCTCACGCCGGTGCCGAGCATCTCCTCCTCGCCGGGCAGCAGCTTCGGACGCGCCGCGCCCATGGCGAGCACAACGGCCCTCGCTTCAAGCACGTCGTTGCCGACCAGCACCATCCACTCGCCGGGAATCTGCTGGATCTGGCGGGCCATGCCGTGGATGAATTTCGCGCCGAGCTCTTCAGCCTGCTCGCGGAAAACGCGCAGCAGCTCCTTGCCGGAGACATGCGGCATGCCGGGATAATTGTCCAGCCGGTCGGACTTCGCGAGCCAGCCGCTGCCGTCGTTGGAGGCGACAACCGCGCAGTCCATGCCGCGCTTCCGGGCAGTCATGGCGCAGGAGAGGGCGGCCGGGCCTCCGCCGATAATCAGAAGATCGTACATAAGCATACCTCCGATGCTGTTTTCTTGATCCGCCGCAGGATAAGCATCCCGCATGCGGGAAACGGGAGGAAATCAGTCTGTGTGGGTGAAGCGGCCGTTCAGGCGCGGCATGTTGTTATACATGCCTTCGGCGTCCGCGTAGATGCGGTACCACTTGCCTTTCTCCCAGGTCGTTCTGGTGTAGTTCTGGACGACGACGGGCTGGCTCTGCCCGTCCTCGGAGGTGTTGAACACAGCCAGCTGCGGCTTCTCGCTGATGAAATACTGCAGGGTGCCCATCACGACATAGACCTGCGAACGCGAGGCGCGGAAGGTCATGTTGCCGACCAGCTCGGAATAGCCCTCCGCGCTCAGCGGCCATGCCTTCTTGCTGTATTCCATCTCCGGGGGCAGATAGTAGACCGTGTACTCGATGTGCGAGGTCTTCTTGCCCGGATAGGACGCGTTGATTTCGATGATGTTATTGCCGATGGTCTCAAACAGCGCGTAGAACGAGAAGGAACCGGTGGAGTCCAGGTTCGTGATATTCAGGTCGGAATAGGGGGAGAGCACCTCGATGGTCGCCCCGGGGAGCGTCGTGCAGTTGACCTGCATGGCCTTGAGGCTGGTCGAGGTGTAGGTGTCGGCGGCCAGGTCGAGCGGGATCTCCTGCGGCTCGCGGTAGACGGTGATGGTCATGCGCGTTTCGCGGCAGTACTGGCTGCGGCAGCGGAGCGTGAACACGTTGTCGCCGATGGGCTGAATCGTCGCGTTGTAGGAGATCTCGCCCGTATCGTTGTTGATGGTGTCGCTGATCTCCTTGTCGTTGATATAAACCTTGGAACCCGGGCGCACCTCAAAGACCATGGTGTACATGGCGGAGGCGACCTGCACGCGGTCGCCGTCCGGCGTGATCAGGCGGATCGGGCTGACCGGGATGTCGATCGTGTAGCTGATGGGTTCCAGCGGCTGCTGCCGGCCGGACGCCGTCTTCAGGAAAGGCGTCAGCGTAACCTCCATGGAGGGATCGGTCAGGTCCTCCAGGTTATCGTACCAGGTGTGGTCGGCGACCTCCACGGTCGCGAAGCCGTCCGCGACGATATAGGCGGTGTGCAGCTCGCGGATATAGATCTGGGAGCCGTCCTCGCCGGGAATCATGATGGTATGCGCCGCGAGGTCGTCCAGCATGGAGGCGACGACGGTCGCGCGGTTTTGCTTGCGGATCTCCGCCTGACGATCCTGATAGTAGTGATAGCCGAAGAAGCCCGTGAGGCCGAGCAGCGCGGCCACAAACAGCACGCCGACGACGCGCAGGAAGCGGCGCCAGGCCTTCTTCTTGTTTGGAAGGGCAGCGATTTCGTGGGGATTCTTCTGCTGCCAGCGCGTGCCGTAGGCTTCCTGCTCCGCCCAGAGCGGGTCCCAGTTGCGCGAGGTGTCCCACATCTCCGGCTCCTGGGCGAGCGCTTGAGCGGGGGTGACGTCCGTGATCGGCGCGGAGGTATAGCGCACGGCAGTGCGGCTGCCGCCGGCGTCCGCGCGCACGGTTTCGGATCGGCTGCCGATCATGCGCACGGCCGCCCCTGAGCCCGCGCGGCCGGCGGCCTCGGGTTCAGGCTGACCTGCCGCGGCCTCCGTGTGGGCGGCTTCCTCATCGGCGGCTGTCACGCGCGGGGTCTCCTGCGTGGCCCAGTAGGCCTGGGCGGCCTGATTCGTGTGGATCGTCATGCCGGAAGGCGCGATACCCCGGCTGGCCGAGTCGCGGCGAAGGCGGCGCTGACGGCGCATGCCCTCCGCCTTGCGGGTCTTCAGCTCAGCCATCTCTTCGGCGAGCGTGTCCCGCGCGTCCTGTGTCGCGTCGCTGTAGCCGTCATCATCCATGCGGTAGTATTCGGTTCCGTGGCGGTCGTCGCGCAGGGTTTTCTTCCAGGAGAAATCCTGTTCGCGGCCGATCTCCAGCCGTGCGCCGCACTTCTGGCAGACGGGCATGGAAGCGCGGTTCCACTGACCGCACTGAGGACACTTCAAATAAACTCACATCCTTGCATAGCGGGGGTTTACCAGTCGACGGAGAGGTCCAGGTCGTCGATGCTCTCGTCATAGTCCGCGTCTTCGTCCAGAACGAGGAAGCTGTTTTCCAGGTAATCGGCCATGGCGTCGCGGCAGACGGCCCAGTCGAGCTCCTGCGCGGCCATGCCGGCGTAGGTGATGCCGTGCGCCGCGCCGTCCGGCGGAATGCGCAGCTCTTCCATCGTGCAGTCGCGCAGGCTGAAGGCGTACTTCATCGCTTCGACCATGTCGTCCAGGTTCATGTTCGTGCGGGAGGTGTTGTCCAGCACGGCGTCCACAAGCTTGCGGGCGTCCTCCTCGGTGATCGTCCGGCACTGGTCGGCCAGCGTGGAGAGAACGGTGCGCACGCGCTGGGTGCGCATGAAGTCGCCGCCGCCGCCCGCTTTGCGGATGCGCATGTAAATCACGGCGGAATGGCCGTTGAAGCGGTAGGTGCCGGCACCGCGGATGCGCGGCTTGGTCGAATCCTTCGGGATTGCGTAGCGGGTGAGGTAGGCCGCTTCCTCGTCGGTGATGGTGATCGTCACGCCGCCGAGGTAGTTGATGATGGACTGGATCTGGCTGAAGTTGAAGAGGATGTACTTCTCGACCTTCACGCCGATGTGGCGGCTGATCACCTTGCACAGATCATCCACGGAGTAGTTCTTGGCGATGTAGTTGATGCGGCCGATGTGACCGTCCGGGCGCACCACGAGGGCGTCGCGGATGAAGGAGGTCAGCATGATCCGATGGGCGCGGGTATCGAGCGTCACGAGCACCATGCCGTCCGTATTGCCCATCGGCTTGTTCCACTGGTCCACGCAGAGCAGCAGGTAATGATGCTGGCCGTGCAGGGGCTCGGGCAGATCCTCGTCCGCGATGATCTCAATGGGCTTGGGATCATCGGCGAAGGCCGCCCCTACGGGCAGCGCGAGCGCCAGCGATAAAACCAGAAGCGCCGAAAGGAAACGCCTGAAAAAGCTCATGTCCACATCTCCCTCACATGAAGGTGGCGAACGGCAGGGCCGCCGCCGCCCTATTATACCATGCCGGGGCCCAAAAGAAAAGTGCGCGGGAAGCCGGAGAATGTAAAACTGCGCGCAGGACAGGCAGAGCGTGCCCTTTGGATGAGCAAAACCGCAAATCCGAACGGATCAGCCGCATGGCATGGGCCGGACAGTCGGGATCAGGACAAAATCCGAACAATAGAAAGCGAAGGAACTTGATTTCGTCCCTGTTCAAGCAGGCGAAAGTGTGGTATAATAAAATTGACATTTCTATGCACCCGGACGAGGAGGTGGCGAACCTGGAACGCTCAAAGATCAGGAGCTCAAAGGCCGATCTGCTGATGCAGGCAATGCTGACGCTGGAATCCGAGGATGAGGCCTATCGCTTCTTTGAGGACCTGTGCACGATTGCCGAGCTGAGAAGCATGGCGCAGCGGCTGGAAGTCGCGATGCTGCTGCGGAAAGGCGAGACCTACCAGGAGATTGCGCGGGTCACAGGCGCTTCCACCGCGACGATTTCCCGCGTCAACCGCGCGCTGACCTACGGCGCGGACGGCTATACGCGTGTGCTGAACAAGCTCGAGGAAAACGGCCTCATCGGGGCCGCCGATCCTGCGGAGCAGAACGACTGATTCCCTGCGAAAAGAACACAAGTCTGACAGAAAGCAGAGGTAGACCATGAACCTGACAATGCTCAATCCCCAGCAGCGACTGGCGGCAGAGACCCTGGAAGGCCCGGTGCTGATTCTTGCCGGCGCCGGGAGCGGAAAGACGCGGGCACTCACCTATCGAGCAGCCAACCTGATTGACCACGGCGTGAAGCCCTGGCATATCCTCTGCCTGACATTTACAAACAAGGCGGCGGGCGAAATGAAGCGCCGCATCACCGCGCTGGTCGGCGAGGAGGCGGAGGACGCCTGGATCTCGACCTTCCATTCCTCCTGCGCGCGCATTCTCCGCCGGGATATCGAGAAGATCGGCTATTCCCGCTCCTTCGCCATCTACGATGACGACGACACGAACAGCGTCCTCAAGGGGATTCTCAGGCAGCTGGACATCGACGAGAAATACCTCCCCATCAAGGAGATGAAGGCGCGCATCAGCGCCGCGAAGAACAAGCTGCTGACGGCGGACGAATGGTTCATGCAGTCCGAAAAAGACTACAGGAGCCAGACGATCCACGATGTGTTCAGCCAGTACGAACAGCGCATGAAGACCCTCAACGCGCTGGATTTTGACGACCTCCTGATGAAGACGCTGGAGCTCTTCGCGGATCATCCGCCTGTACTCGAGAGCTACCGCGACCGCTTCCAGTATGTGATGGTCGACGAGTACCAGGACACGAACTACGCGCAGTACAGCCTGGTGAACCTGCTCACGAGCCGCAGCCGCAATCTCTGCGTCGTGGGCGACGACGACCAGTCCATCTACGGCTGGCGCGGCGCGGACATCCGCAATATCCTGGACTTCGAGAAGGACTACCCGGACGCGACGGTCATCAAGCTGGAGCAGAATTACCGCTCCACAGCCAACATCCTGGACGCGGCCAATCAGGTGATCGCGCACAACGAGGAGCGCAAGGACAAGAGCCTGTGGACCGAGCAGGGGGAGGGCGAACCGATCAGCGTATTCTGCGCGGAGGACGAGCGGGCGGAGGCGGGCTGGATCGCCGGCAAGATCCGCCATCTGAACACAAACGGCGGCCAGCTCGGCCAGGTCGCGGTGCTCTACCGCAGCAACGCGCAGAGCCGCGTCATCGAGGAAACCCTCATGCGCTCCGGCATCCCTTACCGCGTCTTCGGCGGCATGAAGTTCTACGAGCGCCGCGAGGTTCGCGACGTCATCGCCTACATGCGCGTCATCGCGAACCCGGCGGACGACATTTCACTCACGCGCATCATCAATGTGCCCAAGCGCGCCATCGGGGACAGCACCGTGCAGGAACTCGCGCGCCATGCCGCCGAGCAGCAGATGCCGCTTTTCTCCGCCCTGACGGATATGCCGGAGAGCCTCTCCAGCCGTCCGCGCAAGTGCGTGTCCGATTTCTTCAACCTGATGTCCGAGCTGCTGCTGGCTCAGGCGACCGAACCGCTGGACACCTGGATCGATACGCTGATCGAGAAGACTGGCCTTCGCAGGCAGTACGAGCACGAGGACACAGACGACGCCCGCAACCGGATTGAGAACATCGACGAGCTGGTGGGCGCCGTGCACGAGTTTGTTCAGAAGAATCCGGGCGCCTCCCTGGGCGACTACCTCGAGAATATCGCGCTGGTCACCGACCTGGACAGCCGGGAGGACAACGGCGGCTATGTCACCCTGATGACCATGCACTCGGCAAAGGGACTGGAATTCCCCTATGTCTTCATCGCCGGCATGGAGGAAGGGGTCTTCCCGTCCGGCCGCTCGGCCAGCACGCCCGAGCGCCTGGAGGAGGAGCGCCGCCTCTGCTACGTGGCGATCACCCGCGCGATGCGCAAGCTCTATCTGTCTCACGCGCGCCGCCGCACGATCTACAACACGCCCAACTACAATCCGCCGAGCCGTTTCCTGGAGGAGATCCCGAAGCGGCTGACAAAGGACGAGAGCATCGCCCAGCTGGATTCCATGGAGCGCGGACGTCCGAAGACGGCGGCGCACACCAACCGGGTGCCGATTGTGCGCGCGAGCGCCGTGATCCGCCCCGGCGATCCGCTGAGCATCCCCGGCGTGCAGAAGGGCTTTGTGCTCTCGGAGAGCCGGAACCTGAACGCAAAGCCCAAGGTGCCCAGCCTGCACGAGGGCGACCGCGTGATGCACAGGAAATTCGGCGAGGGCATCGTGCTGTCGACGCGCGCGAACGGCAGCGACACAATGGCGCGCATCCGCTTTATTGCCTACGGCGACAAGGAGCTTTCGCTCTCGCTTGCGCCGCTTGTGAAGCTGGAGGAGTGAAACCATGGCAGACACGCAGGAGCGCATGCGGCAGCTGGTGGACCGCCTGAACGAGACCGCCTACGCGTACTATGTGAAGGACGATCCGATCATCTCCGACAAGCAGTGGGACGAGCTCTACAGCGAGCTGCAGGCGCTCGAGCGGGAGACCGGCGTCACCCTGCCGGATTCGCCGACGCACCGCGTGGGCGGCGAGCCGCTCGCGGGCTTCGAGGAGCACCGCCATATCAACCGCCTGTGGAGCATGGACAAGGCGCAGTCCATCGAAGAGGTGGAAGACTGGATTGCCCGCACAGAACGGCTGACCGGCCGGACGAACCTCGCCTACTATGTGGAGTACAAGTTCGACGGCCTTACGCTGAACCTGACCTATCGGGACGGCCGGCTGATTCAGGCCGCCACCCGCGGCAACGGCGTGACGGGGGAAGCGATTCTCCCGCAGGCGCGGACGATCCGCACCGTGCCGCTTTCGATTCCCTATCAGGGGCTTTTGGAAATCCAGGGCGAGTGCATCATGCGGCTGAGCGCGCTGGAGGCCTATAACAAGAAGGCCAAAGAACCGCTGAAGAACGCGCGGAACGCGGCGGCGGGCGCGCTGCGGAATCTCGATCCCGCGGTCACCGCCTCCCGCAATCTGGACGCTTTCTTTTACCAGATCGGCACCATCGAGAACCCGCCCTATTCGACGCAGCCGGGCATGCTGGATTTTATCCGGGAAAACGGCTTCCAGGTTTCGCCCTATCTCGGCCAGCCGCACAGCCGCGAGGAGCTCCTCGCCTGCATCGACGAGATCGAGGCGGCCCGCCCGACGCTGGACTGGCTGATCGACGGCGTGGTGATCAAGGTGGGGGACTTTGCCCTGCGCGAGCAGATGGGCTTCACCGAGAAGTTCCCGCGGTGGGCCATCGCCTACAAGTTCAAGGCAGAGGAGAATGTGACGACCCTGCGCCGCGTGGACTGGCAGCTGGGGCGCACGGGCAAGCTGACGCCCCTCGCGCACCTCGATCCGGTCGATTTCTACGGCGTGACGGTGCGCCGCGCGACGCTGAACAACTGGGGCGACATCCTGCGCAAGCGGGTCGCCATCGGCGCGCCTGTCTGGATTCGCCGCTCCAACGACGTGATCCCTGAGATCATGGGCCGCGTGGGCGAGCCGGCCGACGGGGAAAAGCCGGTGGAGAAACCGACGCACTGCCCGGCCTGCGGTCAGGCGCTGATCGAACGCGGCGCGAACCTCTTCTGCATGAACCGCGTTTCCTGCAGGCCGCAGGCGGTCGCGCGCATCAGCCATTTTGCGGGGCGGGATGCGATGGATATCGACGGTCTCTCCGAAAAGACGGCCGGCGTCTTCTATGACGCGCTGGACGTGCGCGACCCCGCCGACCTCTACGGCATCAGCCGCGAGGCCCTGCTGGAGCTGGACGGCTTCCAGGAAAAGAAGGCGGACAATCTGCTCAAGGCGCTGGAGAAGAGCAAGGACTGCGGGCTGGACGCCTTCCTGTTCGCGATCGGGATTGGCAACGTGGGCCGCAAGACGGCGCGCGACATCGCCGACGCTTTCTGCACGCTGCAGGCGGTGGAGGACGCAACCGCGGAGCAGCTGACCGCCATCCCCGATGTGGGCGACATTGTGGCGCAGAGCGTGGTGGAGTTCTTCTCCTTCCCCGAAAACCGGCAGATGGTGGACCGGCTGCTCGCCGCGGGCGTGAAGCCCAGGGAGAACACGGGCAAGTCCGAAGGCGTCTTCAGCGGCATGAGCATCGTGGTGACGGGCACGCTTCCGAGGCTTTCCCGGAAGGATGCGGAGGAACTGATCCGCGCTCACGGCGGCAACGCTGCATCCTCGGTCAGCAAAAAGACGGCCTTTGTGGTGGCCGGCGAGGCGGCCGGCAGCAAGCTGACCAAGGCCCAGACGCTGGGCATCGAAGTGATTGATGAAGCGGAACTGCTCAGACGCGCGGGGGAGGCGGAAGCATGAGTCAAGCACTGCGCACATGGATTGAGATTGATCTGGACGCGCTGATTGCGAATTACCGCACGGCGTGCGGCCTGACAAAAGCCACGGTGACCTGTGTGCTGAAGTCCAATGCCTACGGACACGGCGCGGTGCAGGTCGGAAAGGCGTTGGAAGCGGCGGGTTGCCGCAGCTTCGCCGTCAGCTGCAGCCGGGAAGCGCTGGAGCTGCGCGGCGCGGGCGTGAATGGCGAGATCCTGAACATGGGTCTCACGGAGCCGGACGCCATGGAAGAGCTGCTCGCGGCCGGAAATATGCTGCTGACAGCCGCGAGTGTAGACGATCTCCAAGCCATCGACCGGGCGGCGGAAAAAGCTGGCGTGACGGCGCGCGTCCACCTGAAGCTGGATACGGGCTTCCACCGCCTGGGCTTTGACTGCACGGAGAGCGCTGCGAGGGAAGCGGCGGAAGCGATCCGCGCCCTGCGGCACACCCGCGTGGAGGAGCTGTACAGCCATCTGGGTTTGGTGGCGCGCGAGCGGGACGAGCTGCAGCACGCCCGCCTGATGCGGTTCAGGGACTGGC
>CAMNLM010000067.1 GCA_946543085.1 uncultured Clostridia bacterium | reverse complement strand
GTCTCCATCACGGAGACCGGTGCGCCGACCGCCGCGGAGAGCATCCGCTGGCCCACGCCGGGCGTCTTGAAATAGCCGCCGTGGCCGTAGAGCTTGTCGATCGGCACCTTCTCCTCGCGGGTGAGGATGTCCAGGCCGATCTTCAGCGTCGCCAGAGCCGAGAGCAGGTGCGTGCGCATGAAGTTCGCCAGCGTCATGCGCGCGTCGGGCGTGCGCAGGAACACCGGACGCCCCGCGTCCAGGTCGGTCACGCCCTCGCCGCTGAGGTAGTTGTAGCTCATGAGGCCGCCGCAGTCCTTCTCGCCCTCCAGCGCCTTATTGAACAGGAGGGTGTAGAGGGCGTTTTTGTCCACGTCCGCGCCGATGGCGGCCGCGAATTCGCCCAGCAGCCCCACCCAGGCGTTGATGTCGCTGGTACAGTTGTTGCAGTGCACCATCGCGACCGGGATGCCGGCGGGGGTCGTCACCATGTCGATCTCGCGGTGGACGCGCGGCAGCTTCTCTACCACGATCATCGCGAAGTCACTCGTGCCCGCGGAGACGTTGCCCGTGCGCGCCGCCACGCTGTTGGTGGCCGCCATGCCCGTGCCCGCGTCGCCCTCCGGCGGGGCGAAGGGAATGCCGGGCTTCAGGTCGCCGTCCGGGTCGAGGAAGGCCGCGCCCTCCGCCGTGAGGCAGCCGGCGCGCTCGCCCGCCACGCGCACCGCGGGCAGGACGTCCCTGAGACGCCAGCCATAGCCCTTCTCCGCGACCAGCGCGTCGAACTTCGCCATCATTCCCGCGTCATAATCCAGGGCGGCGCTGTCGATCGGGAAGACGCCGCTCGCCTCGCCGATGCCGAGCACCTTTTCGCCGGTCAGCTTCTCGTGGATATAGCCCGCCACGGTGGTCAGGTGCGCAAGGCGCGGCAGGTGCGCCTCGCCGTTGAGCATGGCCTGGCCCAGGTGCGCGATGCTCCAGCGCTGGGGAATGTTGAAATCAAACAGCGCGGTCAGCTTCGCCGCCGCCTCGCCGGTCATGGTATTGCGCCAGGTGCGGAATTCGGTCAGCGGCTGACCCGCCGCGTCGAAGGGCAGGTAGCCGTGCATCATGCCGCTGATGCCAATGGCCCCGACCTCTGTCAGCGTCACGCCGAATTTCTCCCGGACATCGCGCTTGAGGTCGGCGTAGCAGGCCTGCACGCCGCCGTGGATATCGTCCATGGTATATGTCCAGACGCCGTCCACGAGACGGTTTTCCCACTCGTGGCTGCCCGAGGCGATGGGGCGGTGGCGCTCGTCGATCAGCACGGCCTTGATGCGCGTGGAGCCCAGCTCAATGCCCAGCGCGGTTCGCTGCATATCCATAAAAAACCACCTCTTTCATTGTTGTGCGTATAGGAAAGGATGCCTTATTGTAGCACAATTCTTATCATTCTGTCCATATTGGAGCAGTGTGAAAGGTGTGCAATTATTGCGATGCGGGACGATGGTTCAGCACAAGCCCATGCTTCTGATGCATCCGATTCCAACCCTCATGGGAGCCAGGAGAGGTTCCGCGCCTGCGGGCGCGGGCCGGGGGCTTTGCGGTCGCCCCCGGCACCCCTTCGCCCGCCCGTTTGTCATGATGTCTTTTTCGCTTTGATAAAGCAAGAAATAGCAACCGCAGTTCAAGTTGCACGCCAAAAGCGTGTGCGGGGGGTCCGGGGGACACACGTCGCAACGTGATGTCGCTGCCGCTTTCGCCTCACTGAAAACTCCCCACCGGGGAGTTTTCCGGGCGTTCGGCGCCCCCGGGACCTTTTGCTACTTTTCGGTCACGAAAAGTAGAGCCATCAACTTGCGACAACAAAGCGATAAGCAGAAAGCCCAAATAGCGAAATAAGACAAAAGTCAGCTCATTGTGCGCTTCGTCTGAAACCCTTCATTCCCTATTGAAAAACTTTCTTTCCTATGATATAAAAAATTGCTTTATCAATCACGCAGACAGGAGAAAACCCCGCCATGAAACGCATCTTCCTCGCAGACCTCCACGGAAACCTCCCCGCTACCCTCGCCATGGAGCGGGCCCTTTCATCCATCCCCGCGGACGAGACCTGGTTCCTCGGCGACGCGGTCGGTAAAGGCCCCAGCAACGCGGAAACCTGCGACTGGACGCGCGCGCACTGCGACCACTGGGTCGGCGGCAACTGGGACTACGGCATCGGCGGCAAGGAGTTCAGCGAGGACCAGTATTTCTGGGACCAGCTCGGCCCGGAGCGCATGCGCTGGCTCAACGGCCTGCCGCGCGAGGCCGAGGTCACCATGGGCGGGCTGCGGTTCCGCCTGTTCCACGGCCGCCCCGTGACGTCGCTTCTTCGCGCGCAGGACGACAAGGACCTGCTTGCCTCGTGCTTCACGACGGAGCGGGGCGTCTTCGACGGGGTGATCTTCGCGGACTCCCATCGCCCGTTCATCCGCACGCTCAACTGCGGGTACATCATTAACACCGGCTCGGTGGGCAACAGCATGGGCGTGCCGCGGGCGCACGCGCTCGCCGTGGACGAAGGGCCCGGGGGCATGCTGACCATGAGCATCCTCTCCGTGCCCTATGACAACGATGCCGCCGCGCAGATCGCCCGGGACGACCTGAATCTCCCGCACCGGGAGTCCTATATCCGCGAGGTGCTCACAGGCATCTATTCACGCTGACGGCTTGCAATTACCCGTCGCATGCGCTAAACTGGAAGCAGGATTTCCGAATAACAACATGGAGGGCATCGCCATGGAATACAGACGTCTCGGAAAAACCAACCTGATGGTCAGCGAAATCGGCTTTGGCGGGGAATGGCTGGAGCGCCACCCCGAGGAGGAGAGCGTCGCGCTCCTCAAGTACGCCCACGGGAAGGGCATCAACATCATCGACTGCTGGATGCCCGATCCCAAGTCCCGCGACATCATCGGGCAAGCGATCGCGGAGGACCGGGCGGGCTGGATCGTGCAGGGCCATATCGGCTCCACCTACCAGAACGGCCAGTACACGCGCACCCGCGACGTGGACGCCTGCCGCGTTGCCTTTGAGGACCTGCTGACCCGCCTGCGCACGGACTACATCGACCTGGGCATGATCCACTACGTCGACCGCGAGGAGGACTGGGAGCTCGTGTCCCATCCCTGCCCCTTCCAGGACTATGTGATGGACCTGAAGGCCCGCGGCGTCATCCGCCACATCGGCCTCTCCACCCACAACCCGATCATCGCGAAGAAAGCGGCGGAGAGCGGCCTGGTGGAGATGATCCTCTTCAGCGTCAACCCCGCGTTTGACCTGATGCCGCCCACCGACGACCTGGAAAACTACTTCGCGCCTGAGTATGACCCGGCCCTGCAGGGCGTCGACCCGGTGCGCGTGGAGATGTACAAGGTCTGCCAGCAGCAGGATGTCGGCATCACCTGCATGAAGCCCTTCGCGGGCGGACGGCTCTTCGACCCGAACCGCTCCCCCTTCGGCGTGGGGCTGACGGCTGTGCAGTGCATTCACTACTGCCTGACCAAGCCCGGCGTCTGCTCGGTGCTCGCGGGCTACGACACGCCGGAGCAGGTGGACGCGGCGGTCGGCTATGAGACCGCAGCGGAGGACGAGAAGGACTACGCGAGCGTGCTGGCCAGCGCCCCGGAGCACACCTTTGCCGGCGGCGAGTGCACCTACTGCGGGCACTGCAAGCCCTGCCCGGTGGACATCGATATCGCCATGGTCAACAAGCTGTATGACCTGGCGGTGATGCAGCCCGAGGTGCCGGTCTCGCTGAGGGAGCACTACCTGTCGCTGGCGCACCACGCGAGCGAGTGCGTGGGATGCCAGGGCTGCGAGCAGCGCTGCCCGTTCGGTGTGCCGGTGGCGGAGCGGATGCGGAAGACCGCCGCCCTGTTTGGGGAATGATCCCGTGCCGTCCCTTCCGATGGATTGAAAACGCCCTGCCGGGGAGATACCCGTAAGGCGTCCCTTGCCCCTCCCCGCAGCCGGGGAGGGGAGTCTCTTTATTGATGGCCCGGCGGCGCATGAAGGCTCTTCGGAGGCATGCCGCAGGACCTTCTGCCTCGGGAGAAAGAGGACGGCCCGCCGGGAAACACTGTCACCCAAGACCGCGGAGAAGGTTCGCTGCCTCACCTCCCCCCAAAACCGCCAACGGAGGAAACGCCATGCGCATCATTGACTTTTACGAGAGCGGCCGCCAGGCGCACTGGCTGGAGAAGATCCACGCCAGCGACTGGGACGCGGCCCAGCTGCTTTACGACCTGCTGAAAACCGGGCGCTTCCGGACGTGGGCCGGGGCGTCCTCCACGGTGCTCCTGCTGACCGACGGCGACGAGCTGGCGGCCTTCTGCACCTACGCCGAGCAGGACGACATCCAGCCCGCGCCGTACGCGCCGTGGATCGGCTTTGTCTACACAGCCCCGGCCTTCCGCGGACGCCGCCTGGCCGGGCGGCTCATCCGCTGCGCGGAGAACCGCGCGCTGTGGGACGGCTACACCAGCACGCATATTTCCACCGGCCACGACGGCCTCTACGAGAAGTATGGCTACCGCCTGCGCGAGTGCCTGCCCACCCTGACCGGCGAGCCCGCCCGCGTCTACGAGAAGCGCCTGCTGAACGGCCCGGAAAGCCGCGCGCAGCTGTCCGTGTTCCATGTGGACAGCGGCCGCAGGTACTTCTCCTCCGACGACCTGCGCGACATGATCGACGCCCTGTCCGAAAACGG
Organism: uncultured Clostridia bacterium; assembly: GCA_946543085.1. GTDB lineage: Bacteria > Bacillota > Clostridia > Christensenellales > Aristaeellaceae > RUG11272. The sequence continues at coordinate 8,115 of CAMNLM010000067.1, read as the reverse complement.
CCTGGACGCGCTGGAGCTCACCGTCGGCAACGGCGGCTGGCGCTTCCTGCTGGAGGACATGGTGGTGGATACGGGTGCGGAGCGCTACAGCGGCGAGGCCGTCGCGGCGGCAATCCGCGCGGGAAACCGCGCCTACCACGACTGCGGCGTCAACGAGCTGACCGAGGGCGAAATGGCAGACCTCATGGCCTGCGCGGCGGCGAAAAACATCCGCGTCGTGCCCCTGCTGAACTCGCCCGGCCACATGCAGGCCGTTGTCACCGCCATGCGCGAGCTGGGCATCGAGGGGGCGTCCTACTGCGGCTCCGGCTCCGCCGTCGATCTGGAAAACCCGGCGGCCCTGCGCTTCGTGACCGCGCTGGTGCGCAAATACGCCGCGTGGTTCGTTGACCATGGCACGCAGGCCGTCAACCTCGGCGGCGACGAATACGCGAACGATCTCGACGCGGAGCAGCCCGGCTTTTCCCGGCTGCTGGCCGAGGGACGGGACGGATATCCGCGCTTCGTCCGTTATATCAACAGCCAGGCGGATTTCGTGAAGCGGCTCGGCGCGGTGCCGCTGCTCTTCAACGACGGCATGTACTACGCGGGCAGCGAAACTGGCGGGGACATCGACCGCCGCGCCGTGAGCGCCTACTGGTGCCCCGGCTGGGCGGGCTACGATCTCGCGAGCGCCGCCCATATCGCGCAAAAGGGCCACGCGGTGCTCAACACCAACTGGGCCTGGTACTACGTGCTGGGCCGCAGCGGCACGGGCGCGGACGCGCCGGACTTCACCTATGAGAAGGCCCTGGACGGCATCGCGCGGGTGCCCGGCACGGAGGTCGCCGGCTCCCCGGACGTGAAGCCCGTGGGGCGGATGCTCTGCCTCTGGTGCGACGAGCCCGGCGCGCCCTACGGTGCGAAGGAGCGCGGGCGCGTGCACACGCTGCTGCGGCGCTTCGCCGAAACGGAGTAATAGAAGAGGCGGAGGGAAGGCCCTGACGTTTTCCCCGCTTCGTTGCTTTTGCCCTGTGAATGATGTATAATGGGCTTGCGCTTTTTTGGGCGCGCACTCTGTGATCCCGACTGGAGGTTGCTTTATGTCTGACACAGCCTGGCAGCCCGTCATCCTGATCCCGTCCCTGGAGCCGGACGACCGCCTGCCCGCCTATATCGAGCGGCTGCGGGAGAATGGCTTCACGCGCGTGGTCGTGGTGGACGACGGCTCCGGCGCATCCTATCGCCCGATCTTTGACCGCATCGACGCGCTGGAGGGCTGCAAGGTGCTCCGCCACGAGGTCAACCGGGGCAAGGGCGCGGGCCTGCGCACCGGCTACCGCTATATCCGCGAGAGCATGCCGGACTGCGCCGCGGTCATCACCGCCGACGCGGACGGCCAGCACACGGTCGAGGACGTGCGAAAGGTCAGCGAGGCCCTGCGCCATGGCGAGGACGCCCTGTACCTGGGCAGCCGGGATTTCTCCCTGCCGAACGTGCCGCCGAAATCCCGCAACGGCAACCGCATCACCTCCGCGGTGTTCAAGCTGCTCTACGGCGTGTGGCTGCCGGATACGCAGACCGGCCTGCGCGCCTTCCGCCGCGAGGAGCTGGCCTTCATGGAGGAGATCGCGGGCGACCGCTACGAGTACGAGATGAACGTGCTCATCGCCTGCGCCCGCCGCCATCTGCCGATGATTCCCGTGACCATCGAGACGGTCTACGAGAACGACAACGAGGGCTCCCACTTCCACCCGATCCGCGATTCCTGGCGGATCTACAAGGTGATTCTCGGCGGCTTCTTCCGCTTCATGGGGGTGTCCATCGCCTGCTTCGTACTGGACCAGGGCCTGGCGGCCGTCCTGCGCGAATGGCTCCTGCCTGCCATGGGCGTGGGCGCGGGCGAGGCGATCTGGCTGAGCGGCTTCCTGGCCCGCCTGGTCAGCTCCGTGGCCAACTTCATCCTCAACAAGAACCTGGTCTTCAGGCTCAGGGGCGACACGAAGGGCGCGGCCCTGCGCTACGCGCTGCTGTGCGTCCTCATCATCTGCCTGAGCAACGCGGGCGTGTGGCTGCTGAGCCATGCCGGCATGGCGTCCTGGCTCGCGAAGATCCTCTGCGATACCGTGCTGTATTTCCTGAGCTACCGCGTGCAGCAGAACTGGGTGTTCGCGGAGCGCAAGCGCTGAAGGAGGCGCAACGAAAATGAAGAATCTGCTCCTGACCCTGCTCGGCCTCGTGCTGCTGGCCGGCTTCGCCCTCGCCGTACCCAGCGGCGACATCAGCGACAGTGCGATAGAAATGTACGAGGAAACCGAAGAAAACGAAGAGTACGATTTCCTGTAATTATTTTGATAGCCTAAGCGAAAGCCCAAGTTCCAGGCTGCGGGCGAAGGTTTGCAAAGGGCGATCGCAAAGCCCTTTGCCCGCGCCCGCAGGCGCGGAATCCCTGTCTTGCCAGACAATCATATCAAGGATGTGAATCAAATGTTCAAGCGTTTATTGGCAGTCCTCCTTCTGCTGGTGCTTTGCGCCACCTCCCTCGCCGAGGGCGACCTCGAGATCACCGACACCCTCCTCACCGACGGCGCGGCTGTCGAAAACATCTATGACCCGCTGCCCATGGACTTCTCCGCCGGCCCCAAGCCGGATGAGAGCGCCTACACCGAGAACGGCTACGACGACGGCAGCATCACCGTCACCGTGGAGAAGGTGCAGACCGAGAAGGCCATCTTCAACGTGGCGCGGGTGAAGCTGAGCGACCCCAGCCAGTTCCGCACGGCCGTGACAGCCCGCGGCCGCACCAACAAGATCTCCACCCTGGCCGGGAACGCCAACGCCGTGATCGCCATCGGCGGGGAATACTTCGCCACCGACGACGGCGGCTACATCGTCCGCATGGGCGAGGTGCAGCAGGACAGCAAGAAGAAGGCCCGCAAGAGCCCCTATGAGACCCGCGACCTGCTGGCCGTCGACGAGAACGGCGACATGCACATCCTCCTGCGCAAGCGCAACGGCAAGCCGAACAACAAGAGCGTCAACCCGGACTTCACCGACCAACTGCGCGCGCTGACCGAGGCCCATACCCTCGTCAACGTGTTCGACTTCGGCCCGGCGCTGATCATCGACGGCGTGAAGCAGGAGCAGCCTGCCCAGTATTCCTTTAACCTCGGCAAGAGGGAGCCCCGCTGCGCCATCGGCCAGACCGGCCCGCTGGAATACGCCCTGGTGGTGGTCGACACGGTGAAGCACCACGACCGCTCCGGCAAGGAAGGCGCGACCTATGAGGATCTCGCTCAGTTCATGGCGGATCTGGGCTGCCAGCAGGCTTACAACCTGGACGGCGGCAACAGCTGCCTGATGGTCTTCCACGGGGAAAACTATTCGGACAAGACCTTCAACGAGGAGCGCTCCGTGTCGGATATCATCTATTTCGCGACCCTCGTCGGGCAGGACTGATCTGCTTTTCGGCTTCGCCGGGCATCCGGAAAGGACGCGCGCGAAGGGCCGTGAAAAGCCCTTCGCCGGCGTCCGCTGCCGGCTGAGAGCAGAGGAGAACCCTTGCTTCCACAAAAAACGGTTTTGACGCGGACAGCGGCTTCTTCCGCGAGGCGGCCGCGCCTCCCCTTCCGCATGGTCAGAAAGGCTGGAATCCCTTCCATGACACTCTTCACTGTCTTCGGACTGCCCCTCACCCGCTATGGCGCGGGCTGTGCCCTGGCGCTGCTGGCGGGCCTGTGCGTCGCCGGCCTGGCGCTCGCGCGGCGCGGCTTCAGGTACGGCGTGTTTGTGCGCCTGGCGCTGTGCGTCATCCCGCTGGCCTGGGTGTTTGCCCGGCTGGTCTGGGCGGCGCAGGACATGATCTCCGCCGGCGTCGGTCTCTACATGGACATCGACAGCGGCTTTGATTTCCTGGAGACCCTGCGCTTCTGGCACGGCGGCTACTCGCTGATGGGCGCGGTGATCGGCGCAATCCTCGGCGCGAAGCTCGCGGAGGGCCTGACCCGCAGCCCGCGCGGCTCGCTGCGCGACGCGCTGGCCCTGGGCCTGCCCGTGGCGATCCTGGTGGAACGCCTCTTCGAGCACGGCACCGGTCTGGGTCTTGGCCGCACGGTGACTGCGGACTGGCTGGCGAACCTGTCCATCTGTCCCGTGATCGAGGGCGAGCCCGTGCATCCTGTGTATCTCTACGAGGCCGTCGCCGCGGTCGTGATCCTCGTGCTTCTGCTCGTCTGGGCGAAGCGGAAGAAGCCGCTGATGAAGCGCTTCCTCGTGTGCTTCGGCCTCTCGCAGGTCATCCTGGAATCCCTGCGCGCGGACGGCCACATGGTGCAGCACTTCGTGCACGTGCAGCAGGCGATCGCGATCGTGCTGGCGGTCGCGGCGCTGATCGGCTGGAGCCGGGAGGCGCTCTCCAAGCCCGGCCGCCACACAGCCGTCGCCGTCGGCTGGCTGCTGACCGTGGCGGCGATCGGCGTGGGCGTGTGGGCCGAGTTCGGCGTGGATCGCTGGGGCAAGCCCCTCCTGGCCTACGGCGTGATGACGGCCTGCATGGTGCTGATCGCGGTGGTCGCCGGGGACTTTGCCCGCATGGCGGAACGGTAAGAGGAGGGTTTTATGGAACACGCCAAGATTCTTCGCATCAACGAGCTGGCGAAAAAGCAGCGCACGACCGGCCTGACCCCCGCCGAGGTGGAGGAGCAGAAGGCCCTGCGCCAGGAATACCTCGCGGACTTCCGCAAGGGCATGGAGGCCATGCTGGACGGCGTGGTGCTCAAGCGCCCGGACGGGTCGCTGGAGAAGCTGAAGAAGAAGAGCGAGATGAACTGAGGGCAGAATACCACACAGGATTGTCGTGATCTGCCTTGACATGATTGGAAGATACTGTATAATAGGGCTGGAGGAATCACAGTCCCGTTATATGGTATCTTGTTTTTTGTGCAGGGAGGAACATGCATGAAAAAGACGTTTATCCGGCTTGCTTGTCTGGCAGTGGCATTAGGCGCAGCCGTGTGCGCGATAGTCATGAAGCCGGCTGAGGCGAAGGCAACCGCGTACAACTATGTTTCCAAAGCCAGCTTCGAACGGATGGTCAAGCTTGCTGAGGATGCCTATGCAACCGGCAAGCCTGCCTCTTATTTCGACGGAGGTTCGCCTAATGTAAGCCATTGCGCACTATTTGCTTACGGTTATTGCGTGAGAACTGCCATGGCCGGAGACTGTTTGTCCATGCCGAAATATGGATATCCGCATCAGGGCATATATTATCTTCTTAAGCACAATTATGGAAAACTGTTTATCAAATGCTCCACTTATCATGCATCCGCAGAAGAAGCCCTTTATAATCAATATATCAATAAAAGCGAATGCGACCCAGACAATGTTGTGATAGCTGATGAAACCAATTTCGATGGGCCGAAGCGCGGTGATTTGGCAATCATGGGATGGTCTCCAGGATCCACGGATCATGTTGTTATCATGACTTCACCCTCAGCGTGCGTTTACGGAAACTTGAATGAAATAGTTGCGAATCCCATGACAGGGCAGAATGCCATATCTACTTTTGATGACGGTAAACAGCATTATTATGGCACTGGTGTAATGGCGTATTTTCGCTTCAACACAACACCGCCTTTTTCAGCGATCATCCCTGTAACAAACTGGCGCACCACAGAAGTGCCAGAAGTCGCCGTGGGCCAGGGATATAGCTTCGACCTGTACTACGAGGATGAGACCCTTTTGGAGGGTGTCTCAACCGTGACCGCAAACATCTACTACTCTCCTACCGAGGACGGCGAGTTCTATCTGTATCGGAGTGAAGAAATCCCCGTAAAACAGGAAGGATCGACCTATCTTTCGATGGACGCCACTGATATCGGCTATTATACCGGCTACTTCCGCATCGGCAACGTCAACAGCGCGCGGGCAACCTGGCGCGTGCGCGACGTTCGGACGGTGGTCTCTTCCACACATGGAAGCAATGCTTATACATAGGTATTTGAGGAATATGACGAGAACGAAAACATCATCGGTTACAGATCGAGTACTCTGAATTATTTTACTACGGGTGAAACCATCCGGCTGAGCCTGAATACCTCAGAGTTTACGAGCGCAAGGATACGCATTGCAAAAATCAGTGGAGGTTACAAGGAATATGTGAACGAGGTCGTTGATCCGAATAACTTTACATTTACGATACCGGATGACCCCGGCAGCTATCAATGCAATTTCGTGGATGTGGGCACGAATCAAATGAGGACGCAAAGCATAGATCTGCGCGTCGAATCCCACCTCGATTTTCCTGTCAGCGCGACGCTTGACGGTTCAACAGTCTATCTCTCCTGGCCGGACATGGGCGTCGGTGAGAACGGTTACTGTACCATATGGGCAGAGCCCCACTATCAATCCTACCAATTTGCCCCGGTAGCCAATATGGATCATACGTCCGCACAGATTCATCTGCCGGTACCTGGATTGTGGTATTTTGAGGTGGCATGTCACAAAGGACAAAATGACGTCTTGTTAGGCAAGGTGTATGTGGTCCTCGATGCCGACACTGTCTCCTTCGACGCCAACGGCGGCACAGGCGCGCCGATCACGCAGACCGCGGGCACAGGCGATGTCACCGTGCCTGAAGTGGAACCCTCGCGCCCGGGCTATACCTTCCTCGGGTGGTCGACCACGGCCGGCGCGTCGTCGCCTTCCTACCAGCCCGGCGACACCTACACCGGGGAGGGCAGCGCCACGCTTTACGCCGTGTGGGACAAGCTGAACCCGGACTTCATTCTTCCCGCCAATACGGTTTCGGTGGAGGAATACGCCTTCCAGGGCTGCGCCTTCACCTATGTGAAGCTCAGCGACGCGACCGAAACCCTGGGCAGCGGCGCGTTCGCGGGCTGCCCGAACCTAAAGCACGTCTATATGCCGCCGAACACGGTGGAGATCGGCAGCGGCGTATTCCCGGCGGGCGTGACCATCCACGGCCAGAGCGGCAGCTACGCCGAATTCTACGCCGAGAGCAACGGGTACGGATTCATCGTGGAATATAAAAGAAACGCACAAAACGGCCTGCGTCCCTTTTGTGAGACGCAGGCCGTTTTCTTTTTGGCTTTTTCTGTGTGCCTGGGAAGCGATTCGTTAGCCCTCAATCATGATCTGCCGCTTCTCGGGCATCTTGGGGGCTTCCTTCTTCGGCACGGTCAGGTGCAGGACGCCGTTCTCATAGCTGGCCTTGATGTCGGCCTCGGTCACGTGGCTGCCCACGTAGAAGCTACGCTGCATCGTGCCGGCATAGCGCTCACGGCGGAGCATCTTGCCCTGCTTGTTGTCCTCGCTCTTGTCCAGGGTCTTCTCGGTGGTGATCGTCATGTAGCCGTTCTGCAGCTCCACGCGGATCTCGTCCTTCTTGAAGCCGGGCAGGTCGATGTCCAGCTCATAGCCCTGGTCGGTCTCGCGGACATCGGTCTTCATCAGGTTCTGGGCGTGCTTGCCATAGAGCGTACGATCCATGTTCGGGAAGCCGCGGAAGAAATCGCGGTCAAAGTCATCCAACATATCCATCAGGTTCTCGCCGAAAACAGTAGGAAGATAAGTACTCATACTGAAACCTCCATTCAAGCGCCAGCCGCTTCAGACGGCCGCGCGTCGATCGTATGTCTTGCGCCGCAGCGTGTTTCATGAATTTTACACGCTGCGCGCCGCGGCTGTTTGCCGCCCCGTCTCGGGAACTCCCTGGGGGCTTTCCCTACCCGGTGACTGTATAGTAGCACAAAGGTCAAAGAAAGTCAATATCTTTGACCAAATTTTTTGATCTTTTTTTTGAGCGCGGACAAACCTGTCTGAGCAGCCGAAGACGGGCCGGCCCCGGGCGTCACAGAACCCGGCCAGGCTCCGGTTCAGCCGGTTTCATGCGCGCAAAAACAAGGCGCGCTCCCCTCGCCCCGGCGGGCGGTGAGAGAGCGCGCCTTGTTTCTAACCGCAAGCAGCGAAATGTCCTTTTTGCTATTCGGGCTTTCAATATATCGCTTTGTTGTCGCAAGTTGATGGTTCTACTTTTCGTGACCGAAAAGTAGCAAAAGGTCCCGGGGGACACGTTGCGACGTGTGTCCCCCGGACCCCCCGCACACGCTTTTGGCG
>CAMNLM010000066.1 GCA_946543085.1 uncultured Clostridia bacterium | reverse complement strand
ACTTCCATTTTCTCTTCTTCTGTGCATCCAATCAGTATCTTGATTTCTGAATCTTTCTTCATCAAATCAACAATACACAGGATGGCATCAATCTTTTTATCGCCACTTCCGACCCATACGTCAATTCCGGCGCCATCCATAGAGGCGGTATCTTTCAAATATCCATAGTCAACACGATAGATAAAATCGGGAAATCTGGGATGTGCGGAACCTTTTGGTCTGTCAATAACGATTTCTGAAGAGTTCACCAACTCATCCAGCGCCTTCCAGAAATCTTCATTGAAATTGTTCACTTTATCACCTCAACAAACGGGAATTTATCTGTCTTTGTTCAAATCAATAGACAATATTTCACGGGTGGGCCAAAAGGCGCATAAATGCAATCGGGTGATTCTGCCAACAAACGGATGAAAGGATTGTAAAAACAAAGGCAGTGCCTTGCAAATTGTTTCCGGTTCATCAATCAGCATTGTTACATGAGGCGTCCAGGAGTGTTTTGGATCTGGATTTGTTTCACAAGCGCTGTGAAGCAAATCCAATTCCCTGTTTCTTTCCGGCCCTCCAAACAGCACCTTTCCCGGCGAAAATATGCCGATATGGCTAATATGCACGGAAATCGGCGAAAACTGCGCGGCCGTTCTTTGGGCAAGTTCTATCACCTCTTGTTCCTTCTCCAATGGGAAGAGTGCCATGCTGATATGGTACGGAAGATTCGGGGTCTGGGTTCCCGTGAAACCCGCAAAATTCAGTTTTTTATACCATGCTGACATGATGCCCTGTGATTCATTGTCCAGATCAGCCATCAATGTTAAAAACTGCTCTGCCATCTGACACCTCCGATTTGAAATATAAAGCCACCTCGATAAATCCCGATTTATCGCTGCATCTCCGGTTTACCGTACTGCTTTCTGCATCCACTGCAGACGCCGTCATGAATGCAGATGGGACTTCCGCATGCCCTGCAGCGCCATTGACTGCGCTCCCGGGCGAGGAAGCCTTCCAATCCCTGTTCCCGGATATCCCGTAAGTTCTGAAGCGGCGATTCGCGGAGCGGGTATTGGGCTGTATAGCGGTTTTCCTTTTCCATGACGTCTGCACAGGGGAAATCAGGGCACTCGTCGCAGAAGCGGTATCCATTCTCCCTGCGCTTCCGGCACAGGATGATGCCGCAGCGCTTGGCGCAAAACTCTGGCTTGTTCTCGTCCGAACCGTTGCAGCCCGGGCAGGGCTTGTCCTTGCGCAGCGCACTGAAGCAAATGCTGCAATCCAGGCCGCACGGAGCAATCATATCCGCTGTAAACACAGTACGTCCCTCCTTCAGCTCTGCGTGTGTCTGAAAAACTCAACCGCTGTCCCAAGGATGGCGCGGATGTCTGAAGCCCGGTTTGCTGTCAGCTCATCAACTTGAAATCTCTTTCCTACATGACAGAATCCGCTTTCCCGCGGTTTTCAGCCGTCCGGTTCCGCTGGCCTCTTCTCCGAAAAACCCATGCTTTTAAAGCCGGGGGATCACTTCCAGTACTTTCCGTCCAGCTCCCGGTATTGGATGGCCTCGGCCACGTCCTCGGTGGCGATGTCCTGCGCGCCGCGCAGGTCGGCAATGGTGCGGGCGACCTTCAGCACGCGGCCGTAGGCGCGCATGCTCATGCCCATGCGCTCCACCGCCACGTGCAGCACGCTGGTGGCCTCAGGGCTGAGGGCGCAGTAGCGCTTGCTGAGGCGGGCGTCGAGCTGGGCGTTGCAGTGGATGCCGTCCTGCCTGTAGCGCTCCTGCTGGAGCTCGCGGGCCTTGCGGACGCGCTCGGCCACGGCGGCGGAGCTCTCCGCGGGCTGGCCCTGGTTGATCTCGCGCACGGGCACCGCGTCCACCTCGATCTGGATATCGATGCGGTCCAGCAGGGGGCCGGAGACGCGGTCGAGGTAGCGGCGGATGTCCCGCTGGCTGCAGCGGCACTGCTTCACCTTGCTGCCGAAATACCCGCACGGACAGGGGTTCATGCTCGCCACCAGCATGAAGCTGGACTGGTACTGCGCCTGGTTGTGCACGCGGGTCACGCTGACCACGCCGTCCTCCAGGGGCTGGCGCAGGGCCTCCAGCGCAGGGCGGCTGAACTCCGGCAGCTCGTCGAGGAAGAGCACGCCGTTGTGGCTGAGGGAGACCGAGCCGGGCATGGCGTTCGTGCCGCCGCCGATCAGGCTGGCGACGGAGGCGCTGTGGTGCGGGGCGCAGAAGGGCCGCGTCACCATCAGGCCGGTGCCGGGGCTGAGCTTGCCCGCGATGGAGTGAATGCGCGTGGTCTCCAGCGCCTCCTCGAAGGTCAGCGGCGGCAGGATGCCGGGCAGACACCGCGCGAGCATGGTCTTGCCGCTGCCGGGTGTGCCGATCATCAGCAGGTTGTGGCCGCCGGCGGCCGCGACCTCCAGCGCCCGCCTTGCGCCGAGCTGGCCCTGCACCTGGCTCAGGTCGACCGCGACCTGGGTTTCCGCGAGGATCTCGTCGTAGCCGCGCTGAATCTGCGCGGGGATGCGCGCGCGGCCCGTCAGGTGCTCCACCGCCTGGCGCAGGGAGCTGGCCGGATAGACGCGGATCCCCTGGATGCAGGCGACCTCCTCCGCGTTGCCCCGGGGAAGGATGACCTCCTCCACGCCCTGCTCGCTCGCGCTGATGACCATCGGCAGCGCGCCGCGCACCGGCTGCAGGCTGCCGTCCAGCGACAGCTCGCCGATGAGCAGCGTGTTTGACAGGTCCATGTTCTCCATCTGGTGGGAGGCCATCAGCACCGCCACGGCGATGGGCAGGTCGAAGGCCGGGCCTTCCTTTTTCACGTCCGCCGGGGCCAGGTTGACGGTCAGCTTCGCGATGGGCATGGCGAAGCCGGAGTTGACCACCGCCGCGCTGACGCGGTCACGGCTCTCCTTGATGGAAGCGTCCGGCAGGCCGATGATCTCCAGGTTCGGGATGCCGTTCGCCGCGTAGACCTCGACCGTCACCGCGAACCCGCTGACCCCGCTCAGCCCATACCCCAAAGCGCGCGCAAGCATGGAAAAACGCTCCTTTCCCGGAAGAAGGACAATGTGAAACAGGCTGAGGCTCTCAGCCCGGAAAAGGGATAAGACAAGAAGAAAGGCAAGGACCCCCGGCAGCCGGGCCGGTGACGCAGGCCTCTCCGCGGGGACACCCTTCCGGGGGCGTTTACTTCAGCGGAAGCGGGAAGTCCGCGAACTTCCCCTGCTCCATGGGCTCCGTCCCCAGGAAGGTCACCGTTGGGTGGCCCTTCTCCAGGTACCAGCGATCCGTTCCCTCGGCGTAGTGATCCAGTGGCTTCTCAAAGGTCAGCCAGAAGTATGTCACGCCGCGCGGGGAAACGCGCTGCTCATACGAATCGTCATAGTAGTCGTGATTGAGCGGCGCGACCACGGGGGCCTTCAGCTGCTCCGGCGCGACGGGCGGCATGTTCAGGTTGCAGACGGTCTGCGGCGGCAGCGGATAGTCCATCAGCTTCTCGGCGGTGCGGATGGCGTAATCCGCCAGCAGCTGAGCGGTGCGGGGATCGGCCATGGCTTCAATGGAGACAGCCAGCGCTTTATGGCCCGAGAAGGCGGCCTCGCGCGCCGCGCCGACCGTGCCGGAGAGGAAGGTGGCGAGGCCCGCGTTGTAGCCGTCGTTGATGCCGCTGATGACGAGATCCACGGGCTCCTGGCACAGGGCCATGAGACCCAGGCGGGCGCAGTCCACCGGCGTGCCCTGCACGCGCCAGGCCTCCGCGGCACCCTCCATGGCGGACGGGGTGACCATCAGCGGAGTGAACACGGTGAAGGAGTGCGCCTTGCCGCTCTGCTGGGTGTCCGGCGCGGAGACGGAGACGCGGTGGCCTCTGCGCGAGGCGGCGGTGGCGAGGAGGGGGAGATAAGGGCTGTCGAAGCCATCGTCGTTGACGAGGAGGATGTGCATTTTTTTGATCCTTTCTTAGGTCGCGTGGTGTGTCGCATGTTGATGTGAACCCCACCCCCGGCCCCTCCCCGCTTGCGGGGAGGGGAGGTATTAGATGGTTGCCCGGGGGTGCCTTTCCTCCGGAAAGTCACCCCCGGACCCCCTGGAAAGGCGCTCCTGCGGAGGGCTGGTTATCGTGTTTCCCTCACCGGGGAGAGTAGCGGGAGTTCCTGCGGAGGGTTCCCGGACCCCTTGTAAAGGCGGTCCTGCGGAGGGCCGGTTATCGTCTTTCCCCCGCCGGGAAGAGTTGCGGGAGTTTCTGCTGGGGGTTCCCGGAGCCCCTGTAAAGGCGCTCCTGCGGAGGGTGTTATTCAGGCTTCCCCGAGCGTGACCTCCAGCAGAACGGGGTTGTGGTCGGTGGCGGTGAAGCCGAGGTCCTGGGTTTCCAGGGTCTTCACGGTCAGGTTGTCCGAGACAATGAAGCCGTCGATCATGTAGAACTGGAAGCTTGCCTTGTCCGCGCCGGCGAGGGGCTGGTCCAGCGAGCGGCAGGTGGGCACGCGGGTGTCCATCAGCAGGGAGAAGCGGTTGCCGAAGTCCTCCTCCGCAATGACGCCGGGCGTCCAGAGCCCTTCGCGCACGGCGTAGGCGCCGTCGTCCGCGCCGGAGAAAATCTGGTTGAAGTCGCCGCCGGCCAGCACATAGTTGCCCTTCTCCGCTTCGGCCTGCAGGAAGGAGGCGAGCTGGGCGGTCTGGGCGATCTTGCCCTCGCCGTCGTCATAGGCCTCGAGGTGCAGGTTCACCGCGACAAGCTCCTTTCCGGTGCCCTCGACCGGGATGCGCGTCACCAGCAGGCAGCGCTTGAGATTGCCCAGGCGCAGCGGCCAGGAGAAGGGACAGGGCAGCTGGATGCGCGCCGCGTCCGCGATGGCGGGATGGGCGAGCGTCTGGATGCCGCCGTCCACGTGGCCGATGGGCGGCATGGGATAGGGCACATAGAGCGCGCGGTAATTCGCGGCGAAAGCGCTGTTCATGTCCGGGAAAGCGGCGCGGAACAGGGCGCTCTCGTCCACGCGGTGGGAGCGGTCGCTCGCCACGTCGACTTCCTGCAGGAAGATGAGGTCGGGGTTCATCCCCTGCAGGGCGCCGGTCATTGTGCCCATGTTGGCCTGCACGCGGGCGAGGTCGGCGGTGCGCACGCTCTTGCCGCCGTCCATGAAGAAATCGGCGTTGTCGCCCAGCGCGCCGTAGCCCACGTTCCAGGTGACGACGCGGAGGGTGTCGCCCGCGCGGAGGGCTTCGCCGGGCGCGCTGCCGGCGGTGACGGCGACGGTCTCCACGTCCGCGGGCTTGTACTCGGTCAGCGTGAGGACGCCGAAAAGGCCCGCGGCGAGCACAAGGACGGCCAGCAGGAGGATGCCGAGGATCTTGAGAAGCTTCTTCATGGGGTGATCTCCTTGGAGATGGATTTGCTTCCCCGGCGCGGCATGGCGCGGATGACAGCCGTCCGGTCTTTTTCACCGATGTCGGGCTCGCGGGAAACAGTTCTTTTTCCATTTGCTTTCCTTTATTCTATCACATCCCGCGGCGTTTGAACAGAGCCGGGCATGCGCTTTGGGGACGGCGAAACCGACGGCAGGCTCATCCCTCACCCGTTGGGTGAGCGGATGTCCTGCCGCTGCCGTTTTCCGGGTCTTGACAGTTCTGGCGGGTGGGGGAAAAGACGGGTTTGCCGGGTCGGCCCGTACCGGGGAGACCGGTTTTCCGCTCTTCGTTCACCGCTCTTCGCCTCATTTTTCCCACGCCAAAATCCTCCGGTTTCATGGGCCGGAGGATTTTTCTGTGCGCAATCACAGGCTGAGGGCGAAAAACGGCGGAGCGCCTGCCGCTCAGTTGTCCTTCGCGCTGCCGTCGGCCTGCGCCTCTTCGAGCTTGCCGTCGGCGGGGGCGTCTTCCTTCACTTCGTTCTTGAAATCCTTGATGCTGCGGCCGAGGGCCTTGCCGACGCCGGCCAGCTTGCCGCCGCCGAAGAGCACCAGAACCAGCACGAGGATCAGGATGATTTCAGTCGTTCCAAGACGCATAGCGGTCTCTCCTTTTCTGTTTGTCCTTCAGGCTCAGGTCTGAGCCTCATGAATCGCCTTTGCGGTTTCTTTTTTTGCGGTGTCGATGCTGCCGGTCAGCTCGCGGGACGCGTCCTTCAGGTCGGCGCGGATGTCCGCCTCGCGCAGGGTTTCCTTCATTTCGCTGGAGAGGGAATTCGTCTCCTGCGTCAGCTCGTCCCAGCCGACCTCCTGTTTGATCTCGCGCATCAGCTGGCGGGCCTTCTTCACCATTCGGCCGAGCCAGCGCGCCACCCTGGGCAGGTCCTTCGGGCCGACCACCAGGAAAGCGATCAGCAGCACCAGGATCAGCTCCGCAAATCCTATGTTGAACATCGTCCGTTCCCCCGGCTTCCGCCGTCACTTCATCCGGTACGCCTCGTGCAGCTCCTCGGCGAGCGCGAGCTCGATCCGGTTCAGCACGTGGCCCCGGCGGTAGAGTACGCCGATCTGCATGGGCTCCTCGCGGGTATCCACGTGCAGGTAGGTCAGCTTGTCCTTCATGCCGATGGCGTCCAGCGGCTGCGAGGGCAGCAGGGCCACGCCCGTGCCGTACGCCACGGCCTTCATGATGTTGCCGGTGTTCTGCATGGTGAGGGCGATGGGCGGGGTGATGCCGTGGTCCTCGAAGAAGCGCTGCGCCACCCGCGTGCTGTAGGCCCCGGGACGGGAGAGCACGAAGGGCGTGTTCTTCAGGTGGCTCACCGCGAGGTGCGGGAAACGGGAGCCCGGCAGGGGGTGGGCCTTGCGCTCCAGCGGGTGGCCCTTGGGCACCGCCAGCACGTATTCCTCCTCGCCCACGGTCTCGTAGTTCAGCAGGGAGGCGTATTGCTCCGTGATGATCCCGACGCCGATGGCGCACTTATTGTTGAGCAGATCCGTCGCGATCCGGCTCTGCGAGGTGCAGATGTAGACGCTCTGCAGGCCCGGATAGCGCGCCGCGAGCGCGGGCACCACGCGGCAGGCCAAGATGTCCAGACGGATCATCGGAAAGCCGACGTCCAGCACGGGCAGCTTGCCCGTCACGGTGTCGATGTCCTTCTCCCACTGCGCGTTGAGCTCCAGCATCTTGCGCGCGCCGTCGATGTAGACGGCCCCGGCGGCCGTGGGCACCATGCCGGTGGGCTGCCGCTCAAACAGCGGCATGCCGATCTTTTCCTCCAGCTTGCCGAGCATCTTGCTCAGCGTGGGCTGGGATGTATACAGGCGCTGGGCCGCCTTGCCCATATTGCCCTCCTCGGCAATCGCCAGGATGTATTCACACTCCCGCAGCTGCATAAGGGCACCTCCTCCTCCGCGGGCGTTTCGGTTTGTTCATGCCTTTTTGCTTGTCTGAGACTATTTTATCGCGATCTTTCAGGCTGTCAAGGCTGCATTTATGTCGTTTCCGGTCAAAATTTGGACGGATTGCCGACTGCTAATATATAGGAAGAATCCACCCGTCTTTCCATTTTGGAATCGGTCTGATGAATTTAAATCATTTGAATTTCCGGCATCCTGTTCCTATAATGGAATCATCCAAGGCGTCATCGACAACAGGCCGGTGCGCGGTCTCCGCGCATCAGCCCCACCACAACGACATTACACAAAGGATTTCAGCAAACAGCTTCGACCGTTTCCCGAAACCCCAAACAACGAACCGCCGCACAAGATGCGGCCAAAGAGGAGGATTTCATCATGAAGGAACTGTCCCGCCGCGATTTCCTGAAGGTCTCCGGTGCCGGCATGCTGGCCGCCGCCGCCGCCACCACCGGCATTGCCCTGACCGGCAGCGCTATCGCTGAAGCCGCCGATCCCAACGAAGGCGAAAAGGTCGAAATCAAGAATAGCTTTGAGCCCACCGTGCCCGGTGTCTCCGGCGTGCTGGACCGCAAGAACCTGCCCACCAAGGACTGGGACGATCCCGACATCAAGCTGAAGGTTCGCTGGAGCGGCGTCAACTTCTACGAGTTCGTGCTGCCCACCGGTGAGACCATCGTCATGGACCCCTATTTCGACGACCCGAACGATGCTCACAACGAGCACAAGTACACCCCCACCGACCTGCCCGGCGGCAAGTGGGTGCACGGCGCTGACTACTGCCTGCTGACCCATGGCCACGGCGACCACACCGGCGAGCTCCACTCCGTGCTGGAAGAGCATCCCCTGTGCCAGGTGATCTGCCCCCAGGGCACCCTGCCCTCCGTGGTGTGGCGTGAGAAGATCAACTACGCGGCCCACTACATCAGCGAAGCCGGCGCGCACGACATGTTCAAGCTCCACGGCTTCACCCTGGAGACCGTCCGCTCCAACCACAACTGCTCCAAGCGCCCCGTGAGCGACACACTGGACGTGGAGAAGTATTCCAATCCCGACGGCACCCCCAACTTCTACAAGCTGTATGCGTGGATCTACGAGCGCGAGATCATGAACATGAAGATCACCACCGATGATGGCTTCACCATCCTGATCTGGAACTCCGAGATGCAGGCCGACGGCTACGGCTTCGAGACCCGTCCCTACTTCTACCAGAACGCCAACCCCGACCTGTTCATGTATCAGGTGGCCGGCGCTTCCTTCGACTATGACCGCCGCAACCCCAACTGCCAGCACATGGGCGAATGGATCGCTTCCGTGAAGGGCAAGACCGCTCTGCCCGAGCATCAGCAGCACTTCGCGTACTCCGAGCTGGACGCGATGGCGGACAAGTTCTCCGACATCTGCAACGAAAAGGGCGTGGGCACCTCCTTCCTGACCCCCGAGACCGGCCTCTGGTACGGCTACACCAAGGACAAGGACGGCAAGGTCGGCGTCTATCTGCTGGGCCAGCACGACTGATTCCACGCGGAATAACCGCATCCATCAACAGATTCCCGGGTGGAGGAGCTTCGGCTCCTTCACCCCGGTTTTCGTTTTGGGCAGAGGATGAGCGGGGCTGTTGACGCGGGTGCGGTGCTTTCCGGGATTTCAACCAAAAATCAAACAGCCGCCCTGATCTCAGGCTGGGATCAGAACGGCTGCTTTTTCATGGAGATGAGGGGAGTCGAACCCCTGTCCGAAGGCTCAGAAGCCAGATTTTCTCCGAGCGCAGTCTGCGTTTTGGAATTCCCTCAGCCGCCCGCCCGCAGACGGGCTGGCGGCTTTAGTAGCTTCATGTTACGGACGTGCTGCAAAGCTTAGGCACGCTCGTTCCCCGCGAAAATGGCGCCGGTGATCGGACACGCGGGCAACCCGGGCCGGCGTCGCCGCCAAATTAGGCCGCGAAAGCGTAACTGTTGTTGTCAGTTCACTTTAAGTTTCCCCGTTTTTGCGCGGTACAGGGTCCGCGGCTCGCTTATCCAGCCCCCAATACCCCCGTCGAAACCGGATCATCCCCGCGAAGGATTCCGCGCCTGCGGGCGCGGGCAGGGGGCTTTGCGATCGGTCCGGGGCTGCCGCCCGTTCTGCGCTGAAAACTCCCCACTGGGGAGTTTTCCGGGCGCTCCGAACCCCCTGCACCCCTTCGCGCAGCCGCTCTTGCTATCGGCTATGCCGGTTTATGCTCTGCGCGAAAAGGATGATGGCTTGTGTTTCGTAGAAGGGAGAGGCTACTTGTTGTTCTGCCGCAGGGCGCGGCGGATGTCGCGGTCGGCGTCGCGCTGGGCGGCGGCGTCGCGCTTGTCGTGCGCCTGCTTGCCCTTGCACAGGCCGAGCTGCAGCTTCATGCGGCCCTCCTTGAGGTAGATCTCCAGCGGGATCAGCGTGTAGCCCTGGCGGGCCACCAGGCCGTCCAGCTTGCGGATCTCGCTCTTGTGGAGCAGCAGCCGCTTGGGGCGCAGGGGATCGCGGTTGTAGTAGCTGCCCTGGTCGTAGGGGCTGATGTGCATCCCCTCGACAAAGATCTCGCCGTTGCGCACCGCGGCCCAGCTCTCCTTGAGGCTGACGCGGCCCTGGCGCATGGATTTCACCTCTGTGCCAAACAGCTCCAGGCCGCACTCGTACCGCTCCTCCACGAAGTAATCGTGAAAGGCCTTGCGGTTCTGCGCGACAGGCTTGATTCCGCGCTGATGGGGCATGGCCTTCACCTCCTCCGGAATTGCACGGTACGCGGAGAGTATACCACGTTTGGGCCGGGTTTGCAATGGCGGGAAAGCGGAGAAGCGCCGGGAGCTCCGCGCACTTGTCATTTCATGGCACTTCAAGTATAATAGGCAAGGCGGGGGAAGGCGGCCTGAGCGCGCCGAACGGATGCTCCCTGCCGAATCCAACCAGTCCGAACAGGGAACAGCCTGAGAGCAGAGGCTGTTCCGGGCTTTCTTCCGGAGGTACCAGGTGAATCATCCTCTTTTCGCCGCGCGGCGCATGGGCTGCCTGCTGCTGGCGTTCTGTCTTCTGCCGCTGGCCGCCCTCGCCGAATACGGCCGCGTATCCACCCCCAAGGGGCCGGTGAAGGTGCGCAAGAGCGCGAGCACGAAGGCCAAGCTGGTCGGCGAGATCCCGAACAACACGATCCTCGAGATCGACGAGATCGGCGAGGAATGGTGCCACGTGCTCTATCTCGGCAAGGAAGGCTATGTGATGACCAAGTTCCTCGCGATCCCCTCGGAGGCGGAGAACGGCCTGGCCATCCGGCTCAGCGCGGACGAGCTTGCCCTGGGCGAAGCCCTGGAGGTGCACGCCGAGGCCGAAGGCGCTGAAAGCTATACCTACCGCCTGCTCTCCGACGCGCGCGGCAAGGTGAAGAGCGAGCCCGTGCCCTATGACACCGTGTGGGCCCGCCCGGCGGTCAAGGGTCTCTACAGCGTGGAGGTCACCGCGCATACCGCCTCGGGCGACATCACCGGGGAGGCCTTCTTCCGCGTGGGCGACGCCGCCGGCGCGACCGCGGACGCGCCCGATGCCGACGGCTTCACGCTCTACAGCCAGCGCGACGGCTGGTGGATCGACAAGCGCTACGGCGAGAGCGATCTCTCCACCTCCGGCTGCGCGATCTTCACCCTCTCCCACGCCCTGCAGCTGCTGGGCTATCAGGGCGAAGAGATTCGCCCGGAAACCCTCGCCAAGCGCTATGCCTTCTGCCTGGTGGACGGCGGCACCCTCAACGAGACGCTGATCGGCCGCTCCGGGAAGAATTTCGGCTTCAGCACCAAGGCGGACCTGATCAACGACATCGGAAAGATCCAGGCGGAGTTCAACGCGGGCGCGGTGTTCACCTTCTCCATCGTCAAGAGCCACATCGCACTGGCCGCGGGCATGAGCCCCGACGGCGCGATGATCCGCATCATCGACTCCGCGCCTTCCGTGACGCTGGAGCGCATCAAGGATCAGCAGCTCTTCGTCGAGGACGGGGAGGGCGGTTTCCGGCCCGTGGAGGATCTCAGCGAGATTCCGGGGGCCAGGTACTACTTCGACACCGCCTCCTTCGGCGGGCTCAGCTATTACCTGCGCACAGAGTACGTCGCCAGGCGGGGCGTCCGGCTGATCAAGCCGGCGGTGAAGTGAGCGCGCGAACCGCACATGTTTTCATACGGGATCAGCTCCCGACAGCATACTTCAAGGAGGAAAACCCCATGACCCAGCCCGAACGCCGCGACAGCGGCATGGTTTACATCGCGGACAAAACGTGCTACGAAGAGATGATGCGCGCCCGCCGCATCACCTGCGCCATGAACCAGCACGATGCCACCGACCTCGAGGGTCTCATGGACCTGGCGCAGGAGCTGCTGCAGACGGAGGAGCGGCCGATCATCAACCCGCCCTTCTTCTGCGATTACGGCAGCCACATTCACGTGGGCAAAAACTTCTTCGCCAACTACAACTGCACCATCCTGGACGTGGGCACGGTGACCTTCGGCGACAACTGCCAGCTGGCCCCGAACGTCGCCATCTATACCGCCGGCCATCCCCTGCACCTCGCCACCCGCCGCACCGCTTGGGAGTACGGCATCCCGGTGACCATCGGCCACGACGTGTGGCTCGGCGGCAGCGTGGTGATCTGCCCCGGCGTGACCATCGGGGACAACGTGGTGATCGGCGCGGGCAGCGTCGTGACGCACGACATCCCGTCGAACACCGTCGCCGCGGGCAATCCCTGCCGCGTCCTGCGCGAGATCACGGACGCCGACCGCCGCCTGTACTTCAAGCGCCAGGAGATCGATGACGAGGCCTGGGCGGACATCTGCGAAAAGAACGGCTGGGAGCGCTGAGCCGCCGCATGTGTTTTTTCTGTCAAAACCTCTTCCAAACACCCGTGTTCCGTGCTATAATGAGCCATCGAAAGATTTAAGGAGGGATCCCCCATGGCGATTGTTACCACAACCGAAATGTTCCGCAAGGCCTACGAGGGCCACTATGCGATCGGCGCCTTCAATGTCAACAACATGGAAATCATCCAGGGCATCACCGAGGCCGCCAAGGCTGAGAATGCTCCCCTGATCCTCCAGGTGTCCGCCGGCGCCCGCAAGTATGCCAAGCACGTCTACCTGATGAAGATGATCGAGGCCGCTGTGGCGGATACCGATCTGCCCATCGCCGTGCACCTGGATCACGGCCCCGACTTCGAGACCTGCAAGAGCTGCATCGACGGCGGCTTCTCCTCCGTCATGATCGACAAGAGCGGCCTGCCCTTCGAGGAGAACATCCGCGAGACCCGCAAGGTCGTCGAGTATGCCCATGACCACGGCGTGGTGGTCGAGGCCGAGCTGGGCACCCTGGCCGGCGTCGAGGACGACGTGAAGGTCTCCGCCGAGGACAGCTCCTACACCCACCCCGATGAAGTGGAAGAGTTCGTCTCCCGCACGGGCTGCGACTCCCTGGCCATCGCCATTGGCACCTCCCACGGCGCTTACAAGTTCACCGCCGCGCAGTGCACCCGCAACGCGGACGGCATCCTGGTGCCCC
>CAMNLM010000065.1 GCA_946543085.1 uncultured Clostridia bacterium | reverse complement strand
GCGGAGTCGCCGAGGATGACGGCGGCGAGGTGGTCGGGCTCTATATCCTGCATCCGAACAATATCGGCCGCTGCGGCCACATCGCCAACGCGAGCTATGCCGTCGACAGGAACAGGCGCGGTCTGCACATCGGCGAGCAGCTGGTGCTGGATTCCCTCGCCCAGGCGAAGGCGCACGGCTTCGGCGTGATGCAGTTCAACGCGGTGGTCGCGTGCAACACGCACGCGCGGCACCTCTACGAGCGCCTGGGCTTTGTGCCCCTGGGCGTGATCCCGAAGGGCTTCCGCATGAAGGACGGGCACTATGAGGACATCTGCCCGTATTATCACGAGCTGTGAAAATGAAAAAGAGAGAGCTGCCTCCGCGCGCCCGGGATCAGGACGCTGGAAGGCAGCTCTCTTTTTTATGAAGCATTCGGCTGGCCTCAGGCCACGCGGCTCCCCTGCCGCGCTTTTTCTCTGTCCGCCAGGCGGTAGACGAGGAGCACGCTCGCCATGGTCGCCAGCATCACGGCCAGCTCCACGATCAGCGCGCCGTCGTAGCTGTGCGTGGCGTCATAGATCGCGCCGAGCAGCGGATAGGCCGCGGCGTTGGCGCCCGTGACGCAGAGCGAGATTTTCGGGTAGACCCGGTTGAAGCGCTCCGGGCTGAACAGCTCGCGGCAGATCATCACCATGCCCACCGTCGGGATGGCGTAGCTCAGGCCGATCATCACGGCGCTGAGCAGCATCAGCCCGGAGGAGGCCGTGCGAAGGAGCAGCGCGATGCCGAGCGCGATCACCGTGCCGTAGATCATCACCGAGCGCTTCATCCCCAGGCGGTCCGTCATCGCCCCGAAGACGTACTTGCCGCAGGTGTTGGCGATGAGCACCGCGGTCATCATCATCACGCCCGTCTCCTCCAGCCCCCGGCTGACCGCCAGGGACTTGAAGAGCTGGGGCAGCG
Organism: uncultured Clostridia bacterium; assembly: GCA_946543085.1. GTDB lineage: Bacteria > Bacillota > Clostridia > Christensenellales > Aristaeellaceae > RUG11272. The sequence continues at coordinate 12,016 of CAMNLM010000065.1, read as the reverse complement.
ACGTCACGAAGGACGCCGCCGAGCACAGGAAGCCGGTGAGAATCAGCACCGCGACGGAGCGCGAATCGCCCGTGCGCGGCGCGCGAACCGGCGCTTTTCCCCCGCTGGCCGCCTGCAGCGGCTCCATGCCGATGTCCGCGGGCCGGTAGGAGATGGGCAGCAGGATCGCGGGCAGGTTCAGCGCCGCGTAGACGGCGGCCGCCACGAGGTACGCGCCGCGCCAGCCCACCGCGTTGATCACCGCCTGCAGCACGGGGCTGAACAGCGCGCCCATCAGGCCCGAGCAGCCGAGGGCCAGGCTGCTGATAAAGCCGGTGTCCGAGCGGAACCAGCTGCTGATCACCGTCGTCGCCAGCACGTTGCCGGCCACGCCGCCCGCGAAGCCGCGGATCCCGTTGAAGACGTAGTGCATGGGCAGGCTCCGGCACAGGGAGAGGCAGACGGTCGCCGCCGCGCACACGGCCGTGCTCCCGGCGATCATCCGCTTGAAATTCTTCGGCTTCACCCAGGCCGCCGAGACCATGCCCGCCAGGGCGAAGGCGAGGTTGGAGATGGTCAGCGTCAGGTTGACCGCCGCCGTCTCCGCGCCCAGCTCCCGGGCGATGGGAATAAAAAACAGCCCGCCCGTGTTGAGCAGAATACCGACCGACGAAGCGATCAGGCCGCACATGGCCGCGAGCGTCATCAGGTACCTGCCGCGCGTCTGCTTCAGGGTTTGCATGCTCTGCCTCCTCATCCATGCGGAGGGATGTCTTCTCCACCCGGACTTTTTCCGGCGTCCGGCGTGCCTCATCCTTCCGCCGGTGGAGTATAGCAGATTGCGCGGCGTTTGACAACCGCCGGAGCGGAAAACAGGGACGGCCCGCGCGCTTCCCCGAGGCCCGCGGAGGGCTGCCGAAAGCCGGTGTTCCCCTTTGACAAATCCTCATTCTGTGCTATGATAAAGTCGACTTTTTGTTCCCCTTGCGAGGTGTAATGAATGATCACCCTTGGCATTGACCCCGGGTACGCGCTGATGGGCTGGGGCGTTGTGGAATCGGGCGGCGGCAGGATGCGGCTGATCGATTACGGCTGCGTCGAGACCTACGCGGGCACGCCCATGCAGCACCGCCTGCGCTCGCTCTATCTGGGCGTGCGCGACCTGGTGAATATCTACCGGCCGGATGACGTGGCATTTGAGGAGCTCTTCTTCGCGCACAACGTGACCACCGCGCTGATGGTCGGCGCGGCGCGCGGCGCGGCGATCATCGCGGCCACCGAATACACCGAGAACCTCTACGAGTATACGCCCATGCAGATCAAGCAGGCCGTGACCGGCTCGGGCCGCGCCGACAAGAAGCAGGTGCAGCAGATGGTGAAGATGCTCATGGGCATGGACGACATCCCCAAGCCCGACGACGCTGCGGACGCCATCGCCTGCGCGATCACCCACTGCCAGACCGGCGTCGCTAAAGAGCAGTTCCGGATGCAGTAACAAAGGCCGCCCAAACAAAGTAGCAGGCGCGCGAAGGCGCGAAGGGGTGCAGGGGGCGATCGCAAAGCCCCCTGCCCGCGCCCGCAGGCGCGGAACCCCCAACAAACCATAAGGGAGTATTTCTGAATCCATGTTTGCATTCATCGAAGGCAAGGTCTGCGACAAATCCGGCGGAGCCCTGGTTCTCCTCGCCGGCGGCGTGGGCTACCAGCTCACCTGCTCCATGCAGACCCTGCAGAAGGCCCCGGCCATGGGCGAGACCATGCGCTGCTATACCTACTTCTCCGTGCGCGAGGACGCGGTGGAGCTGTTCGGCTTCGCCACCCGCGAGGAGAAGGATCTCTTTCTGCGGCTGACCGCCGTCAGCGGCGTCGGCCCGAAGCTCGCCCTCGGCCTGCTGGGCGCCATGAGCCTGCACGACCTGCAGCTGGCCATCGTCATGGACGATGTCAACGCCCTGAGCCGCGCGCCGGGCATCGGCAAGAAGACCGCCCAGCGCATCGCCCTGGAGCTGCGGGACAAGATCCGCCAGGAGGACATCAGCGCGGTCTCCGGCTCTCCGGCCGGCAGCGCCGCCCCGGCCGCGGGCGACAGCGTGAGCCTCGCGCTCGAGGCGCTGATCTCCCTGGGCTATTCCGCCGTGGAGGCCAGGAGCGCCCTGGCGAAGGTCCGGGGCCAGTCGGAGAAGACCGAGGAGCTGATCAGCCTGGCGCTGCGGGCCATGACGCAGATGTAAGCCGAAGGGCGCAGTCCCTTCGTTTCGGAAGGAGCCAATATCCTTGGAAGATCAACGCTTTGTAGCCGGGAGCTTCCGCGAGGAAGACAACAGCCTGGACAACAGCCTCCGCCCGCACACCCTGCGGGAGTACGTCGGCCAGGAGCCGGTGAAGGAGAGCCTGAACATCTACATCCAGGCCGCCCTCAACCGCCATGAGCCGCTGGACCACATGCTGCTCTACGGCCCGCCCGGCCTGGGCAAGACGACGCTGGCGACCATCGTCGCGGCGGAGATGGGCCAGAACATTCACATCACCTCCGGCCCCGCCATCGAGCGCCCGGGCGACCTCGCCTCGATCCTCGCGAACCTGAGCCAGGGCGACGTGCTCTTCATCGACGAGATCCACCGCCTCTCCCGCTCCGTGGAGGAGGTGCTCTATCCCGCGATGGAGGATTTCTCCATCGACATCATGATCGGCAAGGGCCCGACCGCGCGCTCCCTGCGCGTGCCGGTGCCGCGCTTCACCCTCGTGGGCGCGACCACCCGCGCCGGCCTGCTCTCCGCGCCCCTGCGCGACCGCTTCGGCATCATCTACCGCCTGGAGATGTACACGCCGGAGGAGCTGGCCCGCATCGTGACGCGCTCCGCCTCCATCCTCAAGGTGGCTGACGCCGAGGAGAGCGGCATGCTGGAGATCGCCCGCCGCAGCCGCGGCACCCCCCGCATCGCCAACCGCATGCTCAAGCGCGCGCGGGACTACGCCGACGTGCGCAACCAAGGCACGATCACCGCGGAGGTCGCCAACGAGGCCCTGCGCATGGAGGGCATCGACGACCTGGGCCTGGACAAGACCGACCGCACGATGCTCGCGACGATGATGGACAAGTTCGGCGGCGGCCCCGTGGGCCTGGACACGCTCTCCGCGACCACGGGCGAGGACGCCACGACCATCGAGGACGTCTACGAGCCGTACCTGATGCAGCTGGGCTTCATCATGCGGACGCCGAGGGGCAGGGTGTGCACACCCGCCGCATGGGCGCACATGAAGCGCACGATGCCCCAGACGGCCCAAACCGCCGACGCCGCGGACGACCAGATGAGAATGGATTTGTAAAACAAACTTCCAACCTTCGCCTTCTATATATGGAGATGGGCGAAGGTTTGCAAAGGGCGATCGCAAAGCCCTTTGCCCGCGCCCGCAGGCGCGGAACCCTGCTGAGAAAGATTGCTGAATATCATGAAAACTTCCGATTTTGATTACGAACTGCCCGAGGAGCTGATCGCGCAGACGCCCATGGAGCCGCGCGACCACAGCCGGCTGATGATCGTGCCGCCGCATGAGGGCGCGCCGATCCACCGGCATTTTTATGACATCGTGGACGAGCTGCGCCCCGGCGACGCGCTGGTGGTCAACGAAACCCGCGTTATCCCCGCGCGCCTGCTCGGCGTGAAGGCGGACACGGGCGTGCCGGTCGAGGTGCTGCTGCTGCGCCGCCGCACGGCCACGGACTGGGAGGCGCTGGTGCGCCCGGGCCGCCGCCTGAAGCCGGGTGCCGTGTGCTCCTTCGGCGGCGGGCTGCTGACCTGCGAGGTGCTGGAGAACGTGGAGGAGACCGGCGGGCGCCTGGTGCGCTTCCGCTACGAGGGCGTGTTCGAGGAGCTGCTGGACCGCCTCGGCGAGATGCCGCTCCCGCCCTACATCCACGAGCACCTGGCCGACCCGAGCCGCTACCAGACCGTCTACGCGAAGGAGGAGGGCAGCGCCGCAGCGCCGACCGCGGGCCTGCACTTCACGCCGGAGCTGCTGGAGAAGATCCGCGCGAAGGGCGTGCAGATCATCCCCGTGCTGCTGCACGTGGGCCTGGGCACCTTCCGCCCGGTGAGCGCGGAGGACGTGGACGACCACAAGATGCACTCCGAGTTCTACCAGGTGACGCCCGAGGCCGCGGAGGCCATCAACGCCGCGCGCCAGAACGGCGGCCGCGTGGTCTGCGTGGGCACGACGTCCGTGCGCACGCTGGAGACCGTGGCCGACGAGCGGGGCGTCATCCACCCCGGCAGCGGTGAGACCGCCATCTTCATCAAGCCCGGCGTGCGCGTGAAGGCGGTGGACGCGCTGATCACCAACTTTCACCTGCCCCAGTCCACTCTGCTGATGCTGGTCTCGGCCTTCATCGGCCGCGAACGCGCGCTCAGCTGCTACCGCGAGGCCGTGGCGGAGAAGTACCGCTTCTTCTCCTTCGGCGACGCGATGTTCCTGCACAGGGACGACAATCTGCCGGATGATCCGGCGCTGGAGGACCGCTGAGGCCTTTGCTCCCCTGCCGACCGCGCCGTGAACACGCCCGATGAGGAGGAACTGCATGGCTGATTTCGATCGTTTTCTGGACAAGGCCTATGCCTACAGGAAAACCGGGCTGTGGAAATACATCGTGGAGGATGAACCCTTCGCCCTGCAGCTGAGCGGCGGCCGTATCGGCTACATATCGCTGATGGGAGCGGACGGGAACCACTGCGCCGCCGCCCTGTATATCGGGGAGAGCGGACTGAGATCCTTGCTGGAATATCTCTCTGCCCAGCAGACGGAGGACCCTGTGGAGAGGATCAGCCGCCTGACCGCCAGCGAGTGCCTGCAGTGCGTGCTGACGGTGAAGCGCTACGTCCCGGACAGCCTGGCGGAGCGGGTGAGAGCCTACGCCCGCGATCGCGGCATGCGCCTAAGCGGCGCGAACGCTTTTGCTCTGCCATGGAACTGCAAGGCGTACAGCCTGCCCGTCGTCACGTTAGACGCGGCAGAATTGGATGATCTCTGCGAGATGCTGGACGCGCTGGCCTGGGTCGACGGGCAGTGCCTCAGCGGAAAGTGGAAGATCGAAAAGGTCAGCGTGACGCAGGGCAAATGGCCGCTGCTGGAGAAGCAGGGCGACGGCTATGCCGTGCGCGAAGTCTCCGTGCCCTGGCCCTTCGAGCCGGCGTATCCCTCCGGCGACACCTGGGACGGGGAGCTGCTGAAGCAGGTCACCGCCATCCGCGGCAGAGGCTCCTGGCCGATCAGACTAACGCGCGTCATGCATCCGTTGGATGGAGACATTCCGGGGCAGAGCGTCTACCCGATGCTGGTCGTCGCGGTGTTCGATGTCCGGAAGAGCCTGCTGCTCCGGGTACAGCCGGTGATCGGCTATGATGAGCACCCCGAACGGGCGCTCAACGCCCTGATGAACGCCATGATCGCCGAGGATATCCGGCCCCGCGAGCTGATCGTCACAGACGACCGCACGCAGGCCCTGCTGGCCCGCTGGTGCCTCAAGTGCGGCATTCTCCTGGTGCGCCGCCAGAAGAGCGAAGCGGATGAAGCGGCGCTGCAGTTCCTGCAGTCCGACCGCAGCGATCTGATGGATGAACTGCTCACGGAGAACAATCCGACTCCCGTGGAGTACCTGCGTGGATTCTGCGACGCGATCATTCGCGAACCCTCCCTGATCCTGTCAATCGACGAAGAGGACAAGCAGGCAGCGCTCAAAACCCTGACGGACCCAGAATTTCTCGCCGGTCTGCCGGATCCCCTCCGCAAAAAGTGCAGGCTTGCCACCAGCCTGATCCAGGACTCCCTCAGCGCGCAGAAGAACAGGCGCGCCAGGGGCAGGGGCGGAAAGAAAAAGAACGCCAAGGCCCAAAGCACATCTTTTGTGGTCAGCGTCTCCCTGGAGAAGGGCTGCTACCGCCATATCCGGATTTCCTCGGCCGCAAAGCTGGAGGAGCTCTCGGACGCCATCCTGGACGCGTTCGGGTTTGACAACGACCACCTGCATGCCTTCTTCATGGATAACCGCGCCTGGAGTGCGTGGGACAGCTATTACGCCGAGGAGACAGAAGAGGAAGACCGCTTTACCTGCGATTACACGCTCAGGGAAGCCGGCGTCCGCATCGGCAAAGCCTTCAAATACATCTTCGACTTCGGCGACGAATGGATCTTCCAGTGCAAAACGCTCCGCGAGCTGCCTGAGGCCACCCCGGAGGCCATCACCATCCGTTCCGTCGGCGACGCGCCCGAGCAGTACGGGGATTGGGACGACGAGGACTGGGAGGACGAGAACGAGGATGAAGATGAAGATGAAGGCGGGGAAAAGCCCGGCGGCATCCTGCCCGTGAAGCGTCCGGAGAGCGAAGAAACGAAAGCCGGAAAGAACAGCGCGGCCGACAGCGAAGAGGAAGAGCTGCCGCTCCTGCGCATGATCGACGAGGCGGCCAAGGCGGACGAGGACGGCCATGCCGATTCCTGAGCGCCGCCGGTCTGGCCGGCAGTCCACTGATTCGGAGGTGTCTGATTTCCTATGAAGCTCCACATTCTCGGCATGAACGGCCCCTACCCGGCCCCCGGCGGGGCGACCTCCGGCTATCTGGTCACCGGCGGAGCGGACGGAGCGGGCCAGCCTTTCGCCGTCCAGCTCGACCTCGGCACGGGCACCCTCGCCGCGCTCACCGCGAAGATGCCCCCGGAGGAGCTGACCGCGCTGGTCTTCTCGCACTGGCACTATGACCACTGCAGCGACGCCCTGCCGCTGCTCTACCGCCTGCAGGCCACCGGCAAAACGCTGGAGGTCTGGGGCCCGGAGGACGGCGCGTCGCCCGTGCGCGCGGCGCTCGCCGCGGACCACGCCATCCGCCTGCACACCCTGCGCGCGGGGGACACGGTCGCGCTGGGCGGCCTGACGCTCACAGCCTTCACGGCCCGCCATCCCGTTCCCGCGCTGATGCTGCGCCTGACAGACGGCGCGCGCACCCTGTGCTACACCGGCGACACGAACACCGTGGACGGCCTGGACGGCTTCGCCGCCGGCGCGGATCTGCTGCTCGCGGACGGCCTCTTCACCGACGCCGCCTGGGGCGAGAACAAGCCGCACCTCTCCGCGCGGATGACCGCCGAGCTGGCGAACCGCGCCGGGGTCAGGCGGCTCGTCATCACCCACCTGAACCCGTCCATCCCGGAGGCGGTTCTTCTGCGCGAGGCGCGCGAGGCGCGCGGAGACGCGGCGCTCGCGGCCTGCGGACAGGTGTGGGACGTGTGACGCCGCTCCGGCGGAGCGGCGCGCGTCATCCCGGTCTGCTGCCGCTCTATCTTCTGCCCGCCCTCTGCCTCATGTGGATGGCGGGCCTTCTGATAGGCCGGGCCTCGTCGGCGCTCTGGCCGTGCCTGGCGGCGGCCGCGCTCGCGGGCATCGCCGCGTGCCTATGGCGCGGAAACCGCCGCGCCGTCCTCTGCGTCTTCACGCTCTGCGCAGGCGCCGCGGCCGGGTATCTCGCGTGGCATCCCGCCCTCCCCGCGGAGGGCACGCATGAGGTCAGCGGCTATGTGGCGGAGGAAGTGCGCGTCTCGGAGGACGGCCATATCCGCACGGCCCTGCGCGGTGTCACCGTCGACGGCGCGCCGATGCGGGGCGGCCTCTACTGGACGATGTACGCGTCGGACGCGGACGAAGCCCAAAGCCTCGCCGCCGCGCTGACGCCCGGTCAGGGCGTGCGGGTGATAGCGCGGGTCTACCACCCCTCCGGCGCGGTGAATCCGGGCGGCTTCGACTTCCGGGAATACCTGCTGCAGCAGGGCATCCGCGCGGGTCTCTACGGCGGGCAGGACACGCTGGCCGCGGCGGACGCCGGCTTTTCGCCCTTTGCCCTGGCCGCGCGTCTCCGGCACGTGCTCACGCTCCGCCTGCAGGCCCTCCTCGGCGAGGAAGCGGGCAGCTATGCCGCGACCGTGCTGATCGGCGCGCGGCACCTCGTGCCCGAGGAGGACAGGGCCGCCTTCAGCCGCCTGGGCATCTCGCACATTCTTTCGGTCAGTGGCTTTCATGTGGGCGTGCTGGCCGCCGCGGCAGCCGCCCTCCTGCGCAGGCTCGAGGCCAGCCGCCGCCAGCGGCTCGCGGTTCTCGCCGCCGCGCTCACCGCCTACGCCTGGCTGACCGGCCTGCGCGCGCCCGTGCTCCGCGCAGTGATCCTCTCGCTGACCTGGCAGTACGGGCGGGTGCGCAACCGGCGCGGCCACAGCCTGCACCTGCTGTCCTTTGCGGCCCTCGTGACCCTCGCGGCCTTCCCGACCCAGCTGACAGCCGCCGGCTTTCACATGAGCTACGGCGCCCTGCTCGGCCTGATCATCGTCTGTCCGCCGCTGCGGGAGCGCTTTGCCTGGCGCAGAAATCGCTTCAGCCGCGTGAAGGAAGCGCTGATCGCGAGCGCCGCGGCGCAGGCCGGGCTCGCCCTGCCCATGCTCTATTGGTACCAGGAGATCCCCCTCTGGGGCCTCGTGATCAATCCGCTTCTGCTCGCCGTGACGCCCGCGCTGATGGCAGCGGAGAGCGCCGCGCTCATCCTCGGCCGGATCCCGCTCGCCGGTCCGCTGATTGCCCACGGCGCGGCGGCGCTGACGCGGCTCTTCCTGCGGGGCATCCGCCTGCTCGGCGCGCTGCCCGGAGGCATGCTCTGGACGGCGCAGGCCAACCTGCTGACAGCCCTCGGAGGATGCCTGGCGCTGGCGGGATGCGCCGCCTTCCTGCGTCTCACCCGGAGAAGCCGCGTCGCCCTGGCCGTCCTCGGCTGCGCGCTCGCCGTCTTCTCGGTGATTCCCCCGCCGCATACGGGCGTGGATTACATCCAGCTCGCGGTCGGCAGCGCGGACGCCGCCGTCCTGCACGACGGCGGCCATGTCGCCGTGATCGACACGGGCGAGGACGGCTTCGCCCTCAGCCAATACCTGAAGCAGCGGCGGATGTCCGTCGACACGCTGATCCTCACCCATCTGCACCGGGACCACGCGGGCGGCGTGCAGGCCCTGCTGGACGAGCGCATTCCCGTGCGGAAGTGCTACCTCCCGGAGGGCGCGCTGGAAGCCGACGTGCAGTCCGGGATGGCGGAGCTGCTGGACAGCCTCCGCCGGACGGGCACAGAGATTGCCTTTCTCGCGAAGGGCGATACACTGTCCCTGCCGCACGGCCGCATGACCGCCGTCTGGCCCGAGCGCGGGCGCGTGCGGCCCGGGCGGGACGCGAACGAGAGCTGCCTGGTGCTGCTCGCGGACATCCGCGGCACGAGCCTCCTGCTGACCGGCGACCTCGACGGCCGCTATGAGTCCTACGCCGCCCCGCAGGCGGATATCCTGAAGGTCGCGCACCACGGCTCCGCCTCCTCCACCTCGGCGGACTACCTCGGGCGCGTCGCGCCGCAGACACTGATTCTCTCCTGCGGGGATGACCAGCGCCCTGAAGCCCTGGCCGCGCGCGCGGCAGGCCGCCTGATCTTCTCGACCCGCGCTCTCGGCGCGGTGACCGTCACCTTCACCGACGGCGGGTATACGGTGGAAGGGTTTCTGGAACCGGAGCAAAGCGAGTAAGCCCGTTTTCTTCCTGCCGCAAAGTGCTCCCTCATGCCCGGCTTCACGCCGGCTGACCGAAGGTTTCCATCAGGTAATCGGAAAGCCCTTTTGGATTCCGAACGCCCGGAAGTCGCGCCCTTTGGCATGATTTCCGTGAAGAACTGAGGGACAACCCCGCAGGCGGCGAAACCCTCCGCAGCCGATTGCGGCAGATCCCTTTTAACGACGAATCAACAAAAAGGAGGTGCCCTCCCGTGGCGGACAAAGCCAAAGACCTTCTCCCCCGTTCCTCCTTCCTCGCCGCCATCTCCTCGGGCACCGTCGGCGGCGCCTGGCTGCTCGAGGGCGAGGAGGAGAACCTCAAGGACGAGGCCATCGCCCTCATCCGCGAAAAGTACCTTCCGGACGGCCTGGAGGAGCTCAACGAAGCCGCCCTGACCGCGCCGGAGAGCGACGCGGTGATCGCCGCCTGCGAGACCATGCCCTTTATGGCGGACAAGCGCCTGGTGATCGTGCGCGAGCTGCCGGGGCTCGACGGCCCGCGCGAGGCGGACGACAGCCTCGCCGATTATCTCCCCAGCGTCCCGGACACCTGCGTGCTGCTCCTTCTGCTGCACGGCTACGCCAACGGCACAAAGAAGCTGCCCAAAGCCCTCGGCAAGAAGCGCAGGGTCGACTTCTGCGAGATGGGCGAGAGCGAGGTCAACGCGTGGATCATCCGCCGCTTTGAGGCCGAGGGTAAGCACTGCGAGAACCGCACGGCCGCCCGTCTGGCCTTCTCGGTCGGTGCGGACACCACCCTGCTGACCGGCGAGATCCTGAAGCTCTGCGCCTATGTCGGCGGCCGCGCCGAGGTGACCGAGGCCGACGTGGCGGCGGTGGCGACCCAGAGCCGCGAGTTCGCGGCCTACGCCCTCACCGACGCGATTGTGGCCGGGCAGGAAGCCCGCGCCTTCGAGCTGCTGAAGAACCTGCAGCGCCAGGGTGAGGACGACGTGGGCCTCATGGCAATGATCTCCGGCCAGTTCCGCCGGACCCAGATGGCGCTCATCATGCGCTACGAGAAGCGTGACCCCGCGAGCATCATGCAGGCGACGGGCATGCGCGCCTTCGCCTACGACCGCCTCCAGCGGCAGATCGCGAACCGCGTGCGCGGCGTCCAGGCCAGGGTGGTCAAGGAATCCGTGGCCGCCTGCCTCGACCTGGAGCTCGCCTTCAAGAGCGGGCAGCTCTCGCAGAACGGCCTGTGCGAAACGCTGCTGATGAAGCTCTTTGCCATTCAGAGAGGATGAAGGCCCCGGCTCTTCGGTCCGCCTCCCGGCGGAAAGAGCGGGAGACCGCGCCCAGCCGTCCGATGCGTTCATGCATTTCCTGCCCATTTCACCGAAAGAAGGTGCGCCCTTGCGCCGCGATGAGGTACTGAAGCTCTACCGCCGGGTGGAGAAAACCGATCCCGTCACCGGGAAAACGACCCGCGAAGCCGTCTATATCGGCCCGCTCTACGACGTGCCGGACTGCGACTTTTCCGGCGCGCGCAGGCGCGCGTTCCTCTGTTGGTGCGCCGGCGCGGCGGGCGTCCTCGGCGGCGGCTTTGTGCCCTCGGCGAGCACGCACACGGCGTGGGTCCTGCTGCCCTACCTGGCGTCGATGGCGGCGCTGTGCTTCTGCGCGTCCGGCCTGTGGATGCTGCGCGGCGTGAACCCGCCGCTCAACGAGATGCAGCGCCAGGAGGGACTGGAGCGCCTGAAGAGCTGGTCGCTGGCCCTGCTGATCTTCTCCGGCGTCTGGTTCGTCGGCCAGGCCGTGTTTCTCATCCGCTTCCTCCCCTACGCGAAACTCAGCGGCGACGGCCTGTTCACGCTCTTTTCCGCCCTCACGGCAGGCGCGGCGCTGACGCTCTGGCTCAGCGTGCGGAAGCTGCGCGCGGAGAAGGTCAGCCGCGCCGATCTGGCCGTCGAAAAGGAGAGCGATGCCGATGAGCCGTGAGCTGACCCGCTGCCAGATGATCGAGCGCAGCATCCAGAAGCGCTTCCGCAAGGAGCTGTGGACGCCCTTCGTGCTGGCGGTGAAGCGCTATGCCCTCATCCGGCCGGGCGACCGCATCGCCGTCTGCATCTCCGGCGGCAAGGACTCCATGCTCCTGGCCAAGCTGATGCAGCAGCTGCAGCGGGTGAGCGACTTTCCGTTTGACCTGCGCTTCCTGGTGATGGATCCGGGCTACAATCCGCAGAACCGCCGTCAGATCGAGGAGAACGCGGCCCTGCTGGAGATCCCCGCGCACATCTTCGAGACGGACATCTTCGACGTGGCGAACAGCACAGAGCGCAACCCCTGCTACCTCTGCGCGCGGATGCGGCGCGGCCACCTCTACAAGCAGGCGCAGGCCCTCGGCTGCAACAAGATCGCCCTCGGGCACCACTTCAACGACGTGATCGAGACCACCGTTCTCTCCATGCTCTAC
>CAMNLM010000064.1 GCA_946543085.1 uncultured Clostridia bacterium | reverse complement strand
GCCGCAGGCGGGCTTATCGGTGATGATGAACATCTCCGTGTCCGGGCCGCAGGGGCCGGTGATGCCGGCGGGACCCCACCAGTTGTGCTCCTTGGGCAGATAGAAGAGGTGGTCTTCCTTCACGCCCATGGAGCGCCAGATGTCGTAGCTCTCCTCGTCGCGGGGGCAGTCCTCGTTACCCTCAAACACGGTGAAGGCGAGACGGTCCTTGTCCAGGCCGAGGTATTCGGGGCTGGTCAGGAACTCCCAGGACCAGGTGATAGCTTCCTTCTTAAAATAATCGCCGAGAGACCAGTTGCCCAGCATCTCGAAGAAGGTCAGGTGGCTCGCGTCGCCGACCTCGTCGATGTCGCCGGTGCGGATGCACTTCTGCACGTCGGTCAGACGGGTTCCGGCGGGGTGGGGCGTACCCATCAGATAGGGCACCAGGGGATGCATGCCGGCTGTGGTGAAAAGCACGGTCGGGTCATTTTCCGGGATAACGGAGGCGGAGGGAATCCTGTGGTGGCCCTTGCTCTCCATGAAAGCCTGGAATTTTTCGCGCAGCTGCGCGGAGGTGATGTCTTTCATCGTGTCTGCTCCTTCCAAATCTGCTTGAAATCGCAAGGCTCATTATAGCATTGTGCCATGGCGAATGCAAGAGCTTTCCGGCGGGAGTTTTGACAGAAAAAGCGCTGTCAGAGAGGTTTTCCGGCTTGAACGTTCGTCTTTGACGCTTTGAAGTCCGGATGATTCCACCGCGCCGGAACCCGCTGTTCTTCCTATTATAAGGTTGCGGCCTGAGCGGCTTGTATGCTATAATCCTCTCATGGAATCCGAAAGGAGATGCGTCTCATGCAATTCCGCCCCGACCGGAGAGGCGAACCGATCTCGGTTCTCGGCTTTGGCTGCATGCGCTTTCAGCGTAAGGGCGGCGGCATCGACCAGGAGGAGGCGGAGCGCGAAATTCTCCGCGCGGTCGAGCTCGGCGTCAATTATTTTGATACGGCCTATATTTATCCGGGCAGCGAAGCCTGCCTGGGCGAGGCGCTTGAGAAGTATCAGCTGCGCGGCCGCGTGCGCATCGCCACCAAACTGCCGCAGTACCTGATCCGCAGCCGGAGCGCCATGGAACGCTATTTCACAGAAGAGCTCTCGCGCCTGCGCACCGATCATGTGGATTACTATCTGATGCATATGCTCACGGACATCGATGCGTGGCACAAGCTGCGCGAGATCGGCGTCTGCGAATGGATCGCCGCGAAAAAAGCTTCCGGCGCCATTGGACAGATCGGTTTTTCCTTCCATGGGAACACGGAGATGTTCCTGCGCATCCTGGGGGATTACGACTGGGATTTCTGCCAGATCCAGTACAACTACCTGGACGAGGTGAGCCAGGCGGGCCGGGCGGGCCTCAAAGCCGCGGCGGCGAAGGGAATCCCTGTCATCATTATGGAACCGCTGCGCGGCGGCAAGCTGGTCACGCTCCTGCCGCAGGAGGCCAGGAGACTGGTCGCGGAGGACAGGAAGAAGCGCTCGGCGGCTGAGCTCGCGTTCCGCTGGCTGTGGGATCAGCCGGAAGTGACCTGCGTGCTCTCCGGCATGAATTCCGTGGAAATGCTGGAGGAAAACTGCCGCGTTGCCAGTGACGCGCTGCCCGGCAGCTTTGACACAGAAGATCACGCGCTGATCGATGGCCTGCGCAGCGCAATCCAGGGCAAACTGCACGTGAACTGTACGGGCTGCGGTTATTGCATGCCCTGCCCCAAAGGCGTGGACATTCCCGGCACCTTCGCCTGCTACAACAAGACGGCCACCGAGGGGCGCGCATCCGGACGGCGGGATTACATGCAGATCGTTTCCCTGCGCAAGGAACCCATGTTCGCGACGCAGTGCGTTGGCTGCGGCAGATGCGAATCCCACTGCCCGCAGCACATCCCGATCATCCGGGAGCTGAAGAACGCGGACAGGGAGCTTCGCCCGCTTTACGTGCGCGCAGGCGTCGCGATCGCGCGGTGGTGGCTTTTCAAGCGCCCGGGTCTGCGGAAAGCGGAAGCGGGCAGGAAGGCAAAATAAAGCTGCCGGAAGCCTTGCGAAATCCGGATGACCATGATAGGATAGCTGTGGCTCGCCGCATGGACGGCGGGCGAATGAGGAGTTACAACGATCGATGAAGGACCGTTTGTTTGGGGACAAGGTTTTCTACCGCAAGCTGTGGCGGCTGACGCTGCCCATCGCCCTGCAGAGCCTGATGCTCGCTGCGGTAGCGGCAGGGGACGCGGTGATGCTCGGCAGCATCGCGCAGAACTCGATGGCCGCTGTTTCTCTCGCGACCCAGGTGCAGTTTGTCCAGAATATGATGATCAGCGCCGTGACAGGCGCGGGATCGATCCTGGGCGCGCAGTACTGGGGCAAGGGGGACAAGGCGACCATCCGCAAGCTGTTCACGCTGACGCTGCGGCTGGTCGGTTTCGTGAGCCTGGCTTTCTTCCTGGCCTGCGAGATCTGTCCGGATGTGCTGATGAAGGCCTTCACGCATGATCCCGAGCTGATCGCCATCGGCGCGGGGTATCTGCGCATCGCGGGCGTCTCTTACCTCATCACCGGTATCAGCCAGTGCTGCATCACGGTGCTGAAGGTGACGGACCGCGTGCCTGCGAGCGCGTGGATTTCCTCGACAGCCGTAGTGCTGAACATTGTTCTGAACGCCGTCTTTATCTACGGGCTGTTCGGCCTGCCGTCCATGGACGCCAACGGCGCGGCGCTGGCCACAGTTCTTGCGCGCTGCGTGGAGCTGGCGCTGTGCGTCTTCACCCTTCGCAAAAAAGGAAGCGTCACACCGGACTGGCGGAGCTTCCTGCATATGGACGCTTCCCTGACCCGCAGCTTTCGCAAGTGCGCGATGCCCCTGCTTGGCGCGTCGCTGTTCTGGGGAGTTGGCTTTACCTCCTACACAGCCATCATGGGGCACATGGGCGCGGACGCTGCCGCGGCCAATTCCGTCGCGGCTGTTGTGCGTGACCTGATCTGCTGCGCGAACATGGGTGTGGCGACCGCCGGAGGCATCATTGTCGGCAATGAGCTTGGCGCGGGCAATCTGGAGCGCGGCAAGATCTATGGCATCCGCCTGATGAAGCTCTCGTACCTGATCGGCTTTGCCAGCACGGCGCTTGTGCTTGCGGTGACGCCGGCCGTGGTCGCCTTCATGAAGCTGACCCCCGCCGCGCACGATTATCTGATCCAGATGATGGTGATCATGTCGATCTACATGATCGGCCGGTGCGTGAACACAGTGACCATCAACGGCGTGTTCGACGCGGGCGGCGACACCATGTTCGACCTGTACAGCCTGGCTGTGGCCATGTGGGGCATTGCAATTCCTCTGGCCCTGCTCGGCGCGTTTGTCTTCCACTGGCCGGTGGCGGCCGTCTATGCCTGCACCTGCCTGGATGAGGTGGGCAAGATTCCCTGGGTCATGGCGCATTTCCGCAAATACAAGTGGGTGAAGGACCTGACCAGGGAACGCACGTAAAAACGAGTATTCGGAGTCACTCCGTTTCCAATACACCGCAGCCGCACAGAGCGAGAAAGGAACACCCATGATCACCAACGACGCGTCCATCGTAGCCTTCAAGCACAAGGTAACCGAAGAAATCTGCCGTCTCGCCTGGGCGAACGAGCTCACCGAGGAGAACAAGGAGGCGCTCATCCGCCGCCTGATTCCCGGACCGAAGCCGCACTACCGCTGCTGCATCTACCGGGAGCGCGAGATTGTCCGCTACCGTGTGCGCCTGAGCTGCGGCCAGGACCTGGAGCCGAACAGGATCTCCACCAACCCGCAGGTGCAGGTGATCGAACCGGCCTGCGCCGAGTGTCCCATTGCCTCCTATTCCGTGACGGACAACTGCCGCCTCTGCATGGGCAAGGCCTGCCTGCAGTCATGCCGCTTCGGCGCTGTGGAGATTGGCGAGCACCGCATGCACATCGACGCGCTCAAGTGCAAGGAATGCGGCATGTGCGCGCAGGCCTGCCCCTTTGGCGCGATCGTTCATCTGACGCGCCCCTGCAAGTCCGCCTGTCCTGTTGGCGCCATCAACTACGACGAGAACGGCCTGTGCGTCATTGATGACAGCAAGTGCATCCAGTGCGGCCAGTGCATCCACTCCTGCCCCTATGCCGCCATCGATTCCAAGTGCTACCTGGTGGACGTCATCCGCCATATCCAGGCCGGGGACGAGGTGATCGCCATGTGCGCGCCGGCGACTGAAGGACAGTTTGGCGAGGGTATCGGCATGGCATCCATACGGCAAGCGCTCAAAGCTGTCGGCTTTGCGGATATGGTTGAGGTGGGCCTCGGCGGCGATATGACCGCGGCCTACGAAGCGGCCGAATGGTCCGAGGCGCTGAAGGAGGGCAGGAAGATGACGACCTCCTGCTGCCCGGCCTTCATCAACATGCTCAGGAAGCACTTCCCGAAGCAGTACGAGGAGAATATGTCCGCGACCGTGTCCCCGATGTGCGCCATCTCGCGCTATCTCAAGGCCACCCACCCGGGCTGCATCACTGTCTTCATCGGGCCGTGCATCGCCAAGAAAGCGGAAGCGGCCGACAAAACGGTGGAGGGCAACGCGGACTACGTGCTGACCTACGGCGAATTCGGTTCCCTCATCGCCTCGAGGGATGTTCAGCTGCAGAAGACGGACGAGGCCTATCAGGAGGCCTCGGGCTGGGGCAAGCGTTTTGCGACCTCCGGCGGCGTTGCCGGCGCCGTGCTGGAAGTGATGAAGGAGCGCGGGGAAGACACCGATGCGGTGAAGCTGCTGCAGTGCGCGGGCGGAGAGGCCTGCAAGAAGGCGCTCACGCTGCTGAAGCTGGGCCGTCTGCCGGAGGACTTCATCGAGGGCATGGCTTGCGTCGGCGGCTGTGTGGGCGGCCCGAGCAAGCACAAAACGGAGATGGAAATCAAGCGCGCGCGCGAAGGCCTGCTCAAGCAGGCGGACGGGCGCCGCGTGCTGGACAACCTGGAGCATTATCCCATGGAGAGCTTCTCCATGCACCGCAACGGCGAACCTACAGGCAAGCCGAAGCCCGCGGCACAGGCCGAATGAAATAAACGGTCCAAAGAGAAAGATTGAAAAAGGGGGTGATTCCGGTGTCCCGTTCAGGACGGAACGGCAAGACGTTCTTCGGCCTTGCCGTGCTGACAGTGCTGCTCGCAGCGGCGGCTGTGCTGGGCAGCCGTGTCGCCTCCCTCGCGCCTGTGGTGCGCGAAGAGATGGAGCGTACCCCGACGCCAACGCCGGTCTACGGCCTGGTCATGGTGGTCACACCGGACCCGAGCCTCCCGACAGCGCCCCCCACGCTGAGGAGCGGAAGCGTCGGCGACGCGGTGAAGAACCTCCAGTCGCGGCTCAGGAACCTCGGTTATTACAGCGCGGAGATCGACGGACAGTTCGGCGCAAGCACGCTGGAAGCCGTCCTGCTATTCCAGACGCAGAACGGCATCCAGACAGACGGCATCGTCGGTCCGGAGACTTCGGAGCTGCTGTTCTCCACGGCGGCCCGCCCCATGACGGCAACCGCAACGCCTGCACCGACGGCAGAGCCGACCGTGACACCCCGCCCCGCCTCGCGCAAGCCCTACGAGCGGGAGGACGGCCTGCCGCTGGTGGTCAACAGGAAACAGCCCCTGCCGGACGGCTACCAGACCTATGACTTGGTGACCATGAACACCTACTGCGACACGAGCGTCGTCAAGATCAAGTACAAGAACACCCAGGCGGAGCGGGAAGCGGTGGACGCGCTGATGGTGATGCTCCGCGCCGCCGCAGCCGACGGGATTACCAACTGGCAGATCAGCGCGGCTTACCGCACCACGAAATACCAGAAGCAGCTCTTCGACAGACAGGTCCAGACCTACATGGAAAAGAACGGCATGTCGAAGTCCAAGGCAACGGAAGCCACCCGAAAAACTGTAGCGGATCCCGGCACAAGCGAGCATCATCTGGGTACCTGCTTCGATATCACGGTGCCGGGCGTGAGCTTCAAGGGCACCAAGCAGCACAAGTGGCTGCTTGACAACTGCTGGGATTACGGCTTCATCCTCCGCTATTCCGAGGAGAAAAAGAACATCACCGGTTTTCTGGCGGAAGCCTGGCACTATCGGTATGTGGGGGTAGAGCACGCGAAGACCATGCAGCGGGAGGATCTCTGCCTGGAAGAATACGTACAGCGATATGGCGTCGACATCGAATAGACTGCGGTCTGTTTTTGGATTGCAGCAATGGAGGCAGCTCATGGCTTTGAAAGAAAAAGCGCTCAAACGGCTGACGGAAAAGCTGAATGCCGCGGGGATTCCCTTTGCCCTTGGCGGGAGCTGGATGCTCTGCCAACGGGGCCTGCTGGACACCTATCATGATTTTGATGTGTTTGTCAGCATGGAAGACGCGGAGCGCGCCGACCGCGTGCTCACCCGGCTGGGCATGCGCCATGCGGAAGAGACCAAAGTCGGATTCGTCGCCCAGTATCATTTTGACGGAGCGGACGTTGAACTGCTGGCGGGGCTGCCTGTCGGAACCGAAGCGGTGTACAGCTTTTCTCCAGAAGCGGTGGATGGCACCGGAGATGCCTTCGGCGTGCCGGTGCCGCTGCTCTGCCTGGAGGATATGTATGTGATCTACGCGGTGGGCGGCCGCGCGGAGCGTCTGCAACTGATTGAGCGAGTCTTCGCCGAGGGTGGGCTGCGGCATCCCGGGAGATTTACGGCGTGCATCGACGGTCCGGCACCGGCTGCCGTACTCGAAGCGATTGAGCGCGCACGCAACGTCGGCTGAAACGACCGTGCCCTTGAGAATGAAGCGCTTGCGGGGGAAAATGAGATGTCTGAGAAGCGTTTCCTGATCGGAACCTATGCCGAGGCCGGGCAGAACTCCCTCTGGGAGGCTTGCCTGGATGAGGCGGCTTGCGCCCTGTCGGCGAAGCCGCTGAGCAGCGAACTGCGCAATCCCTCCTGGATTGCCCTGCATCCGGACGGACAGACGCTCTATGCCGTTGAAGAACTGGAACCCAAAGGCGCTTTCGCGGCCCTCAAAATGCGGAATGGCGTATGGCGGACAGTGGAGCGCCTGGAGGCGGGAAGCGCGCCCTGCCACATCTGCCTGGACAGAAACGCGGAATTCGCCTTTGTCAGCAACTATATGGATGGCACGCTGAGCGTTTACCGCCTGGGGCCTGACGGCCTCCCGAACGAACAAAGCGATCTGATCCGCCACAGCGGCCATGGCGTCAACCCGGAGCGGCAGGAAGGCCCGCACATCCATTCCACCCTACTGCTCCCTGGAGATGAAACCATCTGCTGCTGTGACCTGGGGCTGGATGAAGTCTCGGTCTACGGCCTGAGCCGCGGCAGCGGCAAGCTGCAGCAGATTCGCGTCATGAAGCTGCCGGACGGCGCCGGACCGCGCCACATGGCGCGCCATCCGCGGCATCCTGATCTGCTCTACGTGGATGCCGAATTGGGCGGTCAGGTCTTTGTGATCAGCCTCCGCAGC
The DNA here is from genome assembly GCA_946543085.1 of uncultured Clostridia bacterium. Classification (GTDB taxonomy): domain Bacteria; phylum Bacillota; class Clostridia; order Christensenellales; family Aristaeellaceae; genus RUG11272. The sequence continues at coordinate 5,695 of CAMNLM010000064.1, read as the reverse complement.
GGCGAGGCGATACAGAGCGTCAGCGCCATTCCGAAGGACTATACCGCTGACTTCCGCGTCAGCTCGATCCGTTTCGCGGGCGACACACTGTATGTCGGCGCGCGGGAGTGCAACACGGTGAGTATCTTCCGGCTTCAGCCGGACGGTCTGCTCGATGCGCCGACGATCTATCGCCACAGCCAGGAGACCCCGAGGGATGTCTGGATGGATGACAGCTGGTGCGTCACGGCGGACGAGGGCTCTTTCGGCCTGACGCTGCTGAGGCGCGAGGGAGATACGCTCCGCCAGCTCTCCTTTACCCCGACGCCAGGCGCAAAGCCGACGTGCATCCTTCCTGTCTGAAGAGGAATGCATAATTGCCCAATGAAAATCCGGGAATTGCATTTTTTTGACAGACTAACGGGCCTTTCGTCAGAAAAAACAGAAATTGTGCAAGATCAGCCATCATTTATTTGCAGGAACTCGGTCATGGACTTGCAAAAAAGCCTCTCTGCCTTTATAATGGCAACAGAGAAACGCTGCCATCCGCCATGCGGGCGCATCTCCATCATCCACAGCGAGCAAAGCAGAGGGATACTATGCAGGACATGAAGGATCTCATTGACCAGCTGAACCAGTCCAAGCGCAGGCTCAGCAAGGGCCACAGGAAAATCGCCCAGTACATCGTCGATCACTATGACAAGGCCGTCTTTATGACGGCTTCAAAGCTCGGCGAGAGCGTCGGCGTGAGCGAATCGACCGTGGTGCGCTTTGCTTCCGCGATGGGCTATGAGGGCTATCCGCAGTTGCAGCGCGCCCTGCAGGAGCTCGTGAGTCACCGGCTCACGGCGAACCAGCGCGTGGAGATGTCCACCGACATCGACCCGCACGATGCCCTGCAGTTCGTCCTCAAAAGCGATATCCAGAATCTGCGGGCCACGATGGAAGGACTGGACGGCGCCGTCTTTGACGACGTGGTGGCGCGCATGCTGAAGGCGCGCGCAATCTATGTCATGGGTCTGCGCTCCGCTGCGCCGCTCGCGCAGTTCATGGCCTACTACCTCAACTATATCTTCGACGACGTGCATCTGGTCTCGAGCGGCTCGACGGACGTATTCGAGGAGATTTCCAGCCTGAGCGAAAAGGACCTGCTGGTCGGCATCAGCTTCCCGCGCTATTCGTCGCGTACCCTGGAGGCGATGCGCTTCGCCAAGCGCACGGGCGCGGAGGTCGTGGCCATCACGGACGGCCCGATGTCGCCGCTGGCGGCTATTGCCAGCGCGACCCTGGTGGCGCGCACGGACATGGCCTCCTTCGTGGACTCCCTGGCCGCGCCGCTGTCTGTCATCAACGCGCTGCTTGTGGCGCTGGGCCTCCATCGCAGGGAAGCATTGACCGCGCACTTCCGCAGGCTGGAAAACATTTGGGAGACCTACAAGGTCTATCTGGAGGAAGAACAGCAGCATGGCTGATATTCTTGTCATCGGCGGCGGCGCAGCCGGCATGATGGCCGCCATCGCGGCGGCCTCGGAAGGCGCGTGTGTCACGCTGCTGGAGCGAAATGAGAAGCTCGGCCGCAAGATCTACATCACAGGCAAGGGCCGGTGCAACTGCACCAATGACTGCTCCATCGATGACTTCCTCCGCGAAGTGCCGCGAAACCCGCGCTTTCTCTACAGCGCGTTGACAGCCTTCACCCCGCAGGACATGATGAGCTTCCTGGAGGACGCTCACTGCCCGGTGGTTATCCAGCGGGGCCATCGCGTCTTTCCGGCGACGGAGAAGGCGAGCGATGTCACGCGCGCCCTGGAGCGCTGCCTTCGCGAAAAGGGCGTCCGCGTTTGCCTGAACAGCCGTGTGCGCAGCCTGACCGCGGAGGACGGACGCGTGACCGGCGCGATCCTGACAGACGGCAAAGCGCTGCGGGCCGATGCGGTGATCATCGCGACCGGCGGCCTGAGCTATCCGGGAACAGGCTCGACCGGCGACGGCTACCGGCTGGCGCAGGAGGCCGGACATACGATCGTCCCTGCCCGGGCTTCCCTTTCAGCCCTCGAGACCAAGGAGACCTGGCCCATCGAGCTGCAGGGGCTCGCGCTGAAGAACGTGCGGCTGACGCTGAAGCGCGGGAAGAAAAGCCTCTATGACAATCTGGGCGAGATGCTTTTCACTCACTTTGGCATCTCCGGGCCGCTCGTTCTGGAGATGAGCTGCCACCTGCCGGAGACGCTTGAAGGATTGGATCTTCGTCTGGATCTGAAGCCGGGACTGACGCCGGAGCAGCTGGACGCCAGGCTGCAGCGCGATCTGCAGGAGAACCAGCGCCGACAGCTGCACAGCATTCTGCCCGGCCTGCTACCCTCGAGCTTTGCGCGCATTTTCCCGGAACTGGCTCAGGTATCGCCGGAGAAACTCTGCGGACAGATGACGAAAGCGGAGCGGGAAAGGCTTGGACATGCGCTGAAATCCCTGCCGCTGAGCATCAGCAGGCTGCGCCCTGTCGACGAGGCCATCGTGACCCGCGGCGGCATCAGCGTGAAGGAGATAGATCCGCGCACCATGCAGAGCAAGCTGCTCGCGGGCCTGTACTTTGCCGGCGAAGTGATCGATGTGGACGCGCACACGGGCGGCTTCAACCTGCACATCGCGTTCTCCACCGGCCGGCTGGCGGGACAGAGCGCGGCGCGGGCTTCGCTCGAAATGACCTGATGAGCATGAACCTATAACCGTTAAGGAGACCTACACCCGATGCAGTATATCGTATTGGACCTGGAATGGAATCAGCCGCTGAACAGGCAGAACCGCGCCTATCGTGAATTCGGCGACAGGCTGATTTTTGAGATGATTCAGATCGGCGCGGTGAAGCTGGACGAGCAGCTGAACATCGTGGACAGTATTTCCATCCCGATCCATCCAACCGCCTACCAAAAGATTCATCCGCGCATCCGGCGAATGACCGGTCTCGGCCCGGATATTCTGGACGAAGCGCCGCTCTTCAGGGAAGCGATGGAACAGTTCATCACCTGGTGCGGGGATGACTACGTCCTGCTGACCTGGGGCTGCGATGACGTGAGCGTCCTGCAGCAGAACCTGAATTTCTTCGACTGCCATCCGGAACTGCCCCCGCTGTGTGACATCCAGCACATGTTCAGCGACGTCTATGAGCTGAAGAACCGCATGGGCCTGAAGCCGGCCATGGACATGCTGAGCATCGACCCCGAGGAGGGCAAGGATTTCCACAACGCGGTGAATGACGCCCTGTACACGGCGATGGTGTTTCAGCGCATGGAGCACCCGGAGGACGCGCTGAAATACCCCCAAAAGCCCAAGGAACTGATTCACGCGGATCCTGCCGGGAAACGCGGACAGATGGTGTCATCCCTGGCGGAAGCCCTGCACAGCGAGATGGCGACCCAGCCGAAATGCCCCGTCTGCGGCAAGCCGGTGAAGCTCGAAGCCAGCGGCTTTGTTCCCCAGTCGCCGGACAAGTACATCGGCCTGGCCAAGTGTACTTCCCACGGGACGATGCTGGTCCGCCTGCGCCTGCGCGCGCACAGCAGCAAGGAAATCTGGATGAGCGTCAGCTGCGCAAAGGCGACCAAGCCGAATATCGCTTATATTCACACGAAGCAGCTTCAGCTCGAACAGCGCCGCGCGGCCGGTCTCCTGCCGGACCCGGAAAAAGCGCTCATGAACGCGGACAGGTCCAGCGTTCCCTTCGAGGACTGAGCCGAACAGAGAGAATCGATAAGGAAGTGAAGCAATGCGTATCACTTGTGACCGGCAGACCAGAGAACTGCCCGAGAACAGCACGGTGGAGGAGTGCCTGCGCGCTTTCGGGTATGCCGAGCGCTCGGCTATCGCTGCCATGCGGAACCACACGGTGGCCGAGCTGGGCGACAGGATCAGCGGAGACGCGTCGCTTCATCCGCTGACGATTGCCGACGAGGAGGGACGCCGCATCTATGAGCGCTCTCTCCGTTTTGTGATGCTCCTCGCCATCTCTCGCCTCTACCCGGGCCAGCGCGTGCGCATTGAGTATTCGGTTGCGCAGGGCGTCTATGTCCGGCTGCCGGGAATGATGGTCAATTCCCGCACGGTGCGGGGGATAACCGCTGCGATGCGCGCGATCATCGACGAGGATCTTCCCTTTGAGAAGCGCGTCTGGAACCTCACCGACGCGATGCGGTATTTTGAGGTCAACGGTCAGCAGGACAAGGTGGAGCTCCTGCGGACACGGCCTTATACGACCTTCACCATGTACCGCTGCGGGGAGATGTGGGAGTATTTCTATGGCGCGATGGCGCCCTCCACAGGCTATGTGACCGTGTTTGACCTGGTGATGATGTCCACGGGCTTTGTGCTGCAGCTTCCCGATCCGGAGTCACCAAGCGAGCCCGCACCCTATGTGGACCGCCCGAAGCATCTGCATGTCTTTGACCAGTCGCGGCGCTGGTGCTCAATACTCGGCGCGGAAAACACGGCCGATCTGCACCGCCTGATCGGCGCGGGGGATTTCCGCACCTTCATCCGCGTCAACGAGACCTTCCACGAGCAGGCTATCCATGAGATCGCAAGGGATATCGTTGCCAGCGGCCACCGCGTTGTGTTTGTAGCGGGGCCCTCCTCCAGCGGCAAAACGACCTTCGCGGGACGCCTGGCCGTTCATCTGCGCGTGCTGGGCCGCGGGGCTTTCCGGGTGAGCCTGGACGACTATTACATCGACCGCGATCAGCTGCCCCTTGAAGCGGACGGAACGCTTGACCTTGAAACGCTGCATGCCCTGGATCTGCCGCTGCTGCAGGCGCAGGTCAATGCGCTCCTGCACGGCGAGACGGTGAACCTGCCCCGTTTCTCCTTCAAAACAGGAAAGCGGGAGCCGGAGGGACACCCCTTCCACCTCGGCCATAACGAGCTGGTGATCTTCGAGGGCATTCACGGCCTGAATCCGCTGCTCAGCGCGGGTATTCCCGAGGAGGAAATCCACCGCGTGTTTGTCAGCGCGCTCACCTGCCTGAACCTGGATGACCACAACCGCATCCGCACCACGGACGTGCGTCTGCTGCGGCGGATCGTGCGCGATTATCACTTCCGCAACACGCCGCCGGAGAAAACGCTGGCCATGTGGCCGAGCGTGCGGCGCGGGGAGGAACAATGGGTTTTCCCGTGCCAGGAGATGGCGGACAGCATGTTCAACACGGCCCTTCACTATGAATTGCCGATCCTTCGCCATTACGCCTACGACATGCTGGACAGGGTGCAGGAGGACTGCGAAGGCTATGTGCTCGCCAGAAGGCTGATGAAGATGCTGCACTATGTTCCGGATATTTCCGAATCCCTGTTGAACGAGATTCCTCCGCTGTCGCTGCTGCGTGAATTCATCGGCGGCTGCACAATGGAAGAGATGGGCTGAGCAGAACGGCTGAGTGGCGGCACTCAGCCTTTTCATGAGCCCTCCCGTAGGGTGACCTGCGTCCGCGGCGAAGGGCTGCGGAAACCACAGAGGCAATGACATCACAAGGAGATTCCACCATGGTCGAAGTCAGGATTCTCGGCATCCGGGCAGCCCAGACGCTGCCCTGCCTGCTCAGCGATATCCGGGAAAAACGCGAGGCGGGATACCGGACAGTTGTGCTGGTGCCGGAGCAGTATACCCTGCAGGCGGAGCGCGAGCTGGTGGAAGGACTGGAGCTTCCGGGACTGATCGACCTCGACG
>CAMNLM010000063.1 GCA_946543085.1 uncultured Clostridia bacterium | reverse complement strand
CCCGCCACTGGGACGAGGCCGCGAAGCCCACGCAGCTGCCGCTGCTGATCACGACCCTCCAGAACTACCTGAAATCGAAAGGATGAGTATCTTGGCATCGAACAAACACCGCGCCGTATGGGACTGGCTGCAGGGCTGCCCGTACATCGGCGACCTGTTCTTCAACGCCTCTCAGCCCAAGGCGGGCTGCACCGTACTGGTGCCATCGGACCAGCTGGTCGACGAGTACATCAGCGGCACCCAGCGCCGCAACTACAACTGCGCGCTGACGCGCTTCCAGGCCTTCACGGCGGACGCCAACGACGCCTCGAGCATCACGGCCGTCACCGACCTGGAGGAGCTGGGCGACTGGGTGGAAGCCGAGGCCCGCGCGGGCCGTGTGCCCGCCTTCCCTGACGGCATGCGCGTGACGGACGTCCGCGTGCTGCCCAACGAGAGCGGCTACATGGTGGCGCAGGATATGACGATGGCCAAGTACATGATCCAGTTCCAGATCGAATACGAAAAAGACGTACCCACAGACGACGACCTGTAGAAACAGAGTAAAGGAGCTGAAAACAAATGTCTGAAACCATGCTCAAGAAACACCAGTGCATCCCCTTCCTGGACACCAGCAAGGGCGGCCAGACGCCCTCCTGGGCCAGGATCGACAAGAGCACGATCTTCTCGCTGAATCCCGGCGCCCAGACGGAGAACCAGGATTACATCTGCTACGAGATGCCCATGACCGAGGTCGACCACTACGAGCCCGAGCTGCCGCAGGAGATCGTGATGAACGAGGGCAACCCCATGTACGACTTCATCTACGAGATGTTCTACAACCTGCCCACCGGCTCTGACGCGGTCGTGCCCTGCCTGATCTGCTTCCCCGGCACCGGCAAGCAGGCCTGGAAGATCGACCAGACCACGCTGGTGCTCGGCGAGATGAATACCGTTGACCGCAAGATCAGCTTCACGCTGAACCTGGGCGGCGACATCACCCGCGGCACCTACACGGTATCCACCGCCGGCGTGCCGACATTCACGCCCGCCAGCGGCAACTGATGCTGCGGCCGAACTACGCCATGGACCCGCCTCCCACCGCCCTCACGGTGGGAGGTTCTTCCTATCCGATCGATACGGACTACCGCACCTGGCTGCGGGTGCTGGGCGCGATCCGGAGCCTGAACTACCATCCGAAGACGCTGCAGGACATGGCGAAGCTCTCCGAGGGGCTGAAGGACATACAGGAGATGGTGTTCGGGGGCGTGCTGAAGGACGAGAGCGCGGCCGAGGCGCTGGATGCGATCTCGGAGTTCCTGCGGGGCTATCCCTCCCCGCCGGTCGGCTCGCTGCCGCAGCAGGAGGGCCCGACGGTGTCCTTTGACTGGGATCTCAACGAGATCATCATCGCGATCCAGGACCAGCACGGGGTCGACTGCAGCTGGCGCCGGAAGGAGCCGCTGCACTGGTGGGAGTTCAAGCTGCTCTACGATACCCTGAGCGGCGACCACTACATCCTGCAGCTGCGCGACATACGCGGCTATACGGGCAATGACAGGAACATGAAGCGGCGCAAGGCGGCGTTTGCCCTGCCCGTGGAGCTCTCCGGCGAAGAGCAGGCCGAGTGGGACGAATTCGAAGCGCAGTTCGAGCCGAAAGCGGAGGATCAGGCATGAAGACGATGATCTGCGTGCCGTGCATGGACATGGTCCACACGGCGTTCTTCACGAGCTACAACAGGATGGAGCGTCCCGGCGAGACCACGCTGGCCACCGCCCAGAGCTCGCTGATCTACGACAGCCGGAACCGGCTGGCCGAAGCAGCTCTGGAGTCCGGCGCGGACAGGGTGCTGTGGCTCGACAGCGACATGGAGCTGCCGCCGGATCTCATGGTCCGCCTGAGCGCGGACCTGGACGAGGGGCGCGACTATGTATCCGGGCTGGTCTTCCGCAGGAACCTGCCGACCTGGCCCGTGATCTACGACAAAGTGGAATACAGGATAGAAAACGGCACGACGCAGCTGGAAGTGTCCCGCATCACCGACTGGCCCGAAGGGGTATTCGGGATCGCGGGCAGCGGCTTCGCCGCGGTGATGATGACGACGAAGCTGCTGCGGGACGTGACGAAGGCGGTCGCGCTGCCGTTCGCGCCCATGCCGGGGCTGGGCGAGGACCTGGCCTTCTGCTGGCGGGCGCGGCAGCTGGGATATACGCTCTGGTGCGACCCGGCGGCAACGCCCGGCCATGTGGGCGTGTTCAGCTACACGAAGGAGCTTTACAGACGAGGAGGTACACAAAAATGACCAGGATCGACACTGATACACCGGAAGTGATCGTCGAGATCGACGGTGAAGAATACACGCTGGCGGAGCGCACCATCGAGACATTTGAAAAGCTGCTGAGCGCTGAGCGTGAGAATATCGGCAAGCCGTCCTATAAGCTCTGGCAGGCGGAGCTGGAGATCCTGCTGGGCAAGGACGCCTGCCGGCGCGTATTCCCGGACGGGAAGAAGACCAACCTCGACAGGCTCCAGCGCATCTACGTGGGCGTGGCGAACGCCTTCAACCACGTGCAGGAGGAGCTGGACGAGGCCCGGCGCGAGCGCCTGAACAGCACCGTGGCCCCGCTGACCGACATGTTCCGCCAGCTCCGCGCGGCGACTGCCGGCAGCGCGCAGCGCACCGAGATCGCCAAACCGTAAATCCATGGCTGACTGGCAGACGCGGGGAGAAGCCCGCTCCCAGCCCTTCACGGCGCTCTCCGGAGACCAGCTGGACGGCATCCTCGGCGCATTCTACAGGCGCATGCGGTCGATATCCGACGACTACCTGAAGAAGATGGGCGAACACATCGCGGAGATCGGAACGCTGATACCGAGCGATGTGCACAGGCTCCAGCAGCTGCGGCGCATGCGCCGGAACCTGCGGGACATCCAGCGCCAGATCGCCAGGGCGGCGGGGGTGAGCCTCGGAGACGTGCAGAAGATCTTCGAGCACGTGGCCACAGAGGACGCCCGCATGGCCGCCAGGGTCATGGGCCGGAACCCCGCGCTGGTGAACGACGCGCCCGTGAAGCGCATACTGCAGGCACAGCTCCGTGAGACCGCCGGCAGGCTGCAGAACCTGTCCAACACGACGGTAGTGTCTGACGCTTACCGCAAGGCCGTGGATGCCGGCGTGAGCGCCGTGCAGAGCGGCGTGGAGGACTACGGCAGCGCGATCCGGAGGACCCTCCGCGAGGCGGGACAGATGGGCCTCAGGGTGCGGGATGACGGCTCGAGGATCGTGGATTATGAGAGCGGTTATTCCCGCAGGCTCGACACCGCCGTGCGCATGAACATCCTCGACGGCGTGCGCCATCTGAACCAGAGCATAATGGAGGAGGTAGGCCGCCAGTTCGGCGCGGACGGCATCGAGATCGACGCCCACATGCTCTGCGCCGAAGACCATCTCCCGTATCAGGGCCGCCAGTTCTCCAACGCAGACTTCGAGGAGATACAGGCAGGCCTGCCGCGCCCCTTCGGCGAGTGGAACTGCCGGCACAGCTGGCACCCGATCCTGCTGGGCATTAGCCAGCCGGCCTACACCGAGGAACAGCTGCAGGAGATGCGCGACTATTCCACAGAGGAGGTCACCATCGACGGCAGGACGAAGACCCGGTACGAATGGAGCCAGGAGATGCGCCGCTGCGAGACCGCGGTCCGCCAGCAGAAGGACATCGCCACGCTGGCTGCCGCAGCGGGGGACGACACGCTCCGGCGACAGTGCCAGGGCAGGATCATAGCGCTGAACGACCAGTACAGGGACCTCGCGAACGGAGCCGGTCTGAAGCCGGAGTTCCAGAGGACGTTCGTGCAGGGGTACAGGGATGGGAAAGCGGAAGGTGGGTTGACAAGAGCATTAAGTGCTGGTAATATGGACAATGCAGGAGGCGAACTGCGCAATACTGAGCCGTTGACGGATAAGCAGTATCAAGACGCATTCGATTTTGCAGTCCAATTGGGCTGTCCTGCTGAGATAATACAACGCGGAAGATACCAGGATTCTTGTTTTAACGAGAATTTCAATCTGCTCATAATAGGACGGGATATCTATCCTAATCCGAATGGAAAAAGCGCAAACGCAAGAATGTCTTATAGAGCCGGTATCGCGCACGAAGTGGTCGGTCATTTCGAGGCTTGCATGAGAAAAACAAACTTCGAGAGGGGTTCTACTAAAGATGAAGCACAGGCGAGCTACAGAGCTTCTCTTTTGACACCCGGTCTCACGCAGGAAGAAAGAAATGACTTGCTTCAAGATGCAAAAGATAGGCTGGCAAAGAGCGGGCAGAAACTAGAAGATGTAATTGGAAAGTTCGACTTGGGGAGGCTTTTTGAATGACTGTGGTTGAATGCCTGTACATAGAAAGCAAGGATATCACTTTTGTTACGTGCCAAGGCGACGATATTCGTTTGGATACTCGCGTGAATGAATTCTCGTCAAGTGGCGCTGTCTATGAGGCGCTAAATTCTGAAGTGTACAATTCGCTTTCTAATAGTCTGCAGTTGACTTTCGGTGTTCGTGGAAAGCGTGATATACCGAGAGGGCCAATTACCGTTATTCGTTAGGCAATACTGAAGCCGCCGCCTCCGGGCGGTTTTCTTATGCACGCTACGGCGTGCTTTTTTGAAGGGAGGAACGCAATGCTGAACATTGAGTCCATTACGAAGCTGAACATCCTGGGCGTGGAATACGCGCTGCGGGAAGTCGACTGCGTGAGCAAGTACGAGCCCGTGCGCGGCCAGATCAATCACATGTCCAGCGAGATCCTGCTGGACAGGAACCTGACGGACAAGATGAAGACAGTCACCCTGCTGCACGAGATCCTGCACGCCATCTGCGACCTGCTGGGCTACGACGAGCTGGGTGAGGACGAGGCGAAGATATCCGGCCTGTCCACAGCCCTGCATCAGGTGTTCACAGCGCAGCGTCTTTTCGACTGCAGCCTATCCGAATACACCACGGACGAACTGGCGGAGGAGCTGAAGGGCCGCGAGGGCGTAAACTCTGACGTGATAGACGCGATCCGCTACGACAGTCCGGAGATCAACCTCAGGATCGACGGCAGCAAACTGGCTGGAAGAATAGTTGAAGGCTTTCAAAAAGGCATACAGGCATCAAAGGAGGCTTCCCATGAATAACGAACAACTCGCCTATCTGCAGGGCATCGACGAAGCCCTGGGCATCCTGGCAAAACTCGACCAGACCTACCGCATCAACGATACCGACACCTACCAGCAGCGCGTTGCGAAGCAGCACGCACTGTCCGCGCTGAGGCGATGCAGGGAGGAACTGCAGGCCACGGCAGCGGGGCCGGAACCAAAGCCGGCGAAGAAGAAGACGAAGACCACCGCCTGACAGGGCGGTTTTTTTATGCAGCAAAGGATGTGAGCTCATGGCAGACAGCATTAAGATCCGCATAACCGGCGACGACAGCCAGTACTCGCAGGTATTGGAAGGACTCGGCGGGAAGGCGCAGAAGGCGTTCGGCGGGGTCAGCAGCGTGATGAAGGGCATGCTGGCGAGCCAGATCGTCACGAAGGGCTTTTCGATGCTGACGGGGACCGTGCGCGACGCGATCAGCGCCGGCATGGACTTCGGCGCTGCCATGTCCCAGGTGGCCGCTGTCTCCGGCGCGGAGGGGGACGAACTCAAGGCCCTCACCGCCAAGGCGAAGGAGATGGGCGCGGAGACTCAGTTCTCCGCCTCTCAGGCCGCCGAGGCCATGAACTACATGGCCATGGCCGGCTGGAAGACTGAGGAGATGCTGGGCGGCATCGAGGGCATCATGAACCTGGCCGCCGCCGCGGGCGAGGACCTGGGCACCACCTCCGACATCGTCACCGACGCCCTGACCGCATTCGGCATGCAGGCCAGCGACGCCGGACACTTTGCCGACATCCTGGCAGCGGCCTCCAGCAACGCCAACACCAACGTCTCCATGATGGGCGAGACGTTCAAATACGTGGCGCCTCTGGCGGGCGCTCTGGGCTACACCGCCGAGGATATGGCCGCCGCCATCGGCCTCATGGCCAACAGCGGCATCAAGGGCAGCCAGGCCGGTACCGCCCTGCGCGGCACGCTGACGCGCCTGTCGAAGCCAACCAAGGAATCGGCGGAGGCCATGGATGCCCTGGATCTCTCCATCACCGACTCCTCGGGCAAGATGAAGCCCTTCATGCAGATCATGGAGGAGATGCGCGACCGCTTCGCCGGCCTCAGCGAGTCCGAGAAGGCGCAGTACGCCGCCATGATCGCCGGGCAGGAGGGCATGAGCGGCCTGCTGGCCATCGTCAACGCCTCCGAGGCCGACTTCGAGAAGCTCACCGGCGCCATCGACGGCTGCGACGGCGCGGCCGAGAAGATGGCGAAGGTGCAGATGGACAACCTGGCCGGCGACGTGAAGCTGGTGAAGTCCGCCTTCGAGGGTCTGCAGCTGGCCATCTCCGAGAGCACCAACGGCATGGCGCGCGACCTGGTTCAGGGCGTGAACGACATGCTGACCGCCATGAACCAGGCCTACGCGCAGGGCGGCATGGACGGCATGATCGACGCCTTCGGCAAAGAGTTCCCGAAGCTCCTCACCAAGGTGATCTCCGTGCTGGAGAAGCTGGTGGCTGAGATCACCCGCAAATTGCCGGACCTGCTGAAACAGCTGGTCGCGGCCCTCCCGGGCATCCTCGAATCCCTGCTGGCAGATCTGCCGCAGATCGCGGAGAACCTGTTCGCCGCGGTCACCGCCATCGTGGAACAGCTGATCTCCGACCTGCCGAGGCTGGTCCCGATGCTGGTCCAGGGCGTGCTGAACCTGGCCGGGGCGGTCATAAAGGGCATTGCGACCAGTTCGGTAAACCTGACGGAAGCGCTGTTTGACGCAATCTTTGGCAACGATCAGGTAGAATACGATTCACTTGGCCAGCTTGATACAGAACTCACTTATGATGTCTCGACATCTGCGGACGTCGACAACTCCGGCGCGCAGGAAGATGTGGACGCAGCCTTTGAGACCTTCAAGGAAGAGCTGAGGGGCTACGGTCTGACGGACGAACAGATCGCGGAGATCCTGGCATTCAAGGGTACGCAGGCCCAGCTGGAAGAGGAACTCAAAAAGAAGTATCCGAATCTGACCGAAGCCCAGCGCAATGCTATCGTAGCAAAATTTAAGGAAGACGAAGAATCCGACGCGGAGATCGCCGATTCGATTGCATCTGAACTCGACAAGTTGGGCCTCAGCCCGGAGCTCATCGCGCAGATCATCGGCTACAAGGCGACAGGGAATGACGCTGCGTTGGAAGCATTGCTGAAGAAATCTCTGACGCCGGATCTGTACGCTGCCGTCATGAACGTCATCAAGACAAAGTGGAACGAGGGGGAGGCCACCGGAGCGGCTGCCGTGTCGGAAGAGCTGAGTGCCATGGGCCTCACCGATGAGCTCATCTTCTCGATCCTGGGATATGTGGCGTCCGGCGACAATGCCGGGCTTGAAGCCATGCTGATGGAAAACTGCCCGGAACTCTACACGGCAGTCATGAACGTCATCAAGACGAAATGGGCAGAGGGTGAGACCGCCAACGCCGCACTGGTCGAAGAGCTGAAAGATATAGGCCTGACGGACGAGATGATCCGGACGGCGTTGAGCTATGTGGCTTCTGGCGATGAGACTGGTCTGACGGAATACCTGAAGGGCACATGTCCGAATCTGTATGACGCTGCGATGCAGGCCATTAAGGCGAAGTGGAACGATGGCAAAACGGCATCCGCCGGCAGCGCTGGCGCACAGGCAGCGGCCTCTGCGCTGGAAGAGTTCGATCTGTCCAATGAGGACATCGCCAATATCATCGGCTGGTATGCCATAGGCGACACGGCATCCATAGCCGAATACCTGGCAGGAAACGGCTGCCCGGATATCACACAGGCCGTCATGGATGCCCTCGAAGCCAATTGGGACCCGTCAGCTGTGACGCTGTCTTCAGGCGTAGAAGATACCAGTGTGAACTTTGTCACCAAAGCCATAGTTGATATGTTCACCAACGGCATCAAAGAGGACGATCCGCAGGTCCAGGCCGCACTGGAGACGGCACAAGGCGTCATCGATGCTCAGAAACGAAAGCTCATCGATTACATCAATTCCGGGCAGGATACCGACGGCAAGGCAGCTGAAGCCCTGGGCCAGCTGAACGAGCTGGAAGCCGCCCTGACAACGTACGCCGCCAATTACGCCACTGCGACCACAGATGAATGTCGGAGGCAGGGCGAAGCGCTGACGACCATGGCGCAGCAGTGCCAGGATACCGTAGACTCCATCACGGCTCAGTCCGAACGCCTGATCAGTGTGCAGGAGCGTCTGTTCAACGCGGGCGTGTCCGGCTCCAAGCTCACGGATGCCGACCTGACCAGCGCTCTGAGCTATATCGCCATCGAATATCAAAACACGACAAAGAAACTGCAGGACGCCCGCGATGAGATGATCTCCAACGGGACGAGCTACGAAGAAGCGCAGGGAATCTTTGAAAAGGAAATGGCGAAAGCTGCTGCGAAAAACCGTGAGATGATCGCCCAGTTGCTCGGCGGACAGGTCGGTGATGTGGAGGGGCTGGATGTAGCTTCTGCGCTCTCTTCCGTTTGGGATCAGATCGAGGCCGAGCTCGCCAACGGCGGAGGCATCAATCAGGATCAGGTCGTCAGTATGCTCCAGGAAGCTGGCTATGGTCCTGACATCATCGCCAAAGCCATTACCGCATTGTTCAGCGAACAGGAGTACACCGGTACCGTTGCCGCCGGCGATCTCGCCGGTAAGGGGCTCGACGAAAGCATCGAGTCCATGCTATACGACTATCTGATCGTCCAAAGCGGCGGCGTTGACGCCGCGACGATCGCGGACCAGCTGAGGAGTCAAGGCGTCGGCGAGGATCTGATAAATCAGACGATCAGCGCACTGTTCAATGCCGACAATATGCACCTCGACCCGGATAAGGTCAATTTTGACAGGCTTCTGGGCTCGCTCGACTTCGAGGCTCTCGGTAAGATCATTACTTCGGCGATCGAAAACGGCCTAATCGAAGGCGTCGACAGCACGGAAGGCGTCGACATCAACAAGCTGATCCTTGAGCTGCTATCTGGCAACTACACCACAGAAACGCCAAACGTCGACGTGCCCACCACCGTCACCACCGAGCCCACCGTGGACGAGAGCGTCCCCGACAAGATCACCGAGGCGATCGAGGAGGAAACCACCACAGAACCCGTAGACGTTCAGCCCACCGTCAACGTGACGGACATCGAGACATCCGAGGAGAGCCCCATCGAGGATACCGTCGTCGAGAAGCTGCGCTCCGAGGACATCGACGTGGATGTGGCCGCCAACGTCTCCCTGACCGTGGCCGTCTCCGACAGCAACGCCGCAGAGATGGGCAAGATCGTAGGCGAAGCGCTGGGCGGCGCGATCGCCTCAGGCGTAGACGCCAAGGCGGACGACGTGAAGACTGCTACATCCACCGTCATGGGCTCCGCCGTCAGCATCGGCAACTTCAACTCCGCCTACACCAAGATGTACGGCGCCGGCAAGTACGTCATGGCGGGCTTCAAGGCAGGCCTCGCCTCCAAAGCCGACGAGATCTACACCCTCTGTAAGCAGATCGCTGACAAGGTGGCGGAGACGGTCAGCAGTGCCCTCAAAGTCGAGTCCCCCTCCAAGGTGTTCATGCGCATCGGTGCGTTCACCGGCGAGGGCTTCGAGATCGGCTTGCGCGATTCCATGCAGAACGCCGTGAAGACCGCGCAGGACGTGGTCTCCAACATGAACCTGAACACCCGGGTGCTGCCGGACTTCGAAGGCGCGATCAGCGGCGCGGTCACCAGCGTCTACGCAGCGGAGAACAGCCGCCCGATCTACCTGAACGTCAACGGCAAGAGCCTGGCCCGCGTGATCTCCAAGGACACCCAGCAGGCCACGAACAACGCCAACAGGCGCGTAGGGCTCGGGGTCGGAAAGTAGGGAGGAACACAATGCGATCTACAAAATCCGTCTGGTTCTGGTATAACGGCACGTATTCCTGGGAGAAGGGCGCGCTTATGACTGCCTGGCCGACCCGCTACGCGCCGACGCTGAACGGCAAGGAGAAGGACGTCTCCGGCCGGGACGGCGAGGTGTACGTCACGGACGGCACCTACGGCACCGTGGAGGTCAACCAGGAGTTCGGCATCCGGGATGTGACGCAGGCCAAGGGCATCAACGACTGGCTGCGGGGCACCGGCCTTCTGCGCTTCTCCGACGAGCCGGAGCTGGCCTACAAGGCGCGCGTGAAGACCTTGAAGGCAGAGCCCGCTGCGGGCCGCCTTCTGGGCCGCCGCTATACCGTCAACTTCATCTGCCAGCCCTTCCGCTATCAGTACCCGGAGGCGGCGGCCATCACCTACACCGCCGCCGGCAGCCTGAACAATCCCGGCACGGCTCCCTCGAAGCCCCGGGTGATCATCACCGGCACCGGCGACTTCTCCGTCACCATCGGCGGCGAGACCCTCTACTTCACCGACATCGCCTCCGGCATCGTGGTGGACTCCGAGCTCATGGATGCCCTCACCCCGGACGGCACCGCCCTCATGAACGACCACATGTCCGGCACCCCATGGACCATCCAGCCCGGCATGAACGCCGTCAGCTGGGAAGCCGAGAGCGGGGGAGGAGTGGGCAGCGTGGTCGTGCTGCCGAGATGGAGGTACGTATGATCGCAATACCGCTCTACTCCAAATCCTGCTCCGACTTCTCCACCAACGGGCTCTGCCTGATCCAGCCGATCGAGTGCACTGTGGAGGAGACGGCGAACGGGCTGTACGAGCTGACCATGGAGCTGCCCATCGAAGAGGACGGGCGGTTCTCGCTGGTGCAGCCGGGCGCCATCGTGAAGGTGCCCACGCCCGCGCGCGAGTCGCCGCTGTACGAGCTGGAGGCCGTGACCCAGCAGGTCACGACCACCACCGTCACGCGCAGGATCTACCGGGTCAACGTCTCCCGCGCGCGCCTTCGGCAGAAGGCCTCTTCCTCTGGCAAGACGCTCTCGAAGCATAAGAAGGGTGTGGAGGTCACGCTGCTGGACGGCTCCGGCTCCACCTGGTGGAAGGTGTCCATACTGAAGGGCGGCGCCACCGGCTACATGCTGGCGTCGGATCTCCGCTACTCCCGCACCGTGACGGACCGCATCACGAAGACGCGTCCGGTCACCCAAAACGGCATCGAGGTGCAGGTGGCGCGCGACCAGCTGTTCCGCATCTACTCCGTGGAGACCGACACCGAGCAGGGCACCCTGACGGCCCGCGCGCTGCACATCTTCTACGACCTGCGCTTCGACTTCCTGAACGCCACCTACGCGCCGCAGAACGTGGCGGCCAACACAGCGGCCAACTTCTGCTTCCAGAACCTGCGCTATGCGCCGGAGCACAGCCTGTACACCCAGGGCATGACGCCGCCCGTCTCCGGCGAGTACAGCTGGAAGAACTTCACCGAGATCCTGCTGGACCCGGACGAGGGCATCGTGGGGCAGGCGCGCGGCCAGCTCTTCCGCGACAACTTCGACATCTACCTGATGAGCGACGAGGCGCGCGACATGGGCGTCACGGTCCGCCGCGGCAAGAACCTGCTGGGCGTCACCGTCACCACCGACGACAGCGAGGTCGTGACCCGCATCCAGCCCTGCGGCAAGAACGCGGACACCAACGGCAATCTGTGGCTCAATGACCGCTCCGACTGCATCGACAGTCCGAAAATAGACGACTACCCGGTCATCCGCTCCCAGAAGATCGACTACGACGTCACCTTCAACAGCAAAGAAGCCACGGATGCCAGCAAGAACACCTACCACACGAAGCAGGAAGCGTGGAACGCCCTACGCGCCGCCGCGCAGGCGGACTTCGACGCCGGCTGCGACGAGCCCTCCTACGGCATGGAAGTCGATTTCGTGCTGCTGGAGAACACCGCCGAATACCAGGACTACGCCCGCCTGCAGGCCGTGCACCTGTTCGACACGGTCACGGTTATCGACGAGCTGATCGGCCTGACGGCGAAGCTGCGCGTCACCGCCTACACCTGGAACGTGCTGTCGGAGCAGTACGAGTCCGTCACCCTGGGCGATATCCAGGACATGCGCCAGACCACCTACTCCTTCAACCTGGCGGGCGGCAGCGTCTCCGGCGACAAGCTGCAGCACGGCACCGGCTCCACCGGCACGTCCGACCTGGCCAACGGCGCCGTCACCACCGACAAGCTGGCGGCTGGTGCTGTCACCACTGCCAAGCTATCCGATGCCGCGCTCTCCGCCCCCTGGCCCGTAGGCAGCGTCTATACCAACACCGGCGCGACGCCCACCATGCCCGGCACATGGTCGAGCATCGGCACGGCGACGATCGGCGGTGTGAGCGTGACATACTGGCAGCGTACAGCATAATAAACACGTATAATACGTATCATCAACCGCCCCCAGAACTTTCAACTCTGTTTCCGACTGAAAGGAGGAAACCATGCACTGGTACATCCGCCACACCGTCGACCTGGAAAAACCATCCACTGACCGGGACAGCTACACGTCCCCGCTCTACCTGATGCTCCCCGGCGACAACGCCGCGCACGTCTGGCAGGTGAGCGTCTACGCGGGCGGCGATCCCGTGGACCTGACCGGCCAGACCGTGCAGGCCTTCTTCACGCGCCCGGACGGCGTCACCGTGGCGCTCCCCGGCAC
Source organism: uncultured Clostridia bacterium (assembly GCA_946543085.1). GTDB lineage: Bacteria > Bacillota > Clostridia > Christensenellales > Aristaeellaceae > RUG11272. The sequence goes on along the minus strand of CAMNLM010000063.1, from coordinate 1,006 downwards.
GGTACAGGGCAATACCGCTGCCGTCACTCTGGCGCGGGACGTCTACCTCTGCCGCGGCGAGGTGCGCGCCCTGATGTGCCTGGGCGACCGCGTCACCGTGGAGACTGACCCTGCCCTGACCCTGAAGGAAGCCACCTTCTGCGTGAAGGCGGGCGTCACGAACCTGACGGACCCCGAGACCGTGTTCCCGACCATCTCCGGCCTCGCCGAAGACCTCGCCACCCTCGAGGGCACCGTGACCAACCAGACCGCCCGCATCGACGCCCTGACGAACACCGTCGTCAATACATCGTGGACGAAGCTGGCCAACGGCAGCAACATATCGGACGGCTCCAGCACCATGGGCCCGCTGCAGGGCATCCACTACCGCGTCGAGGACGGCCATCATGTCTACGTCCACGCCAACGTGGCCCTCAGCTTCACCTACGACCAGAATACGCACACGGCCCTAACCGCCGTCGGCGCGATCCCGAAGGATCTGCGCTTTAGCAGCGGGCGCGTGCACGCCCTGGGATGCGCGAATGGCGATTATATGTGCGCTAAGGCATATGTGGATTCTACCGGCACCCTGCGCCTGCAGTCCATGTGGAACGAAAACGGCGCCGTTACCATACCCACTGCTATCTCATGGACGGACATCATGATCGAATACTTCATCTGACGCCTCCTATATCTCAACTCTAAACTTTCAACTTTCAACTCTTTTCCGACTGAAAGGAGGAACCCCCTTGTACAACATCACCAACCTCTCCCGCGTCCACGCCGGCCGTCAGGGCGAGACCGGCCTGCGCAAGGTCGTCATCGACTGCAGCGCCTGGACGCAGTCCTACCCGAACCTCTCCATCGCCCTGGTGGCCATCCGGCCGGGGGAGACGGAGCCCTATGTGCCTACGGGCGTAACGCTCTCGGACGGCATCCTGACCTGGATACCGGACGCGGTGGACACGGCGGTCGCGGGCACGGGCCTGCTGGGCATCCAGGGCACGGACGCCAGCGAGCACGTGAT
>CAMNLM010000062.1 GCA_946543085.1 uncultured Clostridia bacterium | reverse complement strand
ATCAGGGCTTCCAGCTCGATGCCATCTGCCCAAGTATCCTCTGAGCGCACAATCCGGGCCTTGAGGTATTCTCCGTTATCGACCAGGCCTTTGATCACGCCGCGGCAGTCGCCCTCGACAAGTACGCGAACGGCGTCTCCGGGCAGATTCATCACCTGCTTGATGGTCGCTATGGTGCCGACAGGGCACAGGCCGTCCTCATTGGGATCCTCCTCGCCGGCGTCCTTCTGAGCCACCAGGAAAATGGGCTGATCGTTCATCATCGCCATCTCCAGCGCGCGGACGGACTTGGCGCGGCCGATGTCGAAATTCAGCACCATGTGGGGAAAGACCATCAATCCGCGCAGCGCGACGACGGGAAGCGTAATCGCTGCAGCTTTCTTTCTGGGCATAGTTCCTCCAAATCGTTTCGGTTTACGGGTCTGCTGTCAGGACCGTGAGAATCAGGAAGCCTGATTCTCGGGCTTGGCTTTCTTGTTGGATGCTTTGGCTTTGCCGTCGCTGTCCTTCCGGTAAACCAGCTTGGGTTTGCCGTTCCCTTCGACCGCGGCGGCATCGATGATGCACTCGGTCACATTCGGTTCGCTGGGCAGTTCAAACATCGTATCCAGCATGATGGTCTCGATCACCGCGCGGAGACCGCGCGCGCCTGTATTCTGGGCAATCGCCTTGCGGGCGATCGCGTGAATCGCATCATCTGTGAATGTCAGATCCACGCCATCCATGCCAACCAGGCTCTGGTATTGCTTCGTCAGAGCGTTCTTGGGCTCGGTCAGGATCTGGCAAAGCGTCTCTTCCGTGAGCGCGTCGAGCGTCACCAGCACAGGCAGGCGGCCGACCATCTCCGGAATGAAGCCGTATTTGACCAGATCTTCGGGGCGCACCTGGTGCAGGATGCCGGTGACATCGGGACGCTGACGGCTCTGTGTCTCGGCGCCAAAGCCAAGATTCTTCTTGCCGATTCGGTTCTGAATAATCGGAAGCAGCCCGTCGAAAGCGCCGCCGCAGATGAACAGGATGTTGGTCGTGTCGATCTGGATCATTTCCTGCTGCGGGTGCTTGCGGCCGCCCTGAGGCGGTACAGAGGCGATTGTGCCTTCCAGAATCTTGAGGAGGCTCTGCTGCACGCCCTCGCCGCTCACGTCCCGGGTGATGGAGGTGTTCTCCGTCTTCCGTGAAATCTTGTCGATTTCATCGATATAGATGATACCGCGCTGCGCTGCCTCGATGTCGAAGTCTGCAGCCTGAATCAGTCGCAGCAGGATGTTCTCCACGTCCTCGCCGACATAGCCGGCTTCCGTGACGCTGGTCGCATCCGCGATGGCGAAGGGCACCTGGAGTTCGCGGGCGAGCGTTTGGGCCAGATAGGTTTTGCCGCTGCCCGTCGGACCAACGAGCAGGATGTTCGACTTCTGGATTTCGACATCGTCAGTCCGGTTCTCCATGCGCTTGTAGTGGTTATAAACCGCTACAGTCAGCGCCTTCTTCGCCTGATCCTGGCCGATCACGTAGGCGTCGAGCGCTTCCTTCATCTGCCTGGGTGTCGGAATATCCCTTCCGCCGGGCTGAAGAAGTTCGTCAGCCACCCCGTCCAGATTTCCATCGCTGTAACGGGGGCTTTTCGCACTGCCTTTGCCGTCCTTGCGGCCAAAGCCCATGCTGGAGACCAGGTTGTGCGCGTCCTCGATGCAGTCAGAGCAGAGATAAAGCCCGTTGGGAATCGCAATCATCTGCGGCACCATCGTGGCGGGTTTGCCGCAGATGGCGCAGCAGTAGCGGTTGTTGCTTGTGTTCTTTGGCATGTCTTTCCTCACTTAGACGCTTCCTTGCGGGGCTGATAGATTTCGTCGATGATGTGGTAATCCAGCGCTTCCTGCGCGGTCATGAAGTAATCGCGCTCACAGTCCTGCTGCAGCTTTTCCAGCTCCTGGCCGGTCATGTCAGCCATCATGGCCAGCATCTTCTTCTTGGTGCGGACAAGCCATTCGGCGCGGATGGCCACATCGGTCGCCTGTCCCTGCGCGCCGCCGAGAGGCTGATGAATCATCACTTCGCTGTTCGGCAGCGCCAGACGCTTGCCCTTTGCGCCGGCCATGAGCAGGAAAGCGCCCATGGAAGCGGCCATGCCGATACACACCGTGCGGACGTCGGGCTTGATATACTGCATGGTATCATAGATCGCCATGCCCGCCGTCACAGAGCCGCCGGGGCTGTTGATATACAGGCTGATGTCAGCGTCGGGGTCTTCCATCTCCAGGAAGAGGAGCTGCGCGACCACGGCATTCGCCACGGTATCGTCGATCTCGCCGCCGAGGAAGACAATGCGGTCCTTGAGCAGCCGGGAGTATATATCATAGGAACGCTCGCCCCGGCTGGTTTGTTCTACTACGTAAGGGATCAATGTCATACAAGTGACCTCCAGCTTCTATAAATCAGGAGGCGTCAGGACGCAATCGCCCGGACGCCTCCATCCTATTTGCTTGTAAGGCCGATCTTATTCCGCGTCGGCTTTCGCGGGCTCCGCAGGCTTTTCTTCGGGCTTATCCGTCACCTTGGCATCCGCCATCATCAGGTCGACGGTCTTCTGCACGGCGGCGGCTTCCTTCAGCGCATCCATCTGGCTGTCGCTCAGGCTCTTCTTGAAGTCTTCCAGATCACGGCCCATGCGCTCAGCCTGTGCCTTGGTCTGCTTCTCGATGGCTTCCTCGTCCGCTTCGATGTTTTCGGCCTTCTGAATGGCTTCCAGCACGAGCTGAATCTTCACGCGGCGCTCGGCCTCGCCATGATAGCTGTCCGCGAGCTGCTCGGCGGTCTGGCCGGTGTACTTCAGATAGTCCTCCATGCGCAGGCCCTGATAAGCCATCTGCATCTGCATGTCGCGCAGGATATTGCCGGTCTCGCGCTTGATCATGGCTTCAGGAATATCGACGGTCGCGTTCTCCACGGCCTTCTCCACCACCGCGTTCTCGGCCTGGACCTCGTTGTTCTTCTCAGCCTGCTCCTTCAGCTGCTTCTCGATGTCCGCCTTGTACTCGGCAAAGGTGGAGAAATCGCTGACATCGGCGGCAAAGTCGTCGTCCAGCTCAGGCATTTCCGTGTTGGAGATGCTGTTGACCTTTACATGGAACACAGCGGCTTTGCCGGCCAGTTCCTTCGCGTGATAGTCCTCGGGGAAAGTGACGTTCAGATCCTTTTCCTCAGCGACGCACATGCCAACCATCTGCTCCTCAAAGCCGGGGATGAACTGATGGCTGCCAATCTTCAGGGTCTGGTTTTCGGCGGTGCCGCCCTTGAAGGCAACGCCGTCCACGGTGCCGGCATAGTTCAGGTTGACCGTATCGCCTTCTGCGACAGGACGGTCCAGAACTTCCACAGTGCGGCTGGCCTTCGCCTGATCCTGCTCAATGCGGCGCTGCACGTCCGCGTCGGTGACGGTCTCGCGCTCAATCTCGACCTCCAGGCCCTTGTAATCGCCCAGGGTGACTTCAGGCTTGACAAACACTTCGCAGGTCACCTTCAGATCCTGACCGGCGCCGATCTGGTCGATGCTGATCTCAGGCTGATCCACCGCTTCCACTTTCGCCTCGTCGATCGCGGCGTCATAGACCTCCGGGAAGACGATGTCGAAAGCATCCTCATAGAACACGCCTTCGCCGTACATGGACTCGATGATCTTGCGGGGAGCATGGCCCTTGCGGAAGCCGGGCACGGAAATGCGGTTGCGATTCTTGATATAGGCCTTCTGCATGGCGGCGTCGAAATCGGCAGCGTGGATTTCAAACGTCATCTTGACCTTGTTGCTGGACAGTTTTTCGCAGGTATAGCTCATTGGTACAATTCCCTCCTGATTGGATGTATCTCTTATTCCGGACAGCGATCGAGGTATGCCCATCCCGGTCTAAGAGCATACTAAATGAGTTTAGCACATTTTCACAGCGGATGCAAGATTCACAAGGCGATTTCTTGCGATTCCAAGCCGGTTTTATCGATCATCCGGAGATTTTTCTCTCCGGTTCTCTCCGGTTTGCAAAAAGAATGCGATTCGCAGTTGACAGACAGGCGGACATGTGTTATACTCAAAGCATCATATGAACAGATGTTCATATGTAAACAAGAAAGGAGCTGCTCACCATGAAGAAGACCTATAAGATCGATGTGGACTGCGCCAACTGTGCCAATAAAATGGAGGTAGCCGCGAACAGTACAGCCGGTGTCAAGCAGGCGACTGTGAACTTCATGACGCTGAAGATGGTCGTGGAATTTGATGAAGGCGCTGATCCCAAATCCGTGATGCCCGCCGTGCTGAACGCCTGCAAAAAGGTCGAGGACGACTGCGAGATCTTCTTCTGATGGCTAAAGATGAATCAATATAGAGGAAGCCGCTTCAGTGCTCCCGACTGATGAAAGAAGGCCGTGAACCGTGAACCGTAAGCAGAAAAAGACGTTGATCCGCATTCTCATCGCGGCTGCGCTGCTGATTGCTCTGCATTTCATCCCATTGCAAGGGGAGGGCCTGCGCTGGGTCAAGCTGCTGTGCTATCTGGTCCCCTATGGAATCATCGGCTACGACGTGCTGCTCAAAGCCGGCAAGGGCATCAGGAACCGCCAGCCGTTCGATGAGTGTTTTCTGATGGCGGTGGCGACGATCGGCGCGCTCGCGATGGGCATTCTCAAGAGCGGGGACTACGTTGAAGCTGTGGCGGTCATGCTCTTCTATCAGATCGGCGAACTCTTCCAGAGCGTTGCTGTCGGCAAGAGCCGCAGAAGCATCTCGGAACTGATGGATATCCGTCCTGATTATGCGAATCTGGTCACCGAAGCGGGAACGGAGAAGGTGGATCCAGACGAAGTGGAGATCGGCTCCATCATCCAGGTGGCTCCCGGTGAGAAGGTGCCGATCGACGGAACGGTCGTGGAAGGCCATTCCACGCTGAATACGGCCGCCCTGACCGGCGAAAGCCTGCCGCGCAGCGTGAAGCCGGGCGAGGACGTTCTGTCGGGCTTCGTCAACATGACCGGCGTGCTGAAAGTACAAACGACCCGCGAGTTCGGCGAATCTACGGCGTCCAAGATTCTGAACATGGTGGAGAACGCGTCCTCGCTCAAAAGCCGGAGCGAAGCCTTTATCAGCCGTTTTGCCAGGGTATACACGCCTGTGGTCTGCTATGCCGCGCTCGCGCTCGCTGTGCTTGGGCCGGTGATCCGCCTGGTGATGGGCATGAGCCCGGACTGGATGGACTGGCTGATGCGCGCGCTGACCTTCCTGGTTATTTCCTGCCCCTGCGCGCTTGTCATCTCCATACCGCTGAGCTTCTTTGCCGGTATCGGCGGCGCGAGCAGCGCCGGTGTGCTGGTCAAAGGCTCCAACTACCTGGAGGCGCTGGCCTCCACCCGTACAGTGGTTTTTGACAAGACCGGCACAATGACAGAGGGCGTTTTCGAGGTCGCGGGCGTACACCACGCAACTGTGCCGACGGACGAACTGATCGAGATGGCCGCATACGCGGAGTGCTTCTCCTCTCATCCGATCAGCGAGAGCCTTCGCCGAGCCTACGGCAAGGAGATCGACGAGAACCGCGTGCGCGATGTGCAGGAGATCAGCGGCAAGGGCGTACAGGCGATCGTGGACGGCAGACAGGTTGCCGTGGGCAACGAAAAACTCATGCAGGCTCTGGGTGTGCTGTATGAAGAATGCCGCAGCATAGGCACCGTGGTGCATGTGGCTGTGGATGGCGCTTACTGCGGCCATATCCTGATCGCGGACCGCGTCAAGCCGCATGCGGCTGAAGCAATCACGGCGCTGAAGCGCAGGGGAGTCACCCGCACGGTCATGCTGACAGGCGACCGTCCTGAAGCGGCGGAACAGGTTGCGCGGGATCTGGGCATCAGCGAGGTTCACGCCGGGCTGCTGCCGCAGGACAAGGTGTCCATGGTGGAGAAACTGCTGAACGAAAAAAGCCGGAAAGACGTGCTTGCTTTTGTCGGCGACGGAATCAATGACGCGCCTGTGCTCACCCGCGCCGATGTCGGCATCGCGATGGGCGCTCTCGGCTCGGATGCCGCCATCGAGGCGGCCGACATTGTGCTGATGGATGATGATCCGCTGAAAATCGCCAAGGCAATCGGCATTGCTCGCAAGTGCATGCGAATCGTTCGCGAAAACATCATCTTCGCAATCGGCGTCAAGCTGATCTGCCTTCTGCTGGGCGCCATGGGCGTAGCTGGCATGTGGCTGGCCATCTTCGCCGATGTCGGCGTGATGGTGCTCGCGGTTCTCAACGCAATCCGCGCGCTTCGCGTGAAGAACCTGTAACATATCAAAGAATCAGATCAAAGAACCCTCGCCGCGGCGCAAAGAGCCGGTGACGAGGGTTTTCTGATGTGTGATTGTCTGCGATTACTTCGTGCCGAAGAGACGGTCACCGGCATCGCCAAGACCAGGCACGATATAGCCGTGTTCGTTGAGATGATCGTCCAGTGCGGCGATATAGATGTCGACATCGGGATGGTCTTCCTGGATACGCTTCACGCCTTCCGGGGCGGCGATCAGGTTGACAAGGCGGATATGGCTGCAGCCACGGTTCTTGATGAACTGAATGGCCGCGCTGGCGCTGCCGCCGGTCGCCAGCATCGGATCGACGACGAGAATCTCGCGCTCGGTGGAGTCAGCGGGCAGCTTGCAGTAATACTCGACAGGCTCCAGCGTCTTGGGGTCGCGATAGAGGCCGATGTGACCGACTTTGGCTGCGGGAATCAGGTTCAGGAAGCCATCCACCATGCCGAGACCGGCGCGGAGAATCGGCACGACTGCCAGCTTGCGCCCGGCCAGCTTCCGGCACTTGCAGGTGGTGATGGGGGTCTCCACGATCGTTTCTTCGGTCTCCAGGTCACGCGTGACTTCGTAGATCATGAGCATGGAGATCTCTTCCAGCAGCTCGCGGAACTCCTTGGCACCCGTCCTTTTATCGCGCATAATGCTGAGCTTATGCTGAATCAGGGGATGATCAAACACGACAACGCGGCTCATATAGTGTCCTCCTTGCTTTGGCAGATGCCTCTGAGGCAGTTTTGTCAGGTTCCATGCGGTATTATACCTGATTCGGATCGGGGAAGCAAGAGATTGATAGAATTTCATAGAATTAGCCATTGTCAAAACGCAATGCGAAATGAGGCTTCTCATCAAGATTCAACATAGATCCATGCTTCAGGGGAAGAATATGCACGGCGCAGAATTTACGGATTATACCGTTGCATTTCAGAAGGCCATGCGCTATAATAAGACCGGAGTCAAATTGTACCGAAGTCGGTTCTATAGATGAACGCTCGGGTTATAACAGGAGGCAGATCATGCGCGAACAACTCAAACAGCTGCGGGCGGCGATGAAGGAGCACCGCGTGGATGTGTGCTATATCCCCACCGACGATTTCCATTCCTCGGAATATGTGGGGAATTACTTCAAAGCGCGCGCTTACATTTCCGGTTTCACCGGCAGCGCGGGAACGCTGGTCGTGACGGAAAACTGGGCCGGGCTTTGGACGGATGGGCGCTATTTTCTCCAGGCGGCGCAGCAGCTGAAGGATTCAGGCATTGAGCTTTGCAAAATCGCGGAGCCTGGCGTTCCAACCATCGAGGAATACCTGTCCAGAGAACTCAGCAAGGGGATGAAGCTGGCGTTTGACGGCCGCACAGTCAACACCAGGCAGTATCAGCGCCTGAAAGAACTGGCTGAAAAGAATGAAGCGGCCATTGAAACCAGTCTTGATCTGGCAGGGGAGATCTGGGAAGACCGTCCCGCCCTGTCTGCGGAGCCTGTTTTCGAGCTGCCCGCGGAGTTGGTGGGCGAGAGCCGCGCAGAAAAGCTGGCCGATGTGCGCCAGAAGCTCACAGACGCAGGCGCTGACTGTCTGGTGCTTGCTTCCCTGATGGACATCTGCTGGCTGATGAACATCCGCGGCAATGATGTGGCGTGCACGCCTGTCGTTCTCTCCTTCGCGGCAATCACGGCGAAAGACGCGGTGCTCTTCATCAATCCGGATGTCCTCACCGACGAGATTCGCGGACACCTTGAGGCGGACGGCGTTACGTTCCAGCCGTATGAAAACATCTACCGCTATGTCAAAGCGCTGCCCTCTTCCACCACGGTGATGATGAATCTCTCTGTTGTCAACAGCGCGATCTTCACTGCTGTGCCTGCCAACGTCAAAATTCTGGATCGCAGAGATCCGACAGAATTGCCCAAGGCCGCGAAAAATCCGACCGAAGTCGAGAATATGCGGAAGGCGCATATCAAGGATGGTGTGGCAGTCACCAAGCTGATGTACTGGCTGAAACACAGCATCGGCAAGGAGCCCATGACGGAGCTGTCCGTGGCTGAGAAGCTGGAAGGTTTCCGCAAGGAGCAGGAGGGCTATCTGGAGCCCAGCTTCAATCCGATCGTCGGCTGGGGACCGCACGGCGCCATCATTCATTACAGCGCGACGGAAGAAAGCAACGTGCCCGTCCAGCCGTCCTCCTTCCTGCTGGCGGACACGGGCGGCCACTACCTGGAAGGGACGACGGACATCACGCGCACATTCGCCATGGGTCCGCTGACAGACGAGGAGAAGAAGTACTACACGATGGTGCTCCGCTCCCACCTGCGCCTGGGCAATGTGCATTTCCGCTATGGATGCACCGGCATGAATCTGGATTATGCCGCGCGCGAACCCTTCTGGGCGGAGAACCTGGATTACAACCACGGCACCGGCCACGGTGTCGGCTATGTGCTCGGTGTTCATGAGGGACCGCAGGCCTTCCGCTGGCGCCACACGGAGAACGCGGCTTCCGCTGTGCTTGAGCCTGGAATGATCACGAGCGACGAACCCGGCATCTATCTGGAGGGCAAGTTTGGCGTGCGCCTCGAAAACCTGACGGTGGTGGTCGAAGGGGTGACCAACAGCTACGGCCGTTTCCTCCACCTGGAGTATCTGACCATGGTGCCCTTTGATCTCGACGCGATAGATCTCTCGCTCATGAGCGCGGAAGAAGTCCGGCTGCTCAACGCCTATCACGAGCAGGTCCGCGAAAACCTTCTGCCTTACTTCAAGGGCGACGAAGCTGAATGGCTGAAGCACGCGACGCGCGCAGTCTGATGCCCGAAACCGGAGAAAATGGAGTATCCCGATGCGTAAAGGTGAGGAAAAGAAACAGGAAATCCTGCGTGTAGCGGAAGAACTCTTCTGTTCGCGCGGCTATGAGGAGACGAGCGTCCAGGACATCCTGGATGTGATTCATGGCAGCAAGGGCGGCTTCTATCACTATTTTGTGAGCAAAGAAGACGTCCTCAAGCAGATCTGTGCCCAGAGAGCACAGTCATCAGCAGCGCTGGCGGGTGAAAAGCTGGCCGGTATCACTGATCCCATGGAGCGGCTGAATCTGGCCCTCCGCATGGCGATTCCGCTGCGGCTGGAGGAACTCACATTCCTCTCCATGCTCATTCCCCAGCTGGCCCATCCGGAAACCGTGTCCGTGCGCACAGTCTATCAGGAGGCGATCACGGACGCTTTCGCGCCGCTGCTGGCCGGAGAAATCGCGCAGGCGGCGCAGGCCAAAGCCGTTTACCCGGTAACAGAGAATATGGAGCAGGTGCTGCTGGCGATTCTGAACCGCTGCTGGCTCAGCGCTGCGCTGCTGCTTTCCAGCCGGCTGCAAAACCGGCGAAGGCCGGATGCCGGAGAACTGCTCGACCTGCTCAAGCCTTACCGCAAGTCCATTGAGACGCTGCTTGACGCGCCTTATGGAAGCGTGGAATTGCTTCAGCTCCAGGAGTGGGATCTGCTGGCCGACAGGCTGCAGGCCCGCGCTTCTGGTGTTTATGGAAGAAACTACAAATGATGAATAGAAAAGGAGATGACCTGCATGCCAATCCCAACTGCTCACATCAACGCCAAAGCAGGTGATTTCGCGCCGACCGTGCTCATGCCCGGTGACCCGCTGCGCGCGAAATTCATCACGGACACCTACCTGACGGACGCACGCCTGGTCAACAACGTGCGCGGAGTCCAGGGCTACACAGGCCTTTACAAGGGCAAGCCTGTTTCAGTCATGGCCTCCGGCATGGGCATCCCGTCTATCGGCATCTATTCCTATGAACTCTTCAACTTCTATGGGGTGGAGAATATCATCCGCGTCGGCACGGCGGGCATGCTCAGCGAAAGGCTGAAGGTTCGCGATGTCGTTATCGGCATGAGCGCCTACACCAATTCCAATTACGGCGCGCAGTTCGGCTTCCAGGGCAACATGGCGCCTTGCTGCTCCTATGAACTGCTTTCCAAGGCTGTGGAGGCCGCCAAGAAGCTCGGTGTTCACGCCGTTCCGGGCGCTGTCTATTCTTCGGATGTCTTCTACGATGTGTCCATGCCCGGCAAGAAGCTGAAGCAGCTTGGGGTGCTTGCGGTCGAGATGGAAGCCTTCGCCCTCTATCTGAATGCCGCGCAGGCCGGCAAACAGGCGCTTGCCATCTGCACCATTTCCGACAATCCGTTTACAGGTGAGGAGCTTTCGGCGGAAGAGAGGCAGAATTCCTTCACCCAGATGATGGAAATTGCCCTTGAAATCGCATAAGCAACGATCTGAAAACACGGGCGTGCTGCACAGCGAAGCGGCTTGCCCGTGTTTTTTTGCGCTCGAATACAGATGTGCGATTCCGAAACAGCGTCAAAGACCCTGCACAATTCGCGCGGCACTTGCCGTGATCCGTTTCTTGTGATATGATCTGGTTGTGCGATCGACCGCACAGTCTATCACGGCAAGGAGGTCATCTTATGTATAGAGGTTATTACGGATACGGCGGTTACAATGGTTTAAACGCTGCGAACGCGCTGTACCTGGTTGTGATCGTGCTGATGTTTGTTGGCATGTGGGCGCAGGGACATGTCAGCCGCGTCTTTCAGGAGTTCAGCTCGATGCGGGCGAGGGCAGGCCGCACAGCGGGGGAGGTCGCGATGGAACTGCTCCGCCGCGAGGGAAACAACAACGTCAGCCTCGCCCACATCAGCGGCCAGCTGACGGACAATTACGACCCGAGGACTGAGACGCTCAACCTCTCCGACGCGGTGTTTGCCTCCGACAGCGTCTCCGCGCTGGCTGTTGCCGCGCATGAGGCCGGGCACGCCATGCAGAAATACACAGGCTACGCGCCTCTGGTTCTTCGCTCGGCCGCTGTGCCGGTCTGCAACTATGGCTCCAGGCTCTCCATGCCGATCTTTATCGCGGGACTGGTATTCTCCTTCCGGCCGCTCGTTTTTGCCGGCATCATTCTCTTCTCATTCGCTGTGCTGTTCTCCCTCATCACGCTGCCGGTCGAGTTTGACGCGAGCCGCCGGGGACTCCAGATGCTCACAAGCGGCGGCTATCTGACGATGGAGGAAGAGGAAGGCGCGCGCAAGGTGCTCCGCGCCGCCGCGCTGACCTATGTGATTTCCGCGCTCTCGGCCATTGCGCAGCTGCTGCGGCTGCTCGCAATCGCGAATTCCAACAACCGCAGGAGAAATTGATCAGATCTTTCGCCAAACAAAAAGCCACGGCTCTGTACAGTCAGACCGTGGCTTTTTGTCAGCGCTGAGATTTCTCAGTCGATTGCCTTTTTGAGCGGCGCAAGGTCAATCCCTTCCGCGCCGTCCAGCACGTCATAGAGTGCCTTCAGCATCGTCTTGACGCCGCCGGGAATATCGCTCTCGCAGTTGAGCGGAAGAACGGGATCATGGACCGACAGGCGAAGCAGGAACCAGCCGTTATCCATCCCGCCATCCAGGTCAAAGGAAATGCGGACACCCTCGCGGTTATCCGGCGCGATATGCCAGGTGGCGACAGCGTTGGCATAGTCCATGACACGAGCGATGGCCCGGCGGCCATATTCGCGGAAATCCTCCGCCGTGATGCCGAGGCGGATTTCCGTGCTTTCGGCGGGCTCCTTCAGATCCGCGATCAGGGAACCGAGCGTCTGTCCCTGCTGCTTGAGCTTCATCGCCTTTACAATCAGCACTGTCACCAGGTACATGCCGTCGTCCAGGAAATGATTCTCGCGCAGGGCAGCGTGGCCGCTTGTCTCGATGGCGAGCGGGCAGTCAATGCCTTCGTCGTTCAGACGGATGGCTTCATCAATCACATTGCGGTAGCCGCGCTTATAGCGATAGTGTTCGCCGCCCCAGTCGTTGATGAACTTGCGCAGGCCAGAGGAAGTTACGGAGTCTGTGACGATGGTCTGTCCAGGCTTCTCGTCGAGCAGAATGGCGGCCATCAGCGCGATCAGACGGTTGCGGTTGATCGATTTGCCGTCGGCATCCACTACGGCGGCACGGTCGCAGTCGGCGTCAAAAATCACGCCGAGATCGGCCTGGGCTCGAACGACCGCTTCGGTGATGGAGGCCATGGCCGTAGGATCCTCAGGATTGGGAATATGGTTCGGGAAGGCGCCGTCCGGCTCCAGGAACTGGCTACCCTCGATCCATGCGCCAAGGCTCTCCATCAGCTCCGCATAGAAGCCGCCCGCGCCATTGCCGGCGTCCACGACGACATGCAGGCCAAGCAAGGGCTTCTCTACGTCTGTCCCGAGTCCCTTGCGGATGCGGTCGGCAAGCTGCTCCATATAAGTCGGCAGGAAAGGCCGCTCGTGAATGGCGCCCGCGATGGCGAACGGCTCGTCCGCCAGGGCCTGCGCTGTGTCAAGCAGCTGCAGCACTTCGGCGGAGCTGAGACCGCCCTGCGCCGTGATGAATTTCAGGCCATTCCGGTCCATCGGCTGATGGCTTGCGGTGATCATGATGGACCCGTCCGGTTCGAAGCCGGGCGTGATGGTTGCCATGAACATGGCGGGCGTGGTGCACAGGCCGTAGTCATCCACGGCTGCGCCGGATGAGGACACGCCCTCGGCGGCCGCTTTGAGAAGCGCCGGTCCTGTCAGCCGGCTGTCACGGCCGAGCGCGATTTTGATCTGGCTGGGTGTCTTGCCATTCTTTTCGGCAACGAACCGCGCAAAAGCGCAGCCCAGCGCGCGGGCAATTTCCGGAGTCAGCGTCGGGTGGTCGCCATAGGCTACACCGCGAACGTCGCTGCCGCTGATGAGTTTCTTCCAGTCCATAACTATCTCCCTTTGATCAGATTCTGTATGTATTATGTACGTTTGCGTTCTTGCTTATCGCTCTGCGCCTCGTCCGACATGCCAATAAGCAGCTTGTAGATGGGGGAGAGCGTCTGGTAGTCTTCGCGGACAAGCTGCAGGATTCTGCGGCTCGTCACCGCTTCCCAGTCCGGACGGGTTTGCTCGATACCTATGCGCTTGGCTGTGTACCAGCAGCGCAGGTGATCGGGCACACCGGGCGGCACCTCCAGCCTCTTCCAGGTGTCCCCGAAGGCGACGAGGTGGCGCTGCGGCAAATTGCAGCTGCTGATGATCCCGGAAACACGGGCCGGATGCGCTTCAATCTCACGGCGAAACAGTTCCATCATCGGTTTGCATTCACCCCAGCTGCCAAGACCCCAGCTCAGCGAGGAGACCCCGTATTCAAACCAGTAGCCCAGGGAGTCCTCGCGGGATTCACCGGCACGGTGGAACCAGATCCAGAGATGATCGCGGTAAGGCGTCTTGTCCTTTGTGAAGCGTGTGTCCCGGCGGATGCGCGCAAGCACCTTATAGGGGCGCTGCTCCATCTGCGGATCGATCTCCGTCAGCGCGGGCAGCATATCCTCGATGAACTCATAAAAGTGCTGCTGAACGTCGCGCAGGTAGCGCTCGTGTGTCTCATGGAACCAGGTGATGTGATTGTGAAACCGAAGGTCGAGGAAATACTGTTCGGTTTCAGGGGGAAAACCGCTGAACATGATACACCTCCGAACTGCATCTATTATACTCCAAACATGCGCGAGTTGGCAATTACCTTTTGAGAAAAAAACGAGTGATGGCACAAAAAAAGCACCATGTGATGAACACGGCGCTGCTTTGCTTCTCAGAGCGGGTGATGGGAATCGAACCCACGTAACCAGCTTGGAAGGCTGGGGCTCTACCATTGAGCTACACCCGCAAAAAAGAAATGGAGCGGTAGACGAGGCTCGGACTCGCGACCTCCACCTTGGCAAGGTGGCG
>CAMNLM010000061.1 GCA_946543085.1 uncultured Clostridia bacterium | reverse complement strand
CCCTGAGCCTGTATGCCCGCGGCCATCAGAACGGCCCCGTGGTGCAGGATACCCGCGTGAATGAACAGTACTACAGCTATTCCGCCCAGATCGCCGGCATGCACCTGTGGACCAAGACCGACTTCGGCAAGTACATGTACCCCGCCGGCGCGGCCATCGCCACCGAGAACGCCGACGACTTCGCCACCATCACCGCCAACATCAAGACCTACAAGGACGAGATGGAAGCCAAGTGGATCACCGGTCAGGAAGAGCTGACCGAGGAAGCCTGGAAGGCCTATGTGGCCCAGCTCGACGCCTACGGCCTGAGCCGCGCCATCGAGTACAAGCAGGCTGCCTACGACGCCTTCATGGCCAACTGAGAACCAATCATTATCCGCAGGGGCGGCAGCAATGTCGCCCCTGCTCCCCTGTTGGGGAACGCCGGGCCGAGCCGCGCCGAGGGTTCCGCCCAGTGTTTCCGCGCGCAGAGCAGATTGAAGACTTGGAGGAGAGAGCCATGCCCTGGTATGAAACCATCATCGAACTGACGGATTTTTCCCACCCCGCCCTGAGCGCGGCGAAGGCGCTGCTGGAGAAGGGGGACCGGGAGGGCTGCGCCCGCGAGGTGATTGCGCATTTCCGCACGCGCACCGCGCCGAAGTACCTGTTTGACGCGGACGACCTGCGCAAAAACCAGGACGGTCACCTGATCGAGGACGCCGAGGAGGTCATGCGCCGCACGATCTACGGCTACACCTTCCCCGGCGAGATCGACTGGCACTTCAACCCCACGGACGACGCGGCCCACGACAACGAGTGGAGCTGGTCGCTCTACCGCTTCATCTTCTGGCAGCCCCTGGCCCGCGCCTACGCGAAGACCGGCGACGAGCGCTATCCCACAGAAGCGCTCTCCCAGCTCCGGGGCTTTTTGGCGGCGTGGCCGCTCAGTGACTTTCTGGCGGACGAGGAGGGCTACATCAAGCGGCACCAGTACCCCAGCTATCCCTGGCGGCACATCGAGACGGCCATGCGCCTGTATACGGCCTTCATCCCCTGCCTGTGCGCCTTCCGGGAGAGCAGGGCTTTCGACGAGGAGGGCTGGGCCCTGTACCTCGGCGCGGTGAAGATGCACGCCGATTACCTCGTCACGCACTATACCAACCATGAGAAGAGCAGCAACTGGCTGACCATGGAGTCCGGCGCGCTGCTGCAGGCCGCGATCATGTTCCCCGAGCTCTCCGGCGCGAAGGACTGGATGAAGCACGGCTACCAGCGCGTGATGCACGAGATGCGCTATTCCTTCGACAACGACGGCGTCCACATGGAGCGCACCAGCATCTACCACATGGTGGCGGCCATCAGTTATTTCCAGTGCACCCGCCTGTGCGAGCTGAACGGCATCCCCGTGCCGCCCTACGCCCGGGAGACGATCACCCGCGCCTGCGCGTTCATCCTGCGCCAGCTCAAGCCGGACTTCTCCACGCCCATGATCGGCGACGCCGACCGGGACGACCTGCTGGCCCGCCGCAGCGACACCTCGCTCTACGAGGGCATGAACCTCTCCATGGATCCCTATGACCTCAATGAGATGCGCGCCTGGTTCCGCCAGATGGCCGAGTGGACAGGCCGGGGGGATTTCCTCTGGGTTGCGACCGGGCGCAGGCTGGGCCACGCGCCGGCGGAGCGCAACTTCTCCATGACCGAGGCCGGCATCCACATCATGCGCACCGGCTGGGGCAGCGAGGACAGCTACATGCACATCCACGGCGTGCAGCTGGAGCGCGGCGAAAAGAGCACCCACAGCCACAACGACACCGGGCATTTTGAGCTGCAGATCGCGGGCGAGGACATCCTGCTGGACGGCGGACGGTATATCTACAACCAGTCCGTCTGGAAGAACTGGCGGCACTACTTCACCGGCGCGCTGGCGCACAACACGCTCTACTGCGACGACCTGGTGATGGGCGCGGTGCCCGGGGTCAGCCGGGTGCGCGGCGTGCGGCTCTTCCTGCACCGCTTCGAGGAGAACGACAGGTACGCCGTGATCGACGTCAGCCACAACGGCTATGTCTTCACGGACGATCCGGTCTATCACCGCCGGGTGGCCGTGCGGCTGGAGAAGGACGTCTACGTGCTGGATGACCGCATCACGGGTCTGGGCCTTGCGGACCACGATTTCCGCCTGACCTTCAACTTCGCCCCGGGCAGGCTGACCGGCGAGGGGCTGCGCTATGCGTATGAAACGCCGAAGGGCCGCCGGTACGCCGTCACCGCGGCGGGCGACGTTCCCCTCGCGCCGACCGTCCTGGAGGGCAGCGAGGAACCCATCGGCGGCTGGGTGAGCTACGGCTACAGCCTGCGCGTGCCCGCGCCTCAGCTCACGCTGCAGCGCCTGGGCAAGGCGCCCTTCCGCTGCGTCACGGTGATCGCGCCGGCGGACTGCCGGGCGGACATCCGCTTCGAGAACGACCGCGCCGTTGTGGCGCTCAGCGGCGTCTACAGCGCGCGCCTCACCCTGTGCGGAGACGAGATAGAGAGGAAATAAACGATGAAAATCGGTTTTTGCGCGAAGCCGGAGCAGATCGGCCCGGCGGCGGCGGCCGGCTTTGACTACCTGGAGCCGCCGGTCAATTACATCGCGGCCATGACGGAGGAAGACTTCGCCGCGTGCCTGCGGGCCGTCCGCGGGGCCGCCATCCCCACGACGTGCTTCAACCTGCTCTTCCCCAAGACGATGCCGCTTCTGGCGGCGGAGACGACGGACGGGGAGATCAGGGCCTATCTGCGCGGCGCGCTGGCGCGTGTGCGGGAGATGGGCGGGGAGATCGCCGTGTTCGGCAGCGGCAAGAGCCGCAACCGCCCCGCGGGCATGAGCTACGGCGACGCCTTCCGCCGCCTGACGGAAGTCACGCGCCTGACGGGCGAAGTCGCGGAAGCCTGCGGCGTGACCATCGTGATCGAGCCGCTGAACCGCGGCGAGAGCAACATGATCAACTCCCTGGCGGAGGGAGCCTGCCTCGTGGCGGCGGTGAACCACCCCCGGGTGAAGCTGCTGGCCGACTATTACCACGTGACGGCGGAGAACCAGCCCATCAGCGACATCGAGCGGCTGACCGGCATCGCCCACGCGCACATCGCGACCACGGCCGGCCGCCGCGTGCCCGTGGCGCCCGACGAGGGCTACACCGAAATGTTCGCCGCGATGAAGCGCACGGGCTATGACGGCCTGCTCAGCGTGGAGGGAAAGACCGACGATCTGTCCGCCGACGGCCCCGCGGCCGTCCGGCTGCTGAAGAAAATGTGGGAGGAAGCGTAAAGATGGAGCAGGTGCGTTACGGACTGATCGGCTACGGCAAGATCGGCAGCCAGCACGTGGGCAAGATCCTGCAGGGCAAGGTGCCCTCGATGAACCTCTGCGCGGTGGCGGATACCGACCCGGCCCGCCTCGAGGCGGCGCGGGAGGCGCTGGGGGACAGCGTGCGGTACTTTGACTCCGCGGAGGCGCTGATGGATTCCGGCCTGGTGGAGGCGGTGCACATCTGCACGCCGCACTATCTGCATCCCTCGCTCGCAATCTACGCCCTGGAGCACGGGCTGCACACCCTGGTGGAAAACCCCGCCGGCGTCTACACCCGCCAGGTCCGGCGCATGAACGCCGTGGCGGAGGCTCACCCGGAGCTGCGCTTCGCCATGGACTTCAACCAGCGCACCGACCCGGTCTATGTGAAGGCGCGCGAGCTGGTGAAGTCCGGCGCGGTGGGACGCATCGTGCACACCCACTGGCTGATCACCAACTGGTACCGCTCCCAGAGCTACTATGACCAGGGCGGCTGGCGCGCGACGTGGAAGGGCGAGGGCGGCGGCGTGCTGCTCAACCAGAACCCGCACAACCTCGACATGTGGCAGTGGATCGTGGGCATGCCCTGCCGCGTGAAGGCGCAGGTCTACTACGGCCGCCACCGGAAGATCGAGGTCGAGGACGACGTGATCGCCATGGCGGAATTCCCGGACGGCGGCATCGGCACCTACATCACCACGGTGATCGACGCGCCCGGCACCAACCGCCTGGAGATCGACGGCACGCGCGGGCGGCTGGTGGTGGAGAACGGCCGTATCCACTTCGATCAGCTCGAGATGGAGGAGCCCGCGTTCAACGCGGTCTGGACCAAGGGCCTCGGCAAGCCCAAGATGCAGGCCATCGAAGTGCCTGTGGAGGGCGAATACACCTCCCACTGCGGCATCATGGAGAACTTCTGCCAGTCGATTCTCACCGGCGCGCCGCTCTACGCGAACGGCCTGGAGGGCATCAACGGCCTGGAGATCTCCAACGCCATCCATCTCTCCGACTGGACGGGCGGCGGCTGGGTCGACGTGCCCGTGGACGAAGAGAAATTCTGCGCCCTCCTGCGCGAAAAGTGCGGCGGCGAGCTGCCGGAGTGAAACCGGGACGCCTGCAAAGCCCCGCGCCCGCGGGCGAGGAACCCCCGCAGCCCACACAGAAAGTCTGAAGAAAAAGAGCAATACAGCACCTGATCCCATCCCCCAAAAAAAGAACCAAACGGAAAGAAGGAACCCTGATGGCGAAACTCGGCGTAGGAATCATCGGCTGCGGCATGATCTCCGGCAATCACTTTCACGCTCTGAGCAAGCTGACCACCGCGGAGCTGCGCGCCGTCTGCGACATCGACGCGGCGAAGCTGCGCAAGGCCATGGAGGAGCAGCACGCGGAGGGCCATGCCGACTGGCGCGAGCTGATCCGCCGCGGCGACATCGACGCGGTGCACATCTGCGTGCCTCATTATCTGCACGCGGAGATGTCCATCGCGGCCCTGCGGGCGGGCAAGCACGTGCTCTGCGAGAAGCCCATGGGCGTCTCCCTGGCGGAGGCCAAGGCCATGGAGGACGCGGCCCGGGAGAGCGGAAAGACGCTCACGGTCTGCTTCCAGAACCGCTACAACGGCGCTTCCAGGCGGATGAAAGAGGTGATCGCGGGCGGCGCGCTGGGCCGGATGCTGGGCGGCAGCGCCTTCGTCACCTGGAACCGCGCGGAGCCCTATTACCGGGACAGCGGCTGGCGCGGCCGGTGGGATACCGAGGGCGGTTCGGTGCTGATCAACCAGGCCGTGCACACCCTGGACCTGCTGCGCTGGCTGGCGGGCGGCCTGGAGCTGCGGGGCTGCACCATGTCGGCCAAGCGTCTGGCCGAGACCATCGAGACCGAGGACACCTGCGACATGCTGCTGACCGACGCGGCGGGCGGGCGTTACCTCTTCTACGCGAGCAACTGCGGCCCGAACAACCTGCCCGTGCAGCTGCACCTGCTGTTTGAGAAGGGCGAGATGCACCTGGACGGCGCGCGCCTGACGGTCAGGGGGCCGGAGAGCACATCCCTTGAGGACTACACCACGGAGCTGGCCGTGGGCAAGGACTACTGGGGCAGCGGCCACGGTCCCCTCATCGAGGACTTCTACCGCAGGCTGGAGGCGGGAGAGCCGCCCTTCATCACCCCCGCGGACGCCCTGGAGACCACCCGGCTGCTGGAGAAAGCCTACACCGATCCGATGAGCGTGAGGAGGCGACCCACATGAGCACCCTGTCGAAGCCCGCGAAGGGGCAGGTTATCAACAAGCCCCGCATGCCCCTGGGCAAGAGAATCTGCCGGGACTTCCAGATGAACTGGCGGCTGTACCTGCTGTTCCTGCCCGTCCTCGTCTACTTCCTTGTCTTCAAGTACGCGCCGATGGGCGGCCTGGTCATCTCCTTCCAGGATTACAAGGCGGCCAAGGGCATCATGGGCAGCCGCTGGGTCGGCATGAAGCACTTCATCAATTTCTTCAACGATCCCTTCCTGCCTCGCCTGCTGCGCAACACCTTCACCATCGCCCTGTCGACACTGATCTTTTCCTTCCCCTCGGCGATCGTGCTGGCGCTGCTGATCAATGAACTGCGCTCCCGCAGGATGAGCCGCATCGTGCAGACCATCAGCTACATCCCGCACTTCATCTCCGTGGTGGTTGTCTGCGGCATCATCCGCGACCTGGTCAGCCGCACCGGCGGCGTGACCATGCTGCTGCACGGCATCTTCGGCATGCCGGTCACGAACATGCTCTACGAGCCGAACTACTTCGTCCCCATCTACATCGTGTCGGACATCTGGTCCAACATCGGCTGGAACTCCATCGTCTACCTCTCGGCCCTGACCGCCATCGACCAGGAGCTGTACGAGGCGGCCCGCGTGGACGGCGCGAACAAGTGGCACCAGATCATCCATGTCACGATCCCGTGCCTCGTGCCGACCATCGTGATCATGTTCATCCTGAAGGTGGGCAAGATGTTCGACGTGGGCTATGAAAAGATCATGCTGCTCTATACGCCCCTGACCTACGAGCGGGCCGACGTCATCAACACCTACGTCTATCGCCGCGGCTTCGCCGAGAACGTCAACTTCAGCTACTCCACGGCGGTCGGCTTCTTCAACTCCGTGGTCTGCTTCGTGCTGGTGTATTTCACCAACCGCATCACCCGCCGCATGGGCGGCAACAGCCTGTGGTGAGAGGAGGAAGCCAAGATGACATCTCTATCCAAGCGCAGGGACGCGAAGGCCATCCGCATCCCGCTGGGCGAGCGCATCTTCTATTTCGCCGACGACCTGCTGATGATTCTCCTGTGCGTGCTGATCCTGCTTCCCCTGGTGCACGTGGTGGCGGGCTCCTTCAGCGACGGCGCGTCCTACATGGCCCATTCCGGCCTGCTGCTCTGGCCCATCAAGCCGACCCTCGCGGCCTATGAGTCCGTGATCGCCAACCAGAATATCTGGACGGGCTACCGCAACACGCTCTTCATCGTGATCGTGGGCACCTCGCTGGACATGCTGTTCTCGCTGGTGGCGGCCTACGTGCTCTCCCGCAAGAAGTACATGCTCAAGAGCCTCTTCAACCTGCTGGTGGTCTTCAGCATGTATTTTTCCGGCGGCATGATCCCCTTCTTCCTGGTGGTGAAGGGCGTGGGCCTGTATAAGTCCATCTGGTCGCTGATCCTGCCCTCGCTGATCAACGTGTTCAACCTCGTCATCGTGCGCACGGCCATGACCGGCGTGCCGGACAGCCTGGAGGAGAGCGCGCAGCTGGACGGCGCGGGCCACCTGACCATCCTCTTCCGCATCATCACGCCGCTGATCCTGCCCTCCGTGGCGGTGGTCGCCCTGTATTACGCCGTGTCCCACTGGAACAGCTGGTTCAACGCGATGCTGTTCATCAAGGACCGCAAGTATTACCCGCTGCAGCTGATCCTGCGCGAGATCCTGATCCTCTCCGACACGGACGAGGGCTTCATGATGAGCGAGACCATCCAGTTCGCGACCATTGTGGTGGCCACGATCCCCATCCTGTGCGTCTATCCCTTCATCCAGCGCTATTTCGTCAAGGGCATCATGGTCGGCGCGGTCAAGGGCTGAGCTTTCCCTGAGCCGCCGCCCGCCAGCCCCACCTGCAAGGAGGAGAAACCCATGCGTGTTCCCTATGCAACCATGCGGAGCGAATTCATCCGCGTGCTGAACAAATACGGCATTACCGGCGATCGGGCGGAGCTGTCCGCGACGCTCTTTGCCGACGCCAGCCGGGACGGCATCTACACCCACGGCCTCAACCGCTTCCCCAAGTTCATCAAGAGCATTGAGAACGGCTCGGTGGATGTGAACGCGGAGGCAGAGCCGGAGGCCAGCCTGGGCATGCTGGAGCGGTGGAACGGCCGCCGCGGCTGCGGCAACCTGAACGCCTACCGCTGCATGGAGCGGGCCATCGAGCTGGCCCACCGGCAGACCATCGGCGTGGTGGCCCTGAATAACACCAACCACTGGATGCGCCCCGGCAACTACGGCCTGATGGCGGTGAAGGAGAACTGCATCGGCATCCTGTGGACGAATACCGTGCCGAACATGCCGCCCTGGGGCGGACGCGAGGCGCGGCTGGGCAACAACCCGGTGGTCTTCGCCGTGCCCAACGGCGACGAGCCGCCTGTGCTGCTGGATGTCGCGGTCTCCATGTTCTCCTACGGCAAGCTCGAGAGCTACGCCCGCCAGGGCAGGGAGCTGCCGGTGGACGGCGGCTTCAACCCCGACCAGCAGATCACCCGCAACGCCGCCGACATCCTGGCGACGCACCAGGTGCTGCCGATCGGCTACTGGAAGGGCAGCGGCATCTCCCTGATGCTGGACCTGATTGCCTCCGCCCTGAGCGGCGGCCGCACCTCCCGCCAGGTGGGCGAGCTGCCCACCGAGACCGAGCTCAGCCAGGTCTTCATCGCGATCGACCTGAACCGCCTGCCGGACGGCGCGGAGTTCGCGCAGAAGGTGCGGGACACGCTGGCCGACATGCAGACCTCGAAGCCCGTCGACCCCGCCCGCCCGGTCTATTATCCAGGCAAGAACATGATGAAGACCCGCGCCGAAAACATGGAACAGGGGATTCCTGTGGAGGAGAGCGTATGGGAAGCGGTGCTGAAGCTGTGAGGACGCGGTGGATTCCCGGCGCGGTCTCCGCGACCTTCAAGAAAATGCCGCTGACCGCGGATGAGGTCATCGCGCTGCTGAAGGAGTGCGGCCTGCAGGCCGTGGAGTGGTCCGAAAACGTCCACGTCCAGCCGGATGATCCCGAAGGCGCGGCCCTGCTGCGCCGGAAAACAGAACAGGCCGGGCTGAAGGTCGCCGCCTACGGCTCCTATTTCCGCCTGGGGGAGAACGAAGACCCGGGCGAAGCCTTCGCGCGGAGCCTCCGGTCGGCAAAAGCCATGGGCGCGCCGCTGATTCGCGTCTGGGCGGGGACGCACGCCTCCGCCGAGGTGGACGAAGCGGCCTTCCGCCGCCTGGCGGAGGAGGCCGCGATGATTGGCGGGGCGGCGGCCCGCGAAGGGATCAAGGTCGCGTTTGAGTGGCACAAGAACACCCTGACCGACACGAACGAGTCGGCGCACCGCCTGCTGGCGGAGGCGAACCATCCCAACCTCTACTGCCTCTGGCAGCCGACCGTGGCGCTGACGCCCCGGGAGCGCGCGCGGGGCATCGCCCTGATGGGCGAGAGGCTGCTGAACTTCCACGTCTATTCCTGGCCGGACGGCAAGCGCGGCCCGCTGAACGCCGCCGAGTGGCAGTATTATTTCGACGCCGCGGCGGACATCGGCGGCACGCGGTGCGCCCTGCTCGAGTTCGTGCGGGACGACACGGTCGAGCAGTTCCGCTCCGACGCCCAGACCCTCCTCAAACTATTGGAAAGCGGTGAATGCAATGGCTGATCTGTATGTGAAATCCCTGGATATGATCAACCCCTTTGTCGTGGCCTCCTCCCCGGCCACCCAGGGCGCGAGGAACGTGCAGAAGAGCGCGAAGATGCGCCCCGGCGCCATCACCATGCGCAACTTCGGCCACGGGAGCGGCGGCGGCAGCTTCTTCTCCCCGGGCGCTTCGGCGGCCTATCGGGGCGAGGCCTGCTTCCACAGCCACGCCGTGGGCCGCCAGGTGCCGGACAGCGTCTCGACGCTGGAGCAGTACTGCGAGGAGGTCAAGGCCGCCCGCGCCGGGCTGGACTCCGACATCAAGCTGTGGGTCTCGGTGGGCCATTACAGCGACATCGTCAAGGGCGGCGACTGGGAGAAGGACTGGGTGCACCAGGCGAAGGAGCTCTCGCTCGCGGGCGCGGACGCCCTGGAGCTGCACTTCAACACGCCCGGCGTGGCCGTGGCGAAGGACCGCATCTTCGACTACTACGAGCTGGTGCGCCACTGCACCGCGCTGATCCGCAAGGCCGCGCCCGCGCATGTGAAGGTGATGGTCAAGCTGGCCGTGGAGGGCTGCGACGTGCTGACCTCCATGCGCGTCGCGCAGGCCAGCGGCGCGGACGCCGTCGGCCCCACGGCGCGCTGGAAGGCCTTCTGCATGGATCTGGACTGGAAGCGCACGCAGCCCCGCCCCGGCGCGGGCTACGGCGGCACGCAGGCCAACCCGATCGTCTGCTACGCCGTGGCGGAGGGCCGCAATAACGGCATCACCCTGCCCATGTACGCGGGCGGCGGCGTGTTCTCCTTCGACCAGGCCGCGCGCCTGATCATGGCGGGCAGCGACTGCGTGCAGTTTGGCGCGCTGGCCTGCTCCGGCGGCACAATGGCCTGCAAAAAGGTGATCAGCGACCTGGAAAAGTGGATGGACGAGGCAGGCTATCCCGACATGGACAGCCTGCGCGGCGACGCCCTGCGCCTGTTCAACATGTCCGGCGACTTCGCCAAAGCCCGGCAGAACGCCCTGGGCGACGCCTACCAGAGCTGGCAGGTGGATGCGGACAAGTGCATCGGCTGCGGCCGCTGTGAGGACGTCTGCTGGCACGAGGGCATCGAGCTGACCGACCGGAAAGCCCATAAGACCGACAAGTGCATCGGCTGCGGCTACTGCTTCCAGGTCTGCCCCACCCAGGCCCTGCATGTGGACGCGGGCGGGATACTGGCAAAGCCATTTCTTGAAGAATAAAAAAGGACAAAGGAGCTGCCGCCGGCGCGGCGGCTCCTTCGTCTCCTTCCCCAAACCGGACGAACAAAGGAGACCCTCCCATGAACAAACTCGGCACGAAGCCCCTCGCCACGGAGCGGCTGATTCTCCGCCCCTTCCGCCTGGACGATGCGGAGGACATGTTTGCCGCCTGGGCGAATGATCCCGAGGTCACGAGGTACCTGACCTGGCCGCCCCACGGCAGCGCGGAGATCACTGCCATGGTGTTGAAGGACTGGGTCTCGCACTACGGCGAGGGCGATTATTTCCAGTGGGCCATCGCGCCGAGAGAGACGGACCGGGTGATCGGGAGCATCTCTGTGGTGCGGCTGAATGAGGCGACGGAAGCCGCGGAGATCGGCTACTGCCTCAGCCGCGCCGAGTGGGGCAGGGGCATCATGCCCGAGGCCCTGCGCGCGGTGATGGCCTATCTCTTTGGCGAGGTCAGCCTGAACCGCGTCTGCGCCGCCCACGACGCCCGCAATCCCAAGTCCGGCCGCGTGATGGAAAAGGCCGGCATGCGGAAGGAGGGCGTCTTCCGCCAGGCGGGCAGGAACAACCAGGGCCTCTGCGACGAGGTATGGTACGCCGCCCTCCGGAGCGAGTGGACCTGAGCGCTCCCGCCCATCCGGCTGACGCCTTGACGAAACACGCACCAGCATGTAAGATGGACATGACGCGGAAGCGTGAGCTCATATCGCAAGGAGGAATTCCCCATGCAGGACAGATGGGATCTCAGTTTCATGTATGAAGGCTTCGACGACCCGAAGATGGCCGCCGATCTGGAGAGCGTGCCCGGCCTGATCGAGAGCGCGAAGGCCGCCCTGGACGCCGGGCTGCCGCCGAAGGAAAAGCTCGAGGGCCTGTACGATGCCATGAACAACCTGGAAAGAACCCTGGAGCGCCTGGGCCAATACGCCTGGATGACGCTCGCGGTGGACGCGCTGAACCCCCAGGCCGCCCAGATCGCAGGCAAGGTGGAAGTGCTGGGCAACGACGCGAACCTGATCCTCTCCGCCCTGAAGCGCTACATCGGCTCGCTGGAGAACCTGGACGAGGTGATCGCCTCCTCCGAAAAGCTCAGCGAGGTGGCCTTCGCCCTGCGCGAGATGGCGGACGAGGCCAGGCACACGATTCCCGCGGAGATCGAGCCGTGGATTCTGCAGATGAGCCTCTCCGGCGGCTCGGCCTTCTCCCAGCTGCGCGATAAGCTGGACTCCACCCACCTGGTCACCTTCCGCGGCGAGGACATCCCGCTCAGCGCGGCCCGCGCCAAGGCCTACGATCCCGACCCCGACGTGCGCCGCGAGGCCTACGAGGCGGAGATCGCCTCCTACGCCAAGATGGAGCTGCCGATGTCCTACTGCCTGAACAGCATCAAGCAGGAGGCCATCACCCTCGCCAAGGCCCGCGGCTATGACTCCGTGCTGGACATGACGCTTTCCGGCTCCCGCATGGACCGCGAGACCCTCGACGCCCTGTGGACGGCGGTGCGCGAGTACCTGCCGCATTTCCGCCGCTATCTCCGCACCAAGGCCAGGCTGCTCGGCCACGAGAACGGCCTGCCCTTCTATGACCTGTTCGCGCCGGTCGGCCAGTCCTCAACCTATACCATCGAGGAGGCGCACGACAAGCTGCTCAGGGAGATGGGCAAGTTCACGCCGGACATGGCGGACTTCATGGACAACGCCTTCAAGCAGCGCTGGATCGACATCTATCCCCGCGAGGGCAAGACCGGCGGCGCCTTCTGCTCCAGCATCGCGGAATATGAGCGCAGCATGGTGATGACCAACTTCCAGGGCAGCTTCTCCGACGTGTCGACCCTCGCGCACGAGCTGGGCCACGCCTGGCACAACCGCTGCATGACGGGCCTGCCGAGCATCCTGCGGAATTACCCGATGCCCCTGGCGGAGACCGCGTCCATCTTCAACGAGACGATGCTGAGCCACCAGTGCCTCGCCTCCTGCAAGCCCGAGGAGGAGCTGTATCTGCTGGAGAACGGCCTGATGGAGGCCACCCAGACCGTGGTGGACATCTACAGCCGCTTCCTGTTCGAGCAGGAGGTCGTGGACACCCGCCCCGACCACGCGATGACCGTGGACGAGCTGAAGGACGCAATGCTCCGCGCGCAGGACGCCTCCTACGGCGACGGCCTGCAGGCGGACTGCCGCCATCCCTACATGTGGGCCTGCAAGAGCCACTACTATTCCTCCGGCCTCAACTTCTACAACTTCCCCTATGCCTTTGGCCTGCTGTTCGGCAAGGGCGTGTTCGCCCAGTGGCTGGAGAAGGGCGCGGACTTCGTGCCGGTCTACAACAAGCTCCTGCGCTCCTGCGGCTCCGACACCGTGGCGAACGTCGCCGCGAGCGTCGGCATCGACGTGCGCAGCGCGGACTTCTGGCGCTCCTCGCTGGAGGTCATCCGCAAGGACATCGACAGGTTCTGCGAGCTGTGTGAGAAGTAAATCAAAAACCCCAGCCTTTCGTTCCCCTGGAGCGATCGGCTGGGGTCTGTTTATTCGGCGTCTGAGAGCATGGCGGCGCAGACTTCCATCAGCTGCGGCAGGTCTTCGCGCAAAGTGGCCCAGACGTAGGAAACATTGATATGGCCGTAATTGTGGACGTAGAAGTTTCTCGTCTCCTTGATGCTGCGCCACGGAATCTGCGGCATGGCCTGCTTGGCCTCATCGGACAGCAGACCGACAAGCTCGCCGATCTGAACGATGCACATGCAGCAGGCATCCTGCAGCATGGTGTCCTGCCGGAACGCTTCCGGTGAGTTTCCTGAACGGTTCAGGTAGCTCTGTGTCCGTTCACAGTAGGAGAGGATATCCTCCAGGGCGGCACGGTCACGCAGCGTCAAAGAGCGTCACCTCGTCTTTCGCGATCAGGGCGGAAAAGCCCGGTCTGAGCGCCTCCATGGTCACGACATCCACCTGCTTTTCCAGCGCATCCTCCAGCGCGAGGCGGAAGGCTGTCAGCTGAAAGAGCGTATGGATAGCGCCGCCGTCGATCAGCAGATCGATGTCGCTCTGCGCTGTCGCCTCGCCCCGGGCATAGCTCCCGAAGAGACGCACGGCGCGCACGCCGTGGGCTTTGACAACCGGCAGGATGCGCTCGCGGATTTCCTCAATGGTGTACACTTTGCCGCTCATGATCTTCACCACCTTATGGGGTTATTCTATCATGAGCAAGGCTTTTTTGCAATCCGCCTTTTGTCTGCTGCTGCCGGTATGCAGGATTCCGGTCACAAACGCTTGCAATTCCCGCCGACTCCTGCTATAATGCCCACGTACACCAAGGCGATGACAGAGAAGAGTAACGCGGTGGAACCTCCAGAGAGCGTCCGGTCGGTGCGAGGACGCAGGGGAAGGCGCGCGAATACACTCCGGAGCCGCTCCCTGAAAGCGCGTGCGCGAGTAGGCGGAGTCGGGTGCGCCCGATACAGCGCGCGCGAGGGGGACAGCGCGTCTGTCCTCAAAGCAGAGGTGGTACCACGAACCGCTCCTTTCGTCCTCTGTTCCCGGATGGGGAACAGGGGCTTTTCATTTTCTTCCGGGCCTGGGACGCGGGGCTCCGCGCGGACGGGCGCGCCGGGAGGCACGATTCACCAAAGGAGGAACATCACCATGGGCATTTACGAGGAACTGCAGGCCCGCGGCCTGAT
Source organism: uncultured Clostridia bacterium (assembly GCA_946543085.1). Taxonomy (GTDB): domain Bacteria; phylum Bacillota; class Clostridia; order Christensenellales; family Aristaeellaceae; genus RUG11272. The sequence goes on along the minus strand of CAMNLM010000061.1, from coordinate 219 downwards.
CGCGCAGGTCACGGACGAGCCGGAGATCCGCGAGCTCATCAACAACGGCGGCGCGAGATTTTATATCGGCTTTGACCCGACCGCGGACTCGCTCCACGTCGGTCACTTTATGGCGCTCTGCCTGATGAAGCGCCTCCAGATGGCGGGCAACAAGCCGGTCGTCCTCCTCGGGGGCGGCACCGGCATGATCGGCGACCCGTCGGGCCGCACGGACATGCG
>CAMNLM010000060.1 GCA_946543085.1 uncultured Clostridia bacterium | reverse complement strand
TCGCCTCACTGAAAACTCCCCACCGGGGAGTTTTCCGGGCGTTCGGCGCCCCCGGGACCTTTTGCTACTTTTCGGTCACGAAAAGTAGAACCATCAACTTGCGACAGATAACGAGGAAAACAACCGCTTGACTTTTCGGGGGACACACGTCGCAACGTGCTGTCGCTGCCGCTTTCGCCTCACTGAAAACTCCCCACCGGGGAGTTTTCCGGGCGTTCGGCGCCCCCGGAAACCTTTGCTACTTTCCCTTTCGGGAAAGTAGAGCCATCAATTTGCGATAGAAAGCGAGAACAACTACAGTTCACCTTGCAATCACAGTCTCACTTCCTGAGACTGGCGAGCCTCTCCACCGCCTGCCTTGTCTTCTCCTCCGTATTAAACGCCGTCAGCCTGAAATACCCTTCCCCGCTGGGGCCAAAGCCGCTCCCTGGCGTCCCGACCACCTGACACCTGTCGAGCAGCAGATCAAAGAACTCCCACGAGGTCACGCCCTCCGGCACGCGCAGCCACACATACGGCGAATCCACGCCGCCGAAGACCCGGTAGCCGAGCCCCTGCAGCCCCTCGCGGATGATCTTCGCGTTGACCATGTAGCGCTCGATCACGCCGCGCACCTGGCGCGCGCCCTCCGGCGTATAGATCGCCGCCGCGGCGCGCTGGATCGGATAGCTCACGCCGTTGAACTTTGTGGACATCCGACGCTTCCACAGCGCGTTGAGCTCCACGGGATTGCCGTTCGCGTCCAGGCCCGTCACCCCGTGCGGCACGACGCACCAGGCGCAGCGCGTGCCGGTGAAGCCGGCGGTCTTGCTGTAGGAGCAGCACTCGATGGCGACCTCCCGCGCGCCTTCGATCTCATAGATCGAGAGCGGGATGTCCGGCGTGTGCACATAGGCGCGGTAAGCCGCGTCGTAGATGATGAGCGCGCCGTTGGCCCGCGCCCAGTCCACGAACACCTTCAGCTGATCGCGGGTCAGCACGGTGCCGGTCGGGTTGTTCGGATAGCACAGGTAGATCACGTCCACCGGCTTGTCCGGCAGGGGCGGCACGAAGCCGTTCTCCTCGTTGCAGGGAAGATAGACCAGGCGGCTCCAGCGGTCGCCCGTCCAGTCGCCGGCGCGGCCCGCCATGGCGTTGCTGTCCACATAGACCGGGTAGACCGGGTCGGTCACGGCGATCACCGCGTCCTGGGAGAAGAGCTCCTGGATGTTGCCCACGTCGCACTTTGCGCCGTCGGAGATGAACACCTCGTCGAAGGCGAGGTTCACCCCGCGGGAGGCGTACTCGTGCTCGCGGATGGCGTCCACCAGGAAGGCGTAGCCGTAGTCCGGGCCGTAGCCGCGGAAGGTCTCGCGCACGCCCATCTCGTCCGAAGCGCGGTGCAGGGCCGCGACGACCTCCGGCACCAGCGGCTCGGTGACGTCGCCGATGCCCAGGCGGATGACCTCCCGGCCGGGGTGCGCGGCCTCGTAGGCCCGGGTGCGCTTCGCGGTCTCCGCGAAGAGATAGGAGCCCGGAAGCTGGGTGAATGCGTGGTTGATGTGGAACATAAGCGCCTCCTTCATGGGGGGGTGGTTGATGAAGATAATGAATCTAATCCGGCCATTCGCCGTCAAACACAAACTCGGCCGGGCCCTCCTGGTAGATGTGACCGTCACTCTCCCAGGTCACCCGCAGGGTGCCGCCCAGCAGCTCGATGTCCGCGCTCCTGCCGCAGCGCCCTGTCACGCAGGCCGCCGCCAGCGCCGCGCACGCGCCTGTGCCGCAGGCCAGCGTTTCGCCGCTGCCGCGCTCCCACACGCGCATTTCCAGATGCTCGCGGTCGGTCACGTGGATGAACTCAATGTTTGCCCGCCGCGGAAAGACCGGGTGGTGCTCCAGCGCGGGGCCGAGGACGGTGATCGGCACGCGGCCGACGTCCTCCACAAAGATCACCGCGTGGGGATTGCCCATCGACACGCAGTGCGCGAGGAAACGCTGCCCCGCGGCAGTCACGGGCACGCCCTCCTCGCAGCGGGCCTCCGTGTTCACCGGCACGCGTTCGGGCCGCAGCTCCGGCACGCCCATGTCGACGCGGACGCGCGAGGCCTTGCCGGTCTGCGCGTCGGGGATCACGTGCACGCGGATGAGGCCCGCGCCGGTGCGCAGGGCGATCTCCTCGCTGAGTGCGTACCCGCGGTCGTAGAGGTAGCGCGCGACGCAGCGGCTGCCGTTGCCGCACATCTCGCTCTCCGAGCCGTCCGCGTTGAACTCGCGCATCGTGAATTCGCCCGCTTCGTTCTTCCCGATCAGGATCAAGCCGTCCGCGCCGACGCCGTAATGCGGGCGGCTCATGCGCACGGCCAGCGCCGAGGGATCCCCCACGGTCTCCTCCATGGTGTTGATATAGACGTAATCGTTGCCGATGCCCTGCATCTTGGTGAACCGCACAGCGCTCCCTCCTCTCTGACGGAAACGGGAAAAGTATAGCGGATTTTCCCGCTCCCCACAAGGACGCCGCGTCAGAAAAACATAAAAGGTTCAATCCGCGCCGCCGGGCGCGCTTCTTCACCAAACCGTCGCATAAAGGCCAGAAAAAAACCATCCGGCCTGCAAACCGGATTCACAGGGGGATGCGAGAATGATCCTGCCGGAGGGGAACCGGTACCCTCCCAGCAGAGCCACCCGAATCAACAGGCCGAAAGGCTGACATCAGAAAGGAGTATCCTCATGAAAAAGATTCTCGCCATCACCCTGAGCCTTGCGCTGCTCCTCAGCGCCCTGTTCACCCTCACCGCCTCCGCCGAGGACGCGGTGACCCTCGCCAACACCACCAGCGCCGTGATGGCCCGCGGCGGACGCGGCGGCCAGATGCCCGGCGGCAACCGCGGCAACGGCCAGATGCCTCAGTTCCCCGGCAATAACAACCGCAACAACCAGATGCCCCAGCTCCCCGGCAACAACAACGGCCAGGTGCCCCAGCTTCCCGGTAACAATGGCAGCCAGACCGCTCCCACCGCTCCCACCGACGGCACCAGCAGCGCCACCCAGACCCAGCCCCAGCAGCCCGCCAACGGCAACGGCTTCAAGGGCGGCAGGTTCGGCGGCTTCGGCCATCGCGGCGGCATGCGCGTCTCCTTCGAGCAGCTGCTGAAGGACGGCGTCATCACCCAGGAGACCTATGACGCCATCATCGCCTACATCCAGAAGAACGCCCCCGCAGCGCCCGCTGCCTCCACCGACGGCACGTCTCCCGCGGCGCCGGCTGACGGCACCGCCCCCGCCGCTCCGGCCGACGGCACAGCCCCCGCGGCTCCGGCCGACGGCACCGCCCCCGAGGCGGCCCCCAGTGAGAACCCGGTGCTGAGCGATCTGCTCAAGGACGGCGTCATCACCCAGGAGCAGTACGACGCGATCGTCAATGCGAGCGCCACGACGGCCAGCGACCTGCCGGTGGATACCACCGCCGAAGGCACGGCCAACTGAGTGAATCCTATCAAAAAGTCCCTCCCAAAGCGGGAGGGATTTTGATATGCTCCTTAACAGGGTTCCACGCCTGCAGGCGCGGGCAGGGGGCTTTGCGATCGGTCCGGGGCTGCCGCCCGTTATCCGTACTCCGCTGAAAACTCCCCACTGGGGAGTTTTCCGGGCGCTCCGAACCCCCTGCACCCCTTCGCTGCCTCCTGATGGCAGCGTGTTTTATTGATGAATGGTTTGATTCAGTTCCTCCACAATGGCCGTGGGCTTGGCGGTCAGCTCCACCCAGGCGGGGATGAAGCCGCTCTTCACGGCGTTGCGCACCGAGCGGATGTTGGACCACGCGGAGCAGTAGAACGGCACCTTGCCGCGGGCAAGGATCTCCCGCGCCAGCCTGCTGGTCAACGCCGAGGCGATGCCCTGCCTCCGGTAGGCGGGCAGGACGTCCACGCCGATCTGCCACATCTCGTCGCAGTCGGCGGAGCAGCCGGCCAGGCCGATCAGCCTGCCGCCGTCATAGGCGCCAACCCCCAGCACGTCCAGGTGCTTCCTGTCCTCGCACAGGGCGTTGCCCCACTCCGGCAGGTAGAGTCCGGCAAAATCCGCCTGCTGCAGCAGCCGCGTCTCATATCCGCAGGAGAGCTCCGGAATCCTCGCAATGTCGGGCAGATAGTATTCCGCCATGAAGCAGACCCGGTGCCCCTTCTCCTTCAGCCGGTCATCCAGCCAGTGCAGGTTGGGCGTCTCGAAGCAGTGGTAGAATGCATACCTGCCGATGTACTCCGCCACGAGGCCGGACACCTCGTCCGTCGCCGCCGCGACGACATTGCCGCCATAGGAGACCAGGGTGCAGGAGATGGGCTCCTTCAGGTACTTCCGCGCCCTCTCTCCCAGGTGAAACGGAACTACAGCGTTCTCCGGCAGCAGAAAATCCTCCGCCCGGCACCCGATGTCCTCCGCGGATTGTCTCAGCGCAATCCGAAGCATGTCCTGATTGGTCATAGGGATCCTCTCGTCTATCGCAAGGCGCCTCTGGCCTGCTGAAACCCGCTTCGGCAGTTCAGACAAGCCTGAATCTGGAATCATCTGGTTTGACCTTTACTTATCTTATCAAGTACAGCCCCAAAAGTAAAGGTTTTTCGCGTCCCAGCACGTTAAAAGTAAAGCTCCGTCTCTTTTCCGCCGGCACACCAGCTCTACATTCAACCCGCGTTCCGCCCCCGCATTGACAATCCGCCCGAAAACGCTACAATAACCCTGGAGGCGAGACGATGGCAAACCTGTTTGACTACCTGACCTGGCGCGGCGACCTGCCCCTGACCCTGGTGCCTTTGGGCGAGGCGGATGCGGCCCTGCTGGCCATGCTCTGCTACAACGACATGGGCGACCTGGCCTCGACGGCGGAGGGGCTCTCCCTGCACGACGTGGCGGTCTACGCCGACGCCTGCAATAAGCCCGCCAACGATCTGGCCCGGCATAGGCTGGACGCCCTCTACGCCATGGCCGCGTCCAGGCGCTTCGAGGGTCTGCGCATCTGCCGCTACGTCAACCGCCGGGACACCGCGGCGCGGGTGCAGTTTTCCGCCATGACCGCCGTGACCGGGGATGGCGCCGTCCTCATCTGCTTCCGCGGCACAGACTCCACGCTGGTGGGCTGGCACGAGGACTTCGACATGTCCTACGAGACCGTGCCCGCCCAGGAGGCCGCCGTGCGCTACCTCGCACAGACCGCCGCCGTCCTCCCCGGGCCGATCCTGCTGACCGGCCACTCCAAGGGCGGCAACCTCGCCTTCTACGCCTCCGCCCACGCGGATGAAGCCACCCAGGCGCGCATCGCCGCCGCCTATTCCTTCGACGGCCCGGGCCTCGACCCGGCCACCAGCGCCGGCGAAGGCTATCAGCGCGTCGAGGATCGGCTGAAGCTCTACATCCCCCAGTCCTCCGTGGTGGGCCTGCTGATGGACGCCCACGACCGGCGCCAGGTGGTGCGCTCGGACGCGGTGGGGCTGATGCAGCACGATGTGTTCAGCTGGCAGATGAGCGGCCCTCTCTTCGAGCGCGCGAAGGAGACCACCTTCTCCTCCCAGCTGCTGGACAAATCCCTGCATGACTGGCTGAACCAGGCCACCCGCGAGCAGCGTCACAGCTTTGTGGACGGCGTGTTCCGCCTGCTGGAGGCCAGCGGCGCGGCCACCACGGCCGAGATGAAGACCCTCCTGGTGCGCAACGCCCCCAACGTGATCCAGGCCGGCATTGACATGGATGCGGACACGCGGCGGATGCTGCTGCAGCTCTCCGGGCGCTTCGTGGCCCTCGCGACCGCCAACGCCTGGGACATGGCGGTGGGCGGCAAGTGGAGCCAGCTGGCCCGCGCCGTGTCAGCCGCCGCGGGCGAGGTGCAGAAGGGCATCGCCGGGGCGATCCAGCCCAGGCCGCAGCCTGCGGCGGAGGAACCCGCCGTCCCGAAGATCGAGGTGCGGGAGGACGGCGCGAAGGCGGAAGAAAGATCAAGCAAAGCAACCGACAGGAGGTAACCCTTATGACACCAGATGAACTCCGTGAGGAAGCCAGCCGCGTGCTGGATACCTGCGTTGAAGAACTCACGCGCGCGGGCTCACTCCGCCCGGGCGCCCTGATTGTCCTCGGCTGCTCCACGTCCGAGGTCGCCGGCGCGCGCATCGGCCGCGCGAGCGTCCCGGAATTCGGCCTGGTCATCGCCCAGTCGATGCTCTCCGTGTGCTTCGAGCGCGGGCTGCACCCGGTCTTCCAGTGCTGCGAGCACCTGAACCGCGCCCTGGTGATGGAGCAGTCCGTGCAGGAGGCCCTGCGCCTGACGCGCGTCCACGCGGTTCCGCGGCCCAAGGCGGGCGGCAGCGTGCCCACGGGCGCGTGGAAGCTCCTGGCCAGCCCGGTGCTCGTGCAGGCCGTGCAGGCGGACGCCGCGATCGACGTCGGCGACACGTTTGTCGGCATGCACATCCGGCCTGTCGCCGTGCCCCTGCGCGGGACATACAGCGCCCTGGGACAGGCGCATCTCACGATGGCCTACAGCCGCTGGCCGCTGATCGGCGGCGAGCGGGCGGCGTATACGGAGGAGACCCCGTAAACGGAAGAAAAGAAGACAAAAGCTCCGAAGGGAAGCGTCTCGCGGCCTTTCCCTTCGGAGCTTTTGATTGGTTTTTTTGATCAGCAGGGCTGTCCTGCGGGAACACGCTGCGCCGCGGCGCGGACGGGCGCGCCTGCGGAGGGCTGGAAGACCGGCCTGATCCCATCAGGAGATCCGGCCGCGCGGAGGGCGGACAGAGGGGCCGGAGCCGCCTTTCACGCGATCCCCGCGTTCATCCGGTTCAGCCGGATTCGTCACAGATTCTTCCGCTTCACCAGCACTACGGCCGCGACGGCGAAGACGATCACCGGCAGGGCGACGGCGAGGGCCGTGCCGAGGGTGGCGCTGCGGGGGGAGAGCTGAGGACGCATGGCGACCTTGGGGATGATTTCAAGCTCCACGGGCTCCATGTTCAGCAGGTATTCCAGCACGCGCACGATCAGCTCCTGCGAGTCGGTCATGCTCCAGATGGTCGCGCTGGTCAGGATGGTCGAGCAGCCGCAGATGAAGGCGCGGCTCACATAGCCGTCGGTGGTGATGCGGCGGGCCTGCAGGGCCAGGGCGAAGGGACCCATCTCGTCGCCCTCCTGCTGGGCGAGGGTGGTCGTGCTGTCCGTGATCACGCGCAGGTAGGCGCGCGAGCCGCTGGTCAGCACGGCGCTGGTCGAGAGGTCGCGGTCGCTCTCCTCCGGCATGGCGAAGCCCCGGCTGCCGGCCAGCAGCAGCGCGTTCGCGCCGGCGGCGACCAGGTCCGCCGTGATCTCCGTGGACTGCATGGCCGGCAGGAGATAGATGCGGTTCTCGTCGTAATAGGTGTAGGGCTCCTCCTCGCTCGCGACCACCAGGCCCTCCTTGGGCAGGAAGCCGTAATAGCGCATGAGGGAGGCCCAGTTCGGCATATCCGCCACGGGGTCGGTGAAGTCGCAGGTCATCAGGATGCTGCCGCCCTGGCTGATGAAGTCCTGGATGATGACCAGCTCGTCGTCGCCCAAATCCTTGGTCGGGCTGAGGATGACCAGGAGATCCTCGGGGAAGAGCACGATGTCCTGCGCGCGGATGTTGTAGTACCCAACCTCGACGTCGTTGCTCTCGATCAGCGAGGCAAAGGCGGCGGTGCTGTCCGCGTCCAGCTCGCCGTGACCCTGGAGGAGCATCGCGCGCGGAATGGTCTCCTGCGTCACGTAGCGGATGGCGGCGGTGATGCTGCTCTCATAGGTCAGTCCGCCCAGGCTGTAGACACCCTCCTCCACGTCATAGCTGTAGCTGATGAAGTCCTGCGGCCCGAGCACGCGGAAGCGCGAGGTGTCGTCGCAGGTGACGATGAGGGAGTTGTTGGTGATCACGTCCTCGGAGGAGCTGGTGCGGTAGCGCTCCAGCAGCAGGGGGTTCAGGCCGATGTCGGTCTGTTCCCAGGTGATGAGGTCGCTCTCGGCGGCATAGCGGTTCAGCAGCTCCAGCAGCGGCTGATCCTCGTTGCCCTTGCTGAACAGGGCGTAGATGTGCACGGGGTATTTGATCTCCCGCAGCACCTCGAGGGTCGTCTCGCTCTGGGTGGTCATCTCGTTGAAGGACATATCCCTGCGCCAGCCGTTCTTCTGCTCGAGGTGGTCGGTCACGGCGCACAGGGTCAGCAGGGCCGCCGCGCCGACCAGCAGCAGGGCCAGCGAGAGGGCGCCGGCGCGGAGGCGCGCTCTCTGCATTTTCTTCGGCTTCTGTGTTTTTGGCCCTTTTTGTGAAGTTTTCTGATCTCTGGGATTCGTCTGCTTCATCATGGCGTCACGCCCCCTTTCCGCGGTAGCGCCGCGCGTCCAGCGTATAGACCGCCGCCGCCAGGAAGATGCAGGTGATGACGACGTCATACACGATGCTCGCGTAGGAGAGCTGGCCCATGAGGAAGGGCTCGTTCCGGCTGTAGAGGCTGAGGAAGGACAGCACCTTGCCCAGCGAGGCCGGCACGGCGGACACCAGCAGATCCATCATCCACAGCGCGAAGTTCATGCCGAAGGCGAGGATGGCCGCGGTGACGGGCGTCCGGCACAGGCCGGAGATGAACAGATCCACCGCCAGGAAGGCACAGCCCTGCAGGATGAAGCCGAGGTAGCCGGTCAGCAGCTCCCCGTCGAACACCTGGCCGTAGAGCATGACGACAAAGACGTAGACGAAGGTCAGCGCCACGGTGACGAGCGTGACCGTCACCGCCGCCAGGTACTTGCCCAGCACGATGCCGGGAAGGGACACGGGGCTGGTGATGAGCAGCTGGTCGGTCGCCTTCTGGCGCTCCTCCGCGAGCAGACGCATGGTCAGCACCGGGCACAGCAGCATCCACAGGTAGCTCATGGTGCCGATGAAGGTCAGCAGGTCGCTTGAGCGCTGCCTCATGATCTGCAGATAAAAGATGACGGAGGAGAGCATGAGAAACACGCCCATGAACACATAGCCCACCGGCGTATAGAAATAGCTCTGCATTTCGCGCTTCCACACGGCGATCATACGGCGGCCGCCTCCTCTCCGCTGGTCACCCGGAGGAACACGTCCTCCAGGCTGTCCCGCTCCTGGGCCAGGTGCAGGATCGGCGCGTCCAGGCCCGCCAGCAGGCGGAAGAGCTGCACGCGCGGATCGCCGCGGCCCGCGCCGTCCGCGTCGCAGTCCAGGGTCACCTCGGTCACGCCGGGCTGGGCGGAGGTGTGCTGGCGCACGCGGCGCACGAAGGGGAGACCCTTGAGCGCGGGCAGGAGGCGCGTCTCGTCCGCGGCGATGGACACGCGCAGGTGGATGCGGCCGTCCGTGTCGGTCAGGTCGTCCAGATCCGCCTCGCGGACCACGCGCCCGCGGTGGAGGATCACCACCCGGTCGCACATCTGCTGGATTTCGGCCAGCATATGGGAGGAGAAGATGATCGTGTGCTCCAGGCTGAGCTGCTGCATCAGGGTGCGGATCTCGCTGACCTGGCGCGGGTCGAGGCCGACGGTCGGCTCGTCGAGCACCAGGGTTTCGGGATTGCCGCACAGCGCCTGCGCGAGGCCGACGCGCTGCCGGTAGCCCTTGGAGAGGTGGCCGATGACGCGGCCCCGCACCTCCTTGAGCCCGGTGAGGCCGATGATTTCCTCCACGTGCGCGGGGATGGAGGCGCGTTTGACGTCCTTGAGCTGCGCGGCGAAGCGCAGGTAATCGCGGACGGTCATCTCGTCATAGAGCGGCGGTTTCTCCGGCAGATAGCCGATCTGCCGCTTGCACGCGCGGGGATCGCGCAGCATATCCACCCCGCCGACCAGCACCTGGCCGGACGTCGGCGGAAAATACCCGGTGAGGATGTTCAGCGCGGTGGATTTGCCCGCGCCGTTGATGCCGAGCAAGCCGACGATGTGCTTCTCCGGCGCGGTGAAGGAGACCTCGCGGAGGGCTTCCACCGAGCCGTAGCGCTTGCTGACATCGCGCAGTTCGATCATGAATCCTTCGACTCCCTTCCTGAGATGGATGGGTTCAGTTTCTTTTCCGTGAGAGCGGACGCGGGCTTTCCGCGCCGCCGCGTTATCGCTTCTTCCTCAGCATGGCCGCGAAGAAGCCCTCCGTCCGCTCCGTCGGCTTCACGCAGATCATGCCCTCCGGCGCGGGGAGGGACGGGAGCGCGCGCGCGAGGGCGTCCGGGGCGGGGACGAGCTCCATGCCGGCGCCCAGCGCCGTCCGCACGACGTCCTGGTTCTCCTCCGGCAGGATGGAGCAGGTCGCGTAGACCAGGGTGCCGCCGGTCTTCAGCAGGGTCATCGCCTTTTTCAGCAGGGCCTTTTGCGTGCGGACGGTCTTGTCCACCCAGGCGGGCGTCATGCGCCGCGGGGCTTCCCCGTCCAGCACGAGGGTGCCGCTGCCCGTGCAGGGGGCGTCCAGGAGAATCTCGTCGAAACGGAAGAAGTCGTCCAGCTGCCGCGCGTCGGTCTGCATCACGCTGACCCGGCGCGCGCCCTGGCGCTCCAGGTTGAAGCGCAGCCGTTCGGTCCGGGCCGCGTCGCGCTCGCTGGCCGTCAGGCTCACCTGGCCGCCGGAGAGGGCCGCGATCTGCGTGGTCTTGCCGCCGGGGGCCGCGCACATGTCCAGCACGGACGAGCCGGGCTTCAGCTCCATCAGCAGCGCCGGAAGCATGGCCGAGAGCGACTGCAGGTAGACCTTTCCTTCCTGATAGAGCGGGAGGGGCAGGTCCTTTTCCTGCGCGTCGGGCAAAATGAAGGCGTCGGGATACCACGGCACGCGCTCGGCGCGGACACCGGCCTCCGCGAGGGCTGCCGCGACCTCGTCCGCGGAAGCCTTCAGCGTGTTGGCGCGGAGGGTGGTGGGCTTGCGGACATAGCCCGCGGCGATGGCGTCCGCGGCGGCCGCGCCGTAGGCGGAGGTGAGGCGTTCGCAAAGATACTGCGGAATGCGTTCGTCCATGGCGGTTGCTCCTTGGCGGTATGGGGATACCGGATGATGAAGGGATTCTTTTGCCGCGGCGGCAGGGGACGCCGCGCCCGCGGGCGGAGGGCCGGAGGATCTGCGATCCAGCCGCTTTCCGGCCGCCCGGGGCTTCCCTCACGCCTCAGCGGGGAGGGGCTGGGGCGTCACCCAGATCGCCACGGCGGCGGCCATGCCGCCCTCGTGGGTGATGCTCAGCAGCATCTCACCGCCGAGAGCCCTGGAAAGGGCCTCGCCGCGCAGAACGGCGGCGGGCTGTCCTGTGGCGGTATGCGTGATTTCGATGTCCTTGAGCGGGAAAACGATCCCCGTGCCGAGGGCCTTGCAGACAGCCTCCTTCGCCGCGAAGAGCCCCGCCAGCGACTGCGCCGCCGTCGCGCCCTTTGCGCGCAGATAGGCCCGCTCGCCCTCCGTAAAATAACGGGCGAGGAAGGTTTCGTGTTCCGTCAGCTTCTCCATGCGCCCGATGTCGCACAGGTCGATGCCAACTCCCTGAATGTTGCTCATGCGTACCCCATCAGTCCGCGCACGGACACGTCCCCGGAATACACGGTGCGGTTTTCGCCGCTCTCCGCGTCTGTGACGATCAGCGCGCCGTGGCTGTCAATGTCGACGGCGGTGCCGGTGAAGTTCTGCGCCCCGATGACGCGCACCGCCTGGCCGAGCGTGCGGCTCATGGCCCGGTAATCCGCCGCGACGGCCTGCCAGCCGCCGGCCTCCAGGCGGCCCATCCACGCTTCCATGGCCTCCAGGTAGGCGCGGAGGATGTCCCGGCGCGGCGGCAGCGCTTCGCAGAGATCCTCCAGGCAGGCGGCCTGCGCCTCCAGCCCCGGCGGAATCGCGCCGCGCTTCACGTTGAGGCCGATGCCGACCACCACGTACTCGATGGCGTCCGGGTCGGCGCTCATCTCCAGCAGAATGCCGCAGATTTTCCTGTTCCCGCAGACGAGGTCGTTGGGCCACTTGATGCCCACGTCCGCGCCGGTTGTCTGGCGGACGGCCTTCGCCATGGCCATGGCCGCCACCAGGGTGATGAGCGGCGCCTGCTCGGGCGGCAGCTTGGGCCGGAGCAGCAGGCTCTGCCAGAGGCCGACCCCGGGCGGGGAGACCCAGGTGCGGCCCAGGCGGCCCTTGCCGGCGGTCTGTTCCTCCGCGAGGCAGAGGCTGCCGTGCGGCGCGCCGGCCGCCGCCATGCGCTTGACCTCGCTGTTGGTGGAGTCCACGGAGACGGCATAGCGCACCTCGCCGCGGCCGAGGGCCTGCGTGCGCAGGCGGCCCTGCCACAGGGCGGGCTGCAGGCTGTCCCCGGCGATGAGACGGTAGCCGCGCTTGCCGCCGCTCTCGATCTCCCAGCCCTCGGCGCGCAGCGCCTCGATGCGCTTCCAGACCGCGGCACGGGTGATGTTCAGCTCCCTGCTGATGGTTTCGCCGGAGATATAGTCCCCGGCGGAGAGAATTTCCTCGATGGTGCGCATTTCTTTGTTCCTCCCGTGGGTGGAAAAACAGACAGTCGTCAAAACAACGGCTGTCTGTGTCTTTACATCTCCCTCCGCCCCTCCATGGCCTTGGAGAGGGTCACGTCGTCGGCGTATTCCAGATCCGCGCCGACCGGGATGCCGTGCGCAATGCGGGTGACGCGGATGCCCATCGGCTTGATCAGCCGCGCGATGTAGGTCGCGGTCGCCTCGCCCTCAATGTCCGGGTTGGTGGCCAGGATGACCTCGGTCACATCGCCCGCGCGCAGGCGCTCCATCAGCTCCCGGATGCGGATATCGTCCGGGCCGACGCCGTCCATGGGTGAAAGCGTGCCGTGCAGCACGTGGTACAGCCCGCGGTAATCGTGCATGCGCTCCATGGCGGCCACGTCGCGGGGATCGCGCACCACGCAGATCTCGCCGGTGTGGCGCTGCGGATTCGCGCAGACCTCGCACAGGTCGTCCGCTGCGTAGTTCCCGCAGCAGGAGCAGTAGCGGATGGCCTTGCGGCCCTGCCACAGGGCGGTCGCCAGGTTCCGCACGTCCTCCATCGGCATGCCCACGATGTGGTAGGCCAGGCGCTGGGCCGTCTTCTGCCCGATGCCCGGCAGGCGGGACAGCTCCGTCACCATGCGGGCGATGGGTTCAATCTGCGCCATCTCAGAACAGACCGCCCATGCCCATGCCGCTCAGGCCGGGCGCCATTTTGGACATGGCTTCCTCGCGGGCCGTCTCGCCGGTGCGCAGGGCCTCACCCACGGCCGCCTTCACCAGGTCCTCGAGCATTTCGACGTCGTCGGGATCGACCACCTCGGGGTCGATGTGGAGCTCGACCAGCTCGCGCTTGCCGTTGACCTTGGCGGTCACCTTGCCGCCGCCCGCGCTGGCCTCATATTCCATTGCGTCGAGCTTTTCCTGGGCCTCGGTCATCTGCTGCTGCATTTTCTGGGCCTGGCGCATGAGCTGCTGCATGTTGGCGCCGCCGCCAAAGCCGCCGAAATTCTGTCTTGCCATCGTGGATGCCTCTTTCTCTCCTTCTGAGGAGTCTTATTTCTGTCTGAATAAAAGCGAAGGATCCGCTGCTTTCCTGCGTGATCCGCCCCTCGCCGGCGCTGTCAATCCCCGGTCTCCTCGAGGCTGGTGTGCACGTACAGGCCGCCGCTCACCGAGGCCAGCGTCACCGGCGGGGCTTCCTCCACGATGGAGACGCCGCTGGTGCGCAGGGGGCCCGTCACCGAGCGGAAGCTGATGTGCGCCCTGCGGATCGGCGCGCTGATGCGCACGTCGCCGCTCACGGCGTTGCCCTCGATGCGGTCGAAGGGTTCGGTCAGCTCCAGACAGATCTGGCCGCTGACGGTGTTCAGGCGGATTTCCTGCGCCTGCGTCTCCTCCAGGCGGATCGCGCCGGAGATGGTGCGCAGGTTCAGCTTGGCCGTACGGACGCCCGTGGCGTTGATGTGGCCGGTCACCGTGTTGATGCGGGTGGAGATGCCGCGCAGACTCATCGCCCGGATGTCGCCGGAGATGGATTCCAGCGCGAGATCGCTTCCGTCCAGGCCGCGCGCCCGCAGCGGGCCGCTGACCGTCTCGGCCTCGACCGCGCCCTTCCAGTCCCTCGGGACGCGGATGGTCACCTGCATCCAGCGCACGGCGGAAATCTTTGGCGTGAACCCGTAGGCGGGCTGCTCCACCGACAGCTTTCCGTCCTCGACGGAGGCCTTCAGGCTCTCCACATGGTCGTCGTCGCCGGCGACCAGCAGCTGCAGGGTATCCACGTCGTCCGCGATGACCTCCAGGGTCGCCCAGACCGTATGCACCGCCAGGGTATGAATGTCCATGGCGTTGAAGGCTTCATTTCGATTCATGCTCGCACCTCCGCTGTCCATAATACCATATTTTCCGGCGGGTGAAAAGATGTTTTCCCGAAAAACAGGAGGCGCCGGTATTCTTGAACAGCTCCTTATTTCCCTACAGCTTCCAACGATATCTCAAATCGGCATTCTCCCATAAAGTAGGGTGCCACTTCACCTTCGGCAAAGCAGACCACGATAGTCCGGGCATCCTT
>CAMNLM010000059.1 GCA_946543085.1 uncultured Clostridia bacterium | reverse complement strand
GCGTGCACTACGGCGTGCCGGTGGACAACGGCACCGCGATCATGGCCTACCGTGTGGACATCCTCGAGCAGTGCGGCTACACCATCGACGACATGAAGGGCATCACCTGGGACAAGTTCCTGGAGATCGGCAAGGAAGTCTATGCCAAGACCGGCAAGGCTCTGCTGTCCATGGACGGCTCCGGCAACGACCTGCCCTACATGATGCTCCAGGCTGAAGGCGAGAGCCAGTTCAAGGACGGCAAGGCCTTCATCGCCGGCAACGAGAAGCTCGCCCGCATCGTCTCCCTGATCGCCGAAATGGCGAAGGAAAAGGTCCTGATCCTGGCCAACGACTGGACCGGCTACACCAACGAGACCATCCAGCAGGATCAGGTTGCCGGCGTTCTGAACGGCAACTGGATCATCCCCACCATGGACAAGGTGACCGATAACGCCGGTAAGTGGCAGATCACCACCCTGCCCACCCTGGACGGCGGCGAGGGCTATGCGGCCAACGGCGGTTCCTCCCTGTACATCACCGCGAACTGCAAGAACGTCGATCTGGCCAAGAAGTTCCTGGCCTACACCTTCGGCGGCTCCACCGAAACCTATGACAACGCGCTCCGCAAGGGCGGCGTCATCACCTGCTGCATCAGCGCCGGCAAGTCCGCCGTGTACAGCGAGGGCGTCGAGTTCTTCAACGGCCAGCCCGTGTATTCCGACATCGTGGCCATGGGCGCCAACGTGCCGATCATCGAGCAGAACGACTTCCACTACACCGTGCGCGGCTACATCGGCAACGCGATCCAGAACATCCTTGGCGGCGCTTCCGTTGAGGACGCTCTGAACGAGGCGCAGGAGCTGATCGACTTCGCCATGGACGTGTAATCCTGGCAAGCGGCTCAAACTTCATTTCGTCATCCATTAGGCAGGGAACCGGCGACTGCCGGTTCCCTGCCTTACTCATTCTTTACTCACTGGAGGATAACGCGGATGAACAAGAAAAAAGGCCTTGGCCTTTTGGCGAGGCAGAAGGCGGCCGGCTGGGCTTTCCTGACGCCGGCGTCCCTGCTGATCTTCGTCATGAGCTTCTACCCCATGGTGCAGGCATTCATCACTTCCTTCAAGACCGGTTCATCCGCCAACCTGAAGTGGGCGGATCCACTGATCAAGAACTACGCCCGCATGCTCAAGGACAAGGTGTTCCTAACCTCCATGGGCAACACCTTCCTCTACCTGGCCATCCAGGTGCCGATCATGCTGGTGCTGGCCATCCTGCTGGCCCAGCTGCTCAACAACAAGGACCTGAAGCTGCGCGGCCTGTTCCGCACCATGATCTTCCTGCCCTGCGCGACCGCCCTGGTTTCCTACGCCCTGATCTTCAAGACCCTGTTCGCTACCGAGGGCCTGATCAATTCCATGCTCAAGGGCCTGGGCATTATTCAGGAAAATGTCAACTGGCTCGGCCAGCCAACCACGGCCAAGGCGGTCATCATCATCGCCCTGCTGTGGCGCTGGACGGGCTACAACATGGTGTTCTTCCTGGCCGGCCTGCAGAACATCGAATACTCGGTCTATGAGGCGGCCAACATCGACGGCGCGAGCGGCTGGAAGACCTTCTGGCACATCACCGTGCCGCTGCTGCGCCCCGTCATCGTGATGACCGGCATCATGTCCATCAACGGCACGCTGCAGCTGTTCGATGAGTCCGTCAACCTGACCAACGGCGGCCCCTCCAACACGACCATCACCATGTCGCACTATATCTACAACAACTCCCTGGGCACCGGCGTGGCCAACTTCGGCTATGCCTCCGCGCTGGCGTTCGTCGTGTTCATCCTGGTGGCCATCCTGGCGACCATCAACATGAAGGTGGGTGATACACGTGACTAAGACAAGCAATCAGCCGAAGATCTCCCACATCCAGCGCAAGCTGATTCCCAGCTACATCTTCCTCACCATCGTCTCCATCATCTCCGTGTTCCCGCTGTACTGGATGTTCACCGCCGCGACCAACACCTCCCTCGAGGTGGCGCAGGGCAAGATCTGGTTCGGCAATTACGTCGCGGAGAATTACAAGAACCTCATCAGCCAGCAGAACCTCTGGCAGGCGATGGGCAACTCCTTCTTCTACGCCGCCGTGCAGACCATCGCGACCCTGTTCATCTGCTCGCTGGCCGGCTACGGCTTTGAGCTCTATCACGACAAGGGCAAGGACCGCCTCTTCGCGATCCTGCTGCTGGCCATGATGGTGCCCGGCGTGGCGACGCTGATCCCCCTGTTCACCATGATCTCCCGGATGAAGCTGCTGAACACGGTCTGGGCCTTCATCATCCCCGGCCTGGCTACGCCGTTCATGATCATGATGTTCCGCCAGAACAGCCGCAACTTCCCCATCGACACGATGGAAGCCTCCCGCATCGACGGCCTGAGCGAGATCGGCATCTTCTTCCGGATGTATTTCCCGATGATGAAGTCGACCTACGCCGCCGCCGCCGTCATCACCTTCATGAACAGCTGGAACGCCTACATGTGGCCCCGCACGGTCATGAAGGGCAACTCGGTGCAGACCATGCCGATGCTGATCGCCAACATGTCCAACGGCTACGCCGTGGACTACGGCATGCTGATGCTCGGCGTTCTGTTCTGCTCCTTGCCGACGATCATCGTCTTCTTCGTGCTGCAGAAGCAGTTCGCGGAGGGCATCACCGGCTCGGTGAAGTGAGAATTCTCCCGCATTTTGAACCGTCAGGCGCGCGCCTGGCGGTTCTTTTGCGTCCGGAAGAGCAGGCTGGCGCCGCGCTTCCGCCGCCTTCGCCAGGGGCGGCAAAGGCAGGTTCGCCGCGGCCCGCCTTCCTTTCCATGAAAAAACTCCCCAGGATGGGGAGCTATTTCTCCTGGAGGTTCTGTGCCTGCGGCGGCTTATCTCCCGCCCTGCAGCAGCTCGTCCGCCAGGGCGGCATAAGCATCGTTCCCGGCCTCCACGGCCCAGGCGCGCAGCACGGCGGCCTTGCAGCATCAGAATGCTCAGGCAAAGGGAGCATATTCTTTTCATGCGGCAAGGGCGCTGAATCAGCGTTGAGATTGTGAATCAACGTTGAGACCGGCTTGCATGCGATGCAGTGACCCCACCCCCGACCCCTCCCCGCAAGTGGGGAGGGGAGGTTTATTTGGGTTGGCCAGGGGACGCTTTCCACGGGAAAGCGTCCCCTGAAACCCCTTGAAAGGCACTCCTGCGGAGGGCGGTGCGAGTGTCCCCGGAGGCCCTCGAAAGGCACTCCTGCGGAGGACGGTGCGAGTGTCCCCGGAACCCCTCGAAAGGCGCTCCTGCGGAGGACATTGCTGGCGTCCACGGAACCTCTTGAAAGACGCTCCTGTGGAGGGGGTGATCCATCTTTTTCCATCAAAATGCCCCTCTCTGCCGAAGCGGAGAGGGGCTTGTCTTCTTGTCGGAGACGCTTACTTTGTCCAGACCTGCGTCGCGCCGGCGCCGTAGCCCGCGGGATAGACACCGGGGGTCACCAGGGCGTAGCCCATGTCCGCGTCGTAGTTGTGCGCGTCGGAGAGCACCTGCACGGCGACGGACTCGCCGGAGGCGGTCATCACCGAGTTGATGCCGGTATAGCCCTCGGTCTGCACGGTCGGCGTCACCTGCGCCGGCGCGTCGACCCGGAGGGTGTAGCTCGCCGGATACAGGTCACTGAAGGTGTAGAAGCCGTACTGGTCGGACACCGTGGACGCGACCTCGGCGCCGTTGCGGAAGAGGTGCACCACCACGTTCGGGATGCCGCCCTCGTCGCTGTCCTGCAGGCCGTTGCCGTTCTCGTCCAGCCAGATCAGGTCGCCCAGCGTGCCGGGGAGCACGGAGCCCAGATCCAGGCCGGTGCTGTCCTGGCCCATCACGACGTTGAACGCCGCGGACTGGCCCATGCGGCCGGCCGTGTAGGCGACGACGCTGACCGCGCGGCCGGAGGTCACGCGCTCGTCGTTCATATCCACAGGCACCTGGCCCGCGGGCATCTCCACCGTGAGGGCGTAGATGCCGGGCAGGAGGCCCGTGAAGCGGAACTGGCCGTTCTCGTCGGAGACGCTGCTGCCCTGCTGCTGGCTGTTGCGGTCGTAGATGGCGACCTTCGCGCCCGCGAGGGATTCAATCGTGCCGCCGCGGTCCACCCAGACGCGTCCGCTGGCGGTCGCGTACCGCACCAGACCCAGGACAATGCTGCTGAAGCTGTCGCCCGTGCGCAGGGTGATGTTGTTCATCACCAGGTCCGCGCCGCTCTGCACGAAGGTGCTGTCGCCGTTCGGGGCGGAAATCGTGTTCTCGTCGGGCGTGTAGCGCAGGCTGTAAGCGCCTGGGATCATGCCCTCCGTGCCGAAGCGGCCGCTCTCGTCCGTCGTCAGGGTGGCGTAGTCCTCGCCCGTGGTCATGTCGATGACGGTGATGGTCTCGCCGGCGGGCGTGGCCTCATCCGCCTCCCACACGCCGTTGTTGTTCGCGTCCAGCCAGACCTGGCCGGAGATGGAGGCAGGCGCCACAGCGCCCAGCGGCGGCATGGCGAGCTTCATGCCCATGCTGACCGGCAGGGATGCGTTCTGCTCGCGCTCGCCCGTGGTGAAGGGCATGTTGCCGCCCAGGCGGCTGAGCACCAGCCCCTCGGGCAGGGTGAAGGTGAAGGTGTAATCGTCGGGACGGATCTGCTCGAAGTGGAAGCTGCCGTCCTCGCCCGTCACGGCAGTGAAGGGCTCCAGATCGCTTCTTGCGGGGATCAGGTTCACGGTCACGCCGGCCAGGAAGGCCTCGCCCGCGTCCTGCGCGCCGTTCGCGTCGTCGTCGGAATAGAAGGTGCCGCGCATCTCGGAGAGCGTCAGCGCGCCGCAGGGATCCGCCTCGAAGCTGCCGCCGCTGGGCATGTTGAAGCTGGGAGAAATCACCGCGCCCTCGGCATCCACGGTCGCGCCGTCGGGCATCTCTGCGAACTCGCCCTCGGTCAGGCTGTAGCGCAGGTAATAGTCGCCGGGCATCACCGCGTCGAAGGTGAAGGCGCCGTTCGCGCTGTCAGCGCTGAAGGCGACCTCGCCGGTCTCCATGTCGATCAGCTCCACCAGGCCGCCGGGCATGCCGGTGTCCTGGCCGTCGAGCGCGCCGCTGTCGTTGGCGTCCGCGTAGAACACGCCGCTCACCTTGCCGGGCAGGATCATGCCGGCGTTGAGGTCCTTCAGCGACTCGTCCATGTAGAGGAAGATCGGGTCGGTGGAACCGGCGCCCGCGCCGCGGTTGATCATCACGTTGCCCGCGCCGGCCTTGGTGAAGGCGTAGCCCTCCTGGGCGGTGAGCGTGATGGTGTAGCTGCCGGGCATGATGCTCTTGAAGCTGTATTCGCCGCTGGTGCCGGTCTTGGTGGTGGTCGCCACCATGCCGTTTTCCTTCAGCAGCGTCACGGTCATGCCGGAGACCGTGGGCTCGCCGGGCTCATACGCGCCGGAGAAGTTGTTGTCCATGTAGACCATGCCGGAGAGGGAGCCGGGCTTCACGGAGCCGAGGTACAGCACCGTGCTCTGGCCGTTCTCCACCAGGATGTTGTTCATGGTGTTCTCGCGGCGGTTGGTCGGGGACTTGAAGCTGTTGGCCCGCGGGCCGTCGCCCACGACGGTGAAGGACAGGCCGGTGTCCGGCAGCACGGCGCGCAGCTTATAGGTGTTGGCGCGCAGGGCTCCGAAGACCACGGAGCCGCTGTCCTCGGTGGTGAGGGTGTCGACCTCGGCGTCGTTGCCCTGCTTGCGCAGCTCCAGCTTCACGCCGGACATGGGCTGCTCGTCGTCGTCCATGAGGCCGTTGTAGTTGCGGTCATAGAAGCAGATCACGGCGATGGAAGCGCCGCTCACGAAGCCCACGTTCTGTTCCACAAGGGTCTTGGGCTTGTTGAGGTCGACGACCTTGATGCCGGTCTGCGTGCCTTCCTTGGTGATGATGGAGCGGTTGTTGCCGCCGGTCGCGCTGTAGCGGGTGAAGCTCATGCCGGCCGGGGTCGTGGCGCGGATCTTGTACGCGCCGGGCAGGATCTGCGTGAAGGTATAGAAGCCTTCATTGTCGCTGGTGGTGCGGTAGGTCAGCTCCGTCTTGGTGCTCACGACCTCCATCAGCACGCCCGCGAGGCCGGGCTCGGTATCCTGGCGGATGCCGTCGCCGTTCTCATCCAGCCAGCACTGGCCGGTGATGTTCGACGTGGCCAGGGCGGCGATGCCGGCGCTCCAGGTCTGGCCGTCGCTCAGGGTGAAGGGCGCGCTCTCCTGCCACACGGCGCTCTGCTGCTCCATCACGCTGGATTCTTCGTTGTTGTCGCGCTTGCCGTGCATAGCATAGCCGTAGCCGTCCGGCAGCTGCGAACGGATCAGGTAGGTGCCGGCGGGCAGACCCGGGAACACGGCATAGCCGTCGTTGTCGGTGAACAGGGAGGCCACCACGGCGTCCTCGGCGCCGCGGAGGATCACCTCGACGCTCGCGTGCTCGATGCCCTTCTCGTAGACGCCCTTCTCGCCGTTGCTGTTGCCGTCGGCAAAGACCAGCACGCGCAGGGTCGCCGTGCCGCTGCCGGCCACGCCGTTCGCGAAGGGAATCGTGCGGGGCGTCACCGTCATGTCTTCGCCGTCGCTGCCGTCGTCCTCCGCGCCTTCGTCCTCATAGATCACCATATCGTCGGCGATCTCGATTTCTTCCTCTTCCCCGTCGTCCGGCAGTTCCTCCAGCCCGGGGACTTCTTCCGTCTGCGCTGTCTGGGGCTCGGCGGCGTTTTCAGCCGGCTGGGCGGGCGCTTCGGTCACGGCCGGCAGCTCCGGCTCGGGAGACGCGGTCACGACGGGCGTCGCCGTGGGCTTCGGGTTCAGCAGGGCCGCCAGGGCCGGGGGCACCGTGGGGATGTCGCCGGTGGTGCTGAGGTCGGCGGTGTTTTCCGCACCGGCGGCCTCGGCCAGGTTCTCCGGCAGCACGGGCACGGCGATGTCATTCCCCTCGACCTGCACGTCCGCGAGGCTGTCCGGCACGTCGCCCTCCGCCACAGGGGCCTGCGTCGCGGCCGGCGCTTCCGTCGCGGCCGGGGCCTCCGTCACAGCGGGAGCCTCCGTCGCGGCCGGCGCTTCGGTCGCGGCGGGCGCTTCGGCGGCTTCCACCGTCACCTGCTCCGGCGCTTCGAGCTCGGTTTTGATTTCGTCCAGGGCGTTTTCGGTTTCCGCGCCGTTTGAGGGCTTGCCCGTGGCCACAGGTAGCAGCTCTTCCAGCACGTCGGGCAGCTCAGGCAGCGGCGGCTCGGCGATCTGGACGGGCTGGTTCATCTGGGCCACATCCAGGTCGGTGAGGGTGGCCGGCAGCAGGCTCATGTCGGGGCCATTCAGCGACCCGGTCTGCACGGCGGCGATCACGGGCAGCTCCCGCTGTTCGCCGGGCTCCAGGGTCACGGACAGCCGCGCGACGGTCGCCCCGTTCTCATTGGTCAGCTCCCAGTCCGTGGCGGCGAAGTCCGTGCCGATCAGGGACACGGCGATGTCATAGTCGCCGGGGAGCATGGGCTTGATGATATATTCTCCGTTCAGGCTCATCGCCATCTGGTTGCCGGCGGTGACCAGCGTGCCGTCCGCGACGCCGGACAGGAGGCCGTGCACGGAGGCGGTGCGGGTGAGGCTGAGGTCGATCATGGTCTCCTCATCCGCGGCCAGCTCGACGTCGGACTCATAGCTGCCGGTCACCATCATGGCCTGGCCGTCCACCGCGTAGAGCAGGACGTCCTCCGGCAGGGTCAGCGTCAGGTGGTACGCGCCTGGAGCGACGGCGACGCTCACGTCCTCGCCGGGCTTGCCTTCGCCCTCGGCCGCCACATGGTCACCCTGCGCGAGGGCATAGGTGAAGGCGGCCTGGTCGTCCTCCCCGTCGGGGATCAGCACAAGCGTGCCGACCGCGGGCGCTTCAGTTGGCGCGGCGGTGGGGGCAGCGGTGGGCGCAGCCGTCGGTTCCGCCGTGGGCACAGCTGTCGGTTCAGCGGTGGGTGCGGCAGTCGGCGCGGCCGTCGGTTCGGCCGTGGGTTCAGCGGTCGGCGCGACCGTGGCTTCAGGCGTAGGTTCAGCGGTCGGGGCAGCCGTGGGGACGGCCGTGGGGACGGCTGTCGGTTCAGCAGTCGGAACAGCTGTAGGTTCAGCAGTCGGTTCGGCCGTAGGTTCAGCTGTAGGCGCAGCCGTGGGTTCGGCTGTCGGCGCTTCGGTCGGTTCGGCGGTCGGCGCCGCGGTCGGCTCGGCGGTCGGCGCTTCGGTCGGCTCGGCGGTGGGTTCAGCGGTCGGAACAGTTGTCGGTTCCGGCGTCACGGGGATCACCGCGGCGGCGGTCAGCACCGCGCTCAGGTCGACATTCACCACAGAGGCCTCGCTGCCATAGTAGGGCGTCACCTGGAAGGTGGTCACAGGCATGCCGGTCGCGGCATCCTTCAGCAGATAGCTGCCGGTGGGCAGATGGGTCTCCGAGCGGTACAGGCCGCTCTCGTCCAGCGTCACCTCGATGGGCTCCGCGTCCGTGCCCATGGCTTCGACCGTGTAGGCCGCGCCGGGCTCACCGGTCACGGAGAAATAGCCGCGGTCCGCGAAGGCCATGATCTGCGCCGTGTTGAGGCGGCCCGCCGTGACAGACACGGCATAGCCGCTCTCCACCACCGCAAAGCCCTCCGGCATGGTCTCCATCCGCGGGATCAGCAGGGTCTCCACAGCCTCCGGCAGGGAGAGGAAGTTGGAAGCGCCGCTCGTGGAGGCGGTCACTTCGCCCAGCTCCTTGCCGTTCTGGCAGACGGCAAAAGTGCCTTCCAGCGGCATGCTGGAGAGCTTGCCGTCCTCGCCGTAGCTCAGGCCGAAGAAGACCACCTGCAGGGTCGTCCACTCCGCCAGCGCCGGCGCGGCCGTCAGGCCCAGCACCAGGGTCAGGCACAGGATGCAGGAAACCACTTTTTTCAAAAGGTTCGTCATAGCGCGGATGCCTCCGTGATTTGGTGATGCGTCTGCCGCGGAATAACCCGCGGCGCGGCGCGAATAACGTATCATTGGGAGCGTTCAGCCCGCTTTTTTCCGCACGAAAAGCAGAGAAAGCAAGCCATTCAATATGTTAATCCATTCCACCCATGATGTCAACTGGTTCTGTGACAAATTCTTAAAAAATTCAAAATAGTTGTGTAATAATGAAAGCAGGCGGAGCCGTCCTCACGCCTCGGGCCCGCCCGGCCGCGCCCCGCGCGTTCCTTCTTTATATAAGATCGGGAAAACACAGGGCCGCGTCCTTGACAATCCCCGCTCCCCCGGCTACAATGGAGCGCGTAATCAGCACTGAAGGAGGCAGCCCCATGGAGACAGGCATGAGCCGCGTCCAGGCGCTCACCGCGCTGCGGACCTACAACAAGGAACCCTTTCATCTCCAGCACGCGCTGACCGTGGAGGCCGTGATGGACTGGTTTGCCCGGGCGGACGGCTTCGAGGCGGACGCGCCTTTCTGGGCGACGGTGGGCCTCCTGCACGATATCGACTTTGAGCAGTGGCCGGACGAGCACTGCACAGCCTGCATTCCCCTGCTGGAGCAGGCGGGCGCGACGCCCGAGCTCATCCACGCCGTGTGCAGCCACGGCTATGGCATCTGCTCCGAGGTCGAGCCTGAGCTCTACATGGAAAAGGTGCTCTTCGCGGCGGACGAGCTGACCGGCCTGATCGGCGCGGCGGCCAAAATGCGCCCCTCCGGGAGCTGCCAGGACATGGAGCTGAGCTCACTGAAGAAGAAATTCAAGGACAAGAAGTTCGCCGCCGGCTGCTCGCGCGACATCATCCGCGCCGGCGCGGAGCGCCTCGGCTGGGAGCTGGACACCCTGCTCAGCCGCACGCTGGAGGCCATGGCCGCCACGGAGGACCTCGTGCGCGACGAGATGGCCGTGCTCGGCATCACGTGACAGAGCGGGATGAAAACGTCCCCTCCGCCCGTTGCATAAACGTGAGAAACCATCCCCCGCCGAAAGGAGGCTGCGCCCGATGAAATACCTTCGCAGGCTGATCTGGTTCATCGCCTCGCGCCTTTTCCTCGCGGCGCTGATCCTGGGGCTCATGGTCATTTCCTTCTACTACGCGATGAACCTGACCAACGTGCAGATCGTGCTCAAGGACGGCATGGCCCGCCGCGCGCAGGTCGTGATGCTCATGGAGGACAACGTCTCCGAGCTGAACAAGTATTTTCAGACCGCCTTCATCGAGCGCGACGCCGCCCTCGGCACGGTCGCGCAGGGCACCTCGCCCTACCGGGACTACAACATCCGCGGCATCGACCACCGGCTGGACATGGGCTTCACCTGGATCTGGCCCTGGGATCAGACCGCCCGCGTGGAGATCACCGAGCGCATCCCGCGCATCGACGGCCGCGTGAAGGGCACCAAGGCCGAGGAGGCCGTCGCCCAGCGCGGCGAGAGCGCCCTCTATCCGCCGACCTGGCAGAGCGCGAGGTACCGCGCGTCCCTGGTGAAGGAGAACGGGCAGTGGAAGATCCGCTCGCTGCAGCTGATCGAAAACCTGGGCACATAGACCGCCGGAGCGCCCGGCGGTTTTTGCGTCCCCGGAAAGACAGGGCGGCTGCTCCACCCTCCCTGAAAAAAAGGGGGGATGACGCGCAGGAGGCTCGTTCTCGCTTCCGGTGAGACGCGCGTGCAAAAAGAACGCCCGCTGTCTTGGTTGACAAACCACCGCAAATTCCCTACAATATATGCGCTGTGCTCCGCGCAGGCCCCGGAACGCCCGGCGAACCCGCGCTTTCGGCCTGAAAAAAAGCACAGCGGTGAAAGACCGATTCCATGTCCCGCTTATTCCAAGCGATGAAAGGAAGTTTATTTATGAAGCGAAGCCTGATCCGGACAGCGCTGCTCCTCCTCATCCTGGCCTGCGCCGTGACGGGCGCTTCGGCGGACGCCGAGCTGAGCGGCTGGCAGAAAAAGGGCGGCTACCAGTACGTGAGCCTCGGCCAGTATCCCTACGAGGAGGACGGCACGCCCCGTCCCGTGCTGTGGGACGTGCTCTCCGTGAGCGACGGCAAGGCCCTGCTCCTGACCGATCTGGTCATCGACGCGCATCAGGTCGTGGAGTGTCACGACGCGGACGCCATCGAGAAGAAGGAATTCCGCCACATCACCGACTACGCCGACGCGGACCTCATCGCCTATATGAACGGCCCGATGCTCAAGACCATGTTCGCCGATGAGCCGATGGTGAACGCCCTGGTCGAGGAGGAGTACGGCCGGCTCTATATGCTGACCTCCCCGCAGTACCGCATCGCGGAATACGGCTTCACCACGGGCTATACCCAGAAGTCTGCCACCCGCGTGGTGGAAGGCACGCCCTATCTCTTCACCGTGCAGCAGTTCGACGGCGCGAACCGCGTCCAGCACCAGGCCGGCCTCAAGGGCGTGACCTACTGGGCGATCGCCATCAAGCCCGAGCGCGACTGGATGCAGATCGTCGGCGGCGACGGCCACATGAGCTGGGCCGGCTACTGCCGCACGAACGTCGGCATCCGCGCGGCCCTGACCCTCGACCTCAGCCAGTGCGAAATCAAGGGCGGCAGCGGCACGAAGGACAGCCCCTACACCCTGACCTATACCGGCAGCGGCGCCGCCGGCGCGTCCGCGTTCGCCGCCCCCGCAGCTTCCCCCGCCGTCGAAGCAGAAGCATCCGAAGAAACCGAAGAAACCGCCGAGATCGAATACGCCGACGCGCCCGAGGCGGAGGACGGCGGCCTGCTGGCCGAGGAGGGCGAAACCCTCCTGCCCGAGGAAGGCGCCAGCCTCCTGCCCGAGGAGGGCGAAAACGCGGCAGAGGAAGACACGATCTTTGCGCCTGTCACCGCCGCGACCATCGCGCCGCTTCTCCAGACCATCGCGCCCATCTCGCAGACCCCCGCCCCCGCTTCCGGCGCTGCCGCGGCAGCCGCCACGGCCGCGCCCGCCGTCACCGCGCAGGCGGACGCAGGCGGCTTCCCGAACCTGCTGGTGGATATGTTCAGCGTGACCGTCGCCCCCGCGGCCGCGGTTCCCGCCGCGACCCCCGCGCCCGTCAGCCAGCCCGCGGAGACGGCCGCCCCCGCGGCCGCCGCGCCCGCTCCGGCAGCCACGGCCGCGCTCCAGACCATCGCGCCGATCGCGGCTGCCGCCGACAGCGCGGAGACCGCCGACGCCGCCAGCACAGAGAGCGACCCCTTTGACGGCGTCACCGTCGAGGAGACGAGCGAACGCCCCTGGGGCACCGGCCTGTTCTCCTTCATCGGCGACTGCTCCATCGGCGACGCGACCCAGAGCCGCAGCCGCAAGACGAGCCTCACCAACGTCATCGCCGACAACGGCATGGACTATCCCTTCTCCACCGGCGCGGAGTATTTTCTCGCGGACGACGGCACCTTCGCCAACCTCGAGGTCTGCTTCACGACCCAGGCCAAGTTGCGCTCCACCCGCGTGTTCAACCTGCTCGCCCCGCCGGAGTACGCCCAGTGCCTCAACGAGGGCGGCATCGACGTGGTCAACACGGTCAACAACCACGCCCTCGACTTCAAGAACGCGGGCTACACTGACACCATGAACTCCCTGGACGCCGCGAACGTCAACCACTTCGGCACGCTCCGCCCGGACAAGGAGGGCTTCGACCACATCACCACCCACGAGGCCAACGGCATCAAGATCGGCTTCGTCGGCTTCTCCTATCCGCAGAACAGCGACATCAAGCGCATTCAGGAGCGCGTGACAAAGCTGCGCAAGGAGGAGGGCTGCAACTTCGTGGTCGTGTCCCTGCACTGGGGACGCGAGACCCACCTGACCCCCAACGCGGGCCAGTTCCCCTACGCCAAGCAGGTGATCGACGCCGGCGCGGACATGGTCTGGGGCCACCACCCGCACGTCCTCCAGCCCATCTATTTCTACAAGGGCAAGCCCATCCTCTTCTCCACCGGCAATTACATCTTCGGCACCATGGGCAACGCCGACCGCTCCAGCGGCATCTTCCAGCTGACGGTCTCCCTGAACGGGGACGGCGAGGGCCACGTGGACAGCATTCACGTCGTGCCCCTGCGCACCAACTCCTCCCCCACCTACGTGCCGGATGTCCTCACCGAAACCGAGGACATGCAGGCCTGCTGGCGGAAGCTGATCGGCAAGAAGGAGATGAGCGGCTGCGTCCCCGTGCCCGCCGCCTTCGAGACCAGCGGAACGGTCTATATCGACGCGCAGGGGAACCTGAGCTGCCCGTAAGCCCTCGCCGCTGAGAGCCCTCTCCGGCCCTTCGGGCCACCTCTCCCAGAGGGAGAGGCAAGACATATGCGCGAGCCTCCACCCGAGATGGGCGAGCTGCATGCCTCAGGGCAATTCTATAGAAGAAGCTGTAAGTATTCCACCTGAATTCATATAGAGAGAGTGCAGCGTACTTTCTTGGCTCCCCCTCTGGGGGAGCTGTCGGCGAAGCCGACTGAGAGGGCTTGCTGAATGAAAATGCGCACCAAAGAAACAGGAACGAGCTACCGCAATGCAGAAGTCTATCATTCCGAAAAACAATGCGATGCTTCCACGTGCCCGTGAGCTGCGCAGGAATCTGACACCGCAGGAGCGCAAACTCTGGTATCTATTTCTCAGAACCTATCCTGTTAAGATCTATAAACAGCGGATCATAGGCCCGTTCATTGCTGATTTCTACTGTGCGTCTGCTAAGCTTGTCATTGAAGTGGATGGCATGCAGCATTACTCCGAGCAGGGAGAAGCCTATGATGATGAACAATCCGCCTATCTGGACGGATTAGGGTTGATGGTGCTGCGATTTACAAATTGGCAGGTTGACAACGATTTCACTGCTGTATGCAATGAGATCAAACGCACAATTGCAGCTGGCTGTAAAAACCCTCTCCAGCGCTGACATGCCACATTAGGGCGCTGCCGCATACTCTCTTGGCTCCCCCTCTGGGGAAGCTGACTGAGAGGGCTTCGCCTGAGAGACTGCTCTGTTTCCCCTCATCCGTCAGCGGCAAGCCGCTGCCACCTTCCCCCGGAGGGGGAAGGCTATATCCCCCGGAGGTGACCACCCATGGCCAGTACCCTTCCGCTCCGCCACGAGCTGAAATACTTTATCTCCCCGGAGCAGTACTACCTGCTCAGCCGCGCCCTCGACCGGGTGCTGGACCGGGACCCGAACGGCGACGAGAACAACGAGTACGCCATCCGCTCGCTCTATTTCGACACGGTCTTCGACGACGCCCTGTTCGACAAGCTGGACGGCGTGCAGAACCGCGACAAGTACCGCATCCGCATCTACAACTATTCCGACAAGGTCATCAAGCTCGAGTGCAAGACGAAGGTGGCGACGCTGATCTCCAAGCGCTCCATCTCCATCCCGCGCGACCTGTGCGAGCAGCTGATGGCGGGCGACCCCTCAGGCCTGGAGACAACGCGTTCCGGCCTGCTCAACGACATGTACCGCGAGATGACCGTCCGCCTGCTGCGGCCCGTTGTGCTCGTGGACTACGTGCGCGAAGCCTACCTCCACCCCGCCGAGGAGGTGCGCATCACCTTCGACAAACAGCTGCGCAGCGGCCTGTATTCCAAGGAGCTGTTCGACCCGCACGTGCCGACCTGGCCGCCCTTCGACCACGACGAGACCATCCTCGAGGTGAAATACAACCGGTCGCTGCCGCCGTATATCCGCGATCTCCTCACAACCTACTGCGGAAACGCGATTGCCAGCGCCATCAGCAAATACACCTGGTGCCGCAGGCACGAAGGAAAAGAAGCCTGAGCAGGAAACTGCCCGGGCTTCTTTTTATGCCTGTGTTGTGCCTGTACTGTGGAATCCTTTTCCGGTTTCCCGCCTGCGGCCGCTTTCCGCCGCGCTGTCCTCAGGCTATCTGCAGCAGGTACAGCTTCTTGTAGATGCCGTCCATGTCCAGCAGCTCCTGGTGAGTGCCGCTCTCGCGGATGCGCCCGTGGTGCATCACGATGATGCGGTCGGCGTGCTGGATGGTAGAGAGGCGGTGCGCGACCATGATGGTCGTGCGGCCCTCCATCAGCCGCTGCACGGCCTCCTGGATCCACTGCTCGGTCTCCGTGTCGATGTTCGCGGTGGCCTCGTCCAGGA
>CAMNLM010000058.1 GCA_946543085.1 uncultured Clostridia bacterium | reverse complement strand
GTCTCAGTCGCTTTTGTTTACCCCCTTTCAGTCTCACATCAATTGTAACACTACACAACAAGCCGTGAAACTCAAGAAATTAGCCCTTGACAGAACACGCGAACTATGCTAATATAAACATGTTGCTTATGCAACAAGGATGGCGCGGGGTAGAGCAGTTTGGTAGCTCGTCGGGCTCATAACCCGGAGGTCGTGGGTTCAAGTCCCACCCCCGCAACGAGATGGCTTCGTAGCTCAGCTGGCTAGAGCATTCGGTTCATACCCGGAGTGTCATTGGTTCGAGTCCAATCGAAGCCACATACCCGGAACCCTAAGGACGGCAAGGGCTCCGGGTTTTTTGTTGCTTCTGAAAACATAGGTTTTCTTCGCTGCATAAATGCCCTTCTGCACAAAATGCTGCACAAAATGTTCAATTGTATCATCAAGTTTTGCTTCCCATATATGGCACATCGTTCACTTGTATTCTGCACAATTTCCTGCGCAAAGGGCATCTATTTTGTGAATAGCGTCCTGTATGTTCATACAATCCGGATGGACATAGCGTTCATGGATAAGAAAAGGGGACTCCACGAAGAGTCCCCTTTTCGTTGTGCGGGTAAGGATGTCATCCGAAGCTTGCTTTGTAAGGGCAAGCTGTTGTTTTCCGGATGATGCGTCTGCCCGGTATTCACGCTTTGAAGGAATCGGGCAGAAATGGAGACTTGGCGGTATGCTCACTCCGCTTCAGTCGTCACGCTCTTCGCTGCCGAGTTCAGGATAGAGCCGCCGGCATTGACCGAGACGACCCAGATCGAGTAAGTCGTGTTATACGCAAGGTTCGTGAGCGTGTAGGTCGTACCCGTAATATTGCCCGTCTGCTGTGCCTGATTGTAATCACTGGTTGTGCCGTATTTCAGATAGTATTGGGCAGCGCCTTTTGCCGCATACCAGTTCAATGTGATGCTGTTGCCGGAAACCGTATGCGCTTTCCAGGAAGCAGCCGGCGGCGCGGTGATCTGGTTCTTCCTGTTCGAGGGAGCGCTTTCAACGCCGTCATGGACAGCCGTGACCCAGGTAAAATAGGTGGTGCCGGCCTCCAGATCGGGAATTGTGTAACTGGTTCCTGTAACGCCGGTGATCTTCTCAGCGGATGCGAAGCCCGCCGAAGTGCCATAGTATACGTTGTAGCTGTTGGCATTTTCGACTGCGCTCCACGTAACGGTGATCTGTCTCTTTCCATTTCCATACAGACTCTTCGGCGCGTTTTGCTTGGGCGTCAGCGGATCATCCCCCGTGGTGACTTCAGCAGGCGTGCGTGTCATCACGCCGCCGCTTTCGTTAAAGGCTTCCATCCAGATATAGTACTTCGTGTTAAACTCCAGGCCGGTAATCGTATAGGTATTCGTCCGGATGTAGGTAGCCCTGTTGGTATTCGTATAATCATTCGTCGTGCCATAACGCACGGCGTACCATTCCGTTCCCACTCCGCCGTTCCAGTTCAGGGTGATGGTGTTGCCAGAGACAACAGGCGTGCTCAGCACCGGCGCAGCGGGACAAGTCATCCCGTGCATCACGTTGGAAGCTTCGCTGACGCCGGGCGCGGCCACTGCTTTCACCCACGTGTAATACGCTGTGCCTTTCTCGAGCTCCTTCAGCTCGCAGCTGGTGCCGGTAATTCCCGTGGCGGAAGGCGTCTCCGGAATGCTGTCGCTCGTGCTGCAGTAAACGTTATAGCTTTCCGCGCCGGCAAAAGCGTCCCAGCTGACAGTGATCTTTTGAATACCGCCTGCGGGTTCACGCTGCACCGGCGCAGACGCTCCGGTTGTGACGCTCACGGCTGTCGATTTTCTCAGGCCGCCGCTGGCATTGGCAGATTCAGGCCAGATGTAATACGTCGTGTTATAGTCCAGATCTGTAATCGTGTAAGTCGTTGTTCTGATACCGTCAATCGTGGTCACGGTTTCAAAATCATTTGTTGTGCTGTAGTTCAGGCGGTAGAGGCTGGCGCCGGGCACCTTATTCCAGCTGAGCGTGATGGTGTTGCAGAAGACAACCGGCGTTTTCAGCGTCGGCGCGGAGGGATAGGTGAGGACGCTCTTCATTTCGGAGGCAGCGCTGACGCCCTTGGCGTTGACCGCCCGGACCCAGAGATAATATGTTGTGCCGGCCTGAAGATTCTCAATCGTGTAGCTGGTGTCCACAGCGCCCGTGATCTCGGCCGCGTCCGCTATGCGGTTGGTTGTGCCGTAGTAGACATTGTACGTCTCCGCGCCGTCCACCGCGGTCCAGTTGACAATCACCTTTTTGTTTTGCCCCAGCGGCCTCTTCTGTACAGGCGCAGGCAGGAGGTAGCCGTGCGCAACTGCCCAATCATGTGCGTAAGTGCCTTCATTGGCAGTCACGTGAACCTGATCCGGGCTTGGCAGCGCGTTATCGGCAATGAAAGTCAAAGAGTCCGGCAGATTGATATCGGTCAATGTGCTGCCCCAAAATGCTTTCGCCCGGATTTCCGTGATGTGATCGCTCAGAATCACACGGGAGACAGAGGTGTCACCGTAAAATGCTTCCTCTTCAATAATCTGCAGACTGGCGGGCAATGTTAATGACTCGGCCGTGGCGGGACAGATGACCAGCAAAGAGAACAGCGCCACAGTCGACAGCAGTACAAGCCAAACACGTATCCTGTTCATGGGTTGCCTCCTGAGATGTCGTTAGAGACGAAGCGGGCAGCTTCGTGATGGAATCAGAACTGGAAGAATTCGGCTGAATATGAAAGTATTATACATGATTTCCCTGTATTTGATAAGGTATTTCTGGAATTATTTTTGTTTTTCCTGTGAATTCTGCAAATCCTTCGCTTTTTATGTCGCAGCCGCTCTTCTGGCTCCCTGAAGAATGCTGAATCCGCTATCCATGCCATGCGCAGGGGTGAACAGAGTAAGCCAGACGCCCCCGACATCCCCGTATGGCATGTGTCCATTGAATTAGCAGTTTTCAGCCTTCGCCGCGGGCGGCTTTCCATGATTGCATTTCTCCCTGTGCTGTGTTATACTGTGTGTATTAAAACCAAATCTTACAGGAGTGATACGAATGGCAGGCAAAGTTTTGATTGCCCTCGATCAGGGCACAACTAGTTCTCGCGCCGTCGTTTTTGACGCGGAAGGCCACATGCTGGCGGTCTGCGCGGAGGAATTCCCGCAGATTTTCCCGCATCCCGGCTGGGTGGAGCATGACCCCAAGGCCATCCTGCGCACGCAGATCAACGCGCTGCAGAAGGCTGTCGCGCGCAGCGGCGTGGACGCTGAGGATATCGCGGCGATTGGCATCACCAATCAGCGCGAGACAACCCTCCTGTGGGACCGCCGTACGGGCGAGTGCGTCTACAACGCGATCGTGTGGCAGTGCCGCCGCACCGCGCCGGATGTGGAAAAGCTGGTTGCGGAAGGCAACAGCGCGATGATCGTCGAGAAGACCGGCCTGGTGCCGGACGCCTACTTCTCCGGGACCAAGCTGCGCTGGCTGCTGGAGAACCTGAACCTCCGGGAGAAAGCGGCGAGCGGACAGCTGTGCTTCGGCACGATCGACAGCTTCCTCGCGTGGAACCTGGTCAGCGGCCATCCGCACGTAACGGACGCGACAAACGCCGCGCGCACAATGCTCTTCAACCTCCGCACTCAGGATTGGGATGACGATCTGCTGAAGATGCTCGGCATTCCGCGGGCCTGCCTGCCGCGCGTGGTGGATTCCTGCGCGGTCATCGGCACGCTGGACCCGGAGATTCTCGGCGCGCCTGTGCCTGTGGCCGCGATGGCGGGCGACCAGCACGCGTCCCTGTTCGGCCAGGCCTGCCTGAAGCCCGGCACCGTGAAGAACACCCACGGCACCGGCTGCTTCATGCTGATGAATACGGGCAGCGAGATTCCCTCGGAGAACACGGGACTCCTGCACACGATGGGCTGGCGGATGGCCAGCAAGCCGACCTACGCCACTGAGGGCAGCGTCTTCATGGGCGGCGCGACGATCCAGTGGATTCGCGACGAGATGAAGTTTATCTCCAGCGCTGCGGAGAGCGAGGACCTGGCAACGTCTGTCAGCGACACGGGCGGCGTCTATCTGGTGCCCGCCTTCACGGGCCTCGGCGCGCCCTGGTGGGATATGTACAGCCGGGGCACGATCGTCGGCATGACCCGCGGCACGGGCCGCGCGCATATCGTCCGCGCCGCGCTGGAGGCGACGGCCTATCAGTCGGCGGATCTGCTGGACGCGATTACCCGCGAATGCGGTTTCCGCCCGGAGACCATGCGGGTGGACGGCGGCGGCAGCGCAAACGGCTTCCTCATGCAGTTCGAGGCGGACATCATGGGCATCCCGGTCGTGCGGCCGCAGGTGCTGGAGACCACCGCGCTGGGCGCGGCCCTGATGGCTGGTCTCGGCGTGGGCCTCTACGAGACGCCCGAGGAAACCGCGCAGTTCTGGCGCGAGGATCTGCGCTGGGAGCCGAAGATGAGCGAGCAGCAGCGCGCCGATCTTCTCGGCGGCTGGCATCGCGCCGTTGAGCGCGCGCTCAAATGGATTGAGCATTGAGAAGCGCGCTTCGCACAGCGTCCAATACAAAGAACAGGTCAGCCGGACTGCCCGGCTGGCCTGTTCTTTGACTCTATGCGTTATGGCGGAAGGGAGCGCGTGCCTTCCCCGCGCGCACCGGCAGCTGCCTTCAGCCGCTGCGACGCGGTTGAGGCGGTGCCGCCTTCCGCGGGAGGCAGGGGGCTTTACATATCCACCTCGCCCCAGCTCAGCGACGAAACCTCCAGCGGCAAGCCGATGTCCACCAGGTATTTCATGGTCTCCGGGTTGAAGCGGTAGACCATCTGCGCAAAGTCGCTCTGCAGGTGAATGCGCAGCGTCAGCGCGCCGAATTGCTTCACACGCGCGAGCGCGTCCGTCCGCTCGCGCAGGGAGGCGAGGATGCCGGTCAGCACGGAATCCACGCCGATGGGATCGACCAGCGGCACGGTGTAAATCCACTCGTCCGACTGGGCGAGGACTTCCGGCAGGCGGTTGAGCAGATCCCCCTTGCGCACGGTGTGGGTGGGCTGAAGCGCCAGCAGTTCGGATATCTGTTCCATGGGCAGCTGCTCGCCGGTCACGAGCAGGGCAAAACGGGCTTCCCCGATACGGCCGAGATCTGACATAAGAATACCTCCTCAGGTTATTTTCCTGCTGCTAACTCCGTTTTCTTTGCTGATAATTTCGACGCGGGAAAGAGAAATCCTGCCGCCAAACCGCGGGATGCGCGGATTTTGTCGGCAGGA
The DNA here is from genome assembly GCA_946543085.1 of uncultured Clostridia bacterium. GTDB lineage: Bacteria > Bacillota > Clostridia > Christensenellales > Aristaeellaceae > RUG11272. The sequence continues at coordinate 10,190 of CAMNLM010000058.1, read as the reverse complement.
TGACCGCGCTCAGCAGCCGCTGCGGAGGTGGCCGGTTCTGCGCAGGAGGCCCAGCATGCGCAGAGCGCAGGCGTTCAGGTCGCTCTCGCTGAGGCAGCGGTCGCGGCGGGCTTCGCGGGCATCGAGAATCTCGCGCAGATCGTCCGCGGTGCCGGGCATCACGAGGTCGTTGCCGGCCTGGATGCAGCGCACGGCAGAAGAGCCGTTGCCGTTCGTCGTCGTCCAGTCCGTCATGATGATGCCGCTGAAGCCCCATTCACTGCGGGCGGCGTCGCTGCACAGGTCGTGGCTGTTCGCCGTGTGCACGCCGTTCACCTTGTTGTAGCTGGTCATGATCGCCATGGGCCCGGAGGTGCGGACGGCGATCTCAAAGCCCTTCAGGTACAGCTCCCGCAGGGCGCGCTCGCTGACGATGCTGTCCACCCCCATGCGGTTCTCCTCCTGATTGTTGCAGGCGAAGTGCTTAATGGTGGTGCCGACCCTGCCGGTGGACTGCACGCCGCGCGTGACCGCCGCCGCCATCAGGCCGCTGACGAGGGGATCCTCGGAGAAGTACTCATAGTTGCGGCCGCACAGGGGATTGCGGTGAATATTCATGCCCGGCGCGAGCCACAGCGTGACGTGGAACAGCTCGGACTCTTCGCGGATGAGGTCGCCGGCCTCCTCCATCAGCGCGGTATCGAAGCTCTGGGCGAGCAGGCTGCCGACCGGAATGGCGCTGCAGTAGGCGTAGTGGATGGGACGGTTCTCCTCGAGAAACTGGTGGCCGAAGAAGCGGTTGAGCAGTTTCTGTTCCCAGGTCAGGTCGATGGGCGTGCCCGCGTCGTCCAGCTGGTACTGCTGGGTGACGCGGATGCCCGCGGGACCGTCCGCGAGAATCAAGGCGTCCACGCCCTTGCCCTGCAGCGCGTGGGTCGTCTCGCCCGCAGCGCCGGGCAGGGTCGCCGCCGCGCTGCCGATGAATTCCGCGTCGCCCTCCCGCGGCTTGCCGCAGCAGAGCAGGGCTTTCTCATGGTCGCTGAGGGAGGCGAGCAGGGCTGTCAGCTCCGCGTCCCGATTCTCGGCGTTCACCATCGGCTGGTCTTCATACGCGGGCGTGGGACGGACGCGCACGGCGTCGTCCAGGGACAGCACAGGCAGGCCTTCTGCGGCCTTCGCGCAGGCCTCGCGCCAGGCGCTGAAGGAAGCGGCGGGCGGCTGAATCTCCCGGAAAGCGTCCTGCACGGGGCAGATGTTTTTGAGCCGCTGGGTCACGTGCTCCTCCGCCATGCGGAGAACGCCTGCCACGCGGGTGTGCGCGATGTCCTCGCCGATGAGCACGTAGGTGTCGCCGGCTTCGAGCAGATAGCAGGCGCGCGCCGTGTGCCACATCTCGAGCGCCTCCAGTGGGAAGGTCAGGGCGAGCGTCTGGCTCTCGCCGGGAGCCAGGAGGCGCGTCTTGGCGAAGGCGGCGAGCTTCCGCTTCTCGCGGGGGAGGAGGCGGCCCGGGCAGGCGAGATAGGCCTGCGCGGCGGTCCGGCCCGGCACGCTGCCCGTGTTGGTGACCTCGACCTCCTGGGTGACAGAGCCGTCGAGCATGGACAGCCGGCCAGCCCTGATGTCAAAGCGCGTGTAGCTCAGGCCGTGCCCAAAGGGATAGCGCACGGGGACGTCAAACGCGTCGAAATAGCGGTAGCCGACCCAGAGACCGTCGGTATAGTACTCCTGGATGATGTTGCCGTTGTTGTGGCTGAAGGTTGCGCTGGAGGGATAATCCTCATACCGCAGCGCCCAGGTGTCGGTGAGACGGCCGGACGGATTGACCGCGCCGGTCAGCACATCCGCCGCCGCGTGGCCGCCCTCCATGCCTGCCTGGCCCATGAGAAGCACCGCCGCGATGGGCAGCTCGTCCAGCACGGACAGGTCGACGATGCCGCCGATGTTGAGAACCAGCACGACCTTCGTGTAAAGGCCCGTCAGGGCGCGCAGCTCGCTCAGCTCGGTCTCTGAGAGATAGTAGTCGCCGGGAACGGCCTTGCGGTCCGCGCCTTCGCCGGAGATGCGGCTGAGCACGTAGATCGCGACGTCGGTGTCTTCTTCCCGGGTGATGGGGCCGCCGGTGGGGGACTGCATTGGGTTGGCGGCATGCGCGCGGTAGAGCGCCATAGGATCGTCGCTGCCCGCGGCCATGGCGCGGATGCGCGCCTCCCAGGCTTGGCGCTCCTCCGCGAAACGGCGGTCGAAGTCGTCCAGCCACGCAGCGTTGGTGACCACCAGGCCGGCGTCGCGCAGGCCCTCGTCGACGCAGTCGCTGCGGCGGTTGTTCACCGCGCCGGAGCCCGTGCCGCCCTTGACGGTGTGGCGCGCGCCGTAGCCGTAGACCGCGACGCGCTGACCCGGGCGCAGCGGCAGCGTGCCGTCGTTCTCGAGCAGCGCCATGCTCTGGGCGGCGAGGGAACGCGCCTTCCGGCGGTGTTCCGTCTCCATGGGGGTGACGGCGTCGGAAAGGCTGCCGGGATACCAGCGGTTGGGCTCGGACATGGGGATTCCTCCTTTGGTGATGGACAGGCGGTTCGGGTGATGAATGCGGGCCGGGTCTGCTTCGCCCCGGACGGGAAGGCCGCGCCGAAGGACGTGAAAAGCCGTTGCGTCCCGCGCGCGGGACAGCTCCCCGCTGCGGGACACAGCGGCTGGCTGCGTCAGTTTTTGTCTTCCTCCGAGGATGCGGCCGGCGTGATCTTGCTGACCAGGGCGCTCTCGACGCGGTGATCCTGCAGGCTCTCCACACGGATGTGCAGGCCGTCGGCTTCCACCTCGGGGTGGCTGCCGTCCTCAGGAATGGCGGTCAGCTCGTTGAAGACCAGGCCGCCGAGGGTATCGTAATCCTCCTGGGTGGGGAGATAGATATCCAGCTCCTTCGCCACATCCTCAAGCGGAGCGGAGCCGGAAATGCGCCAGAGATTCTCGTCCAGCTGCTCGATCTCGTTTTCGGTCTGCTTGTCGAACTCGTCATAGATATTGCCGACGATTTCCTCCAGCAGATCCTCCATGGTGACCACGCCGCTGATGCCGCCATACTCGTCGACCACGATGGCCATGTGCACCTTGCGCTTCTGCATATCGCGGAAGAGGGCGTCCGCCTGCACGGTCTCCGGCACGAAATAGGCTTCGCGCAGCAGCTCGCGCAGGGCGAGCGGGTGCTCGCGGTGGCTGTTCAGCAGGTAGTCGCGGGTATTCACCGTGCCGACAATGTCGTCCATGTCCTCATTGTAGACGGGAAAGCGGCTGTAGCCGGTGTCGAGGATGGTTTTCACCACGGTGTCGTGGTCGGCCCCAATCCACAGGGCGGCGACGTCTTTGCGGTGCGTCATCACGTCCTCGGCTGTGCGGTTGTTGAAGCGGAAAATGTTCTCGATCAGTTCCTTCTCGTTCTCCTCAATCTCGCCGCTTTCGCTGCTCTTGTCCACCATCAGGCGGATATCCTCCTCGGTGACCTCCTCGCCCTCGGTGCCCTTCAGCCCAAGGATGCGGGCCAGCAGGCGGCTGCATCCGGCGGAGAGCGCGGTGACCGGCCGCAGAGCGATATCCAGGACGCGCAGGGGAGCCAGCGCGCGCAGGGCAGCCTTCTCGGGAGCGCGGGCCGCCAGCCTCCTCGGCACGGCGGAGCAGACCGACATCAGCAGCACGGAGAGCAGCAGGGCGAGCACAAAGGTGGTCAGCTCGGTCGTCCAGCCGTTCAGCTCCAGACCGGCGCCGCGCAGCGCGGAGGCCAGACGGGCGGAGGGGGAGAGACCGAGGATCGCGCCGCCCAGCAGCATGCACAGGGTCATCACGGTCTGCAGCGTCCAGCTCTGGCGCCGATGGTTTTCGGCCAGCGGAAGCAGGCGTCCGGCTGGCTCGCTGCCCTCATCGGCCTCGCGGGTGAGGGTCGCGGCGTTCAGCTCGTGCAGGGCGGAATCCGTCCAGGCAGCCCAGGCGTGGGCGGCGCACAGAAGAACCAGAAGAACTATAGGCCCTCCTAATGGGTCGGATGACAAACAAAATCACACTCCTTGAATTCTCAAACCTCCGCCTCCAGGGCGGCTTCCCGGCGGAGCGGTCCGAAGCCGTCGACTGGCATTATAGCATGACGCGCATGGAATTGCAAATATCTGGAGAATGGGGCGGCGAAAAAGCGGGGGAAGCGGGAGATTCCCGCGAAAATAGGGAAGGCAAACAAAAATCCCCGCACCTTTCGGCACAGGGATCGGAAAGCCATAAAGCGTTTCTCAGCGCTTGCTGAACTGCGGCGCGCGGCGGGCAGCCTTCAGGCCGTACTTCTTGCGTTCCTTCATACGAGGATCGCGGCGGAGGAAGCCAGCCTTCTTCAGGGCAGAGCGCATATCGGGATCAGCCTTGCACAGGGCGCGGGAGATGCCGTGACGGATGGCGCCGGCCTGGCCGGAAACGCCGCCGCCGTTGACATTCACCATCACGTCGAAGCTGGTGGTGTTGGTGAGCACCAGGGGCTGACGCACGGTCATCTTCAGGGTCTCAAGACCGAAGTAGTTATCCATATCACGCTTGTTGATGACCACCTTGCCATCGCCGGGCACCAGACGGACGCGGGCAACGGCCTGCTTGCGGCGGCCAACAGCGCTGTATTCAACCTTAGCCATGTTTTGTTTCTCCTTTCCGCGTCGATCAGATCAGCTCAAGCTTTTCGGGCTTCTGGGCGACCTCAACGTAATTCTCGCCGGCATAAACCTTCAGCTTCTTGGCCATCTTGCGTCCCAGGGGACCCTTGGGCAGCATACCGACGACAGCGCGGCGGACAGCAAACTCGGGCTTTTCGGCCATCAGCTTGCGGTACTTGGTTTCCTTCAGTCCGCCAGCATAGCCGCTGTGATGATAATAGACCTTCTGATCCAGCTTCTTGCCGGTCAGCACCGCCTTGTCGGCGTTGATGACGATCACAAAGTCGCCAGTATCGACGTTGGGGGTATAGATGGGCTTGTTCTTGCCGCGGAGAATGTTGGCAACCTGGCTGGCCAGACGGCCGAGCACCATGCCGCTCGCATCCACCACATACCACTTGCGATCAATCTCGCTGGACTTGGGCATGTAAGTATTCAAAGGACGTTCCTCCTAAACAGAGTAGAAAAGGTTTGTGCCGCGCATGATGGTCGCATGCCGCACGGGTTGTCAATCATCCGGGGCTGGCGGAGGATTGATGCCAAACGCTATTTTACGTGATTTCCAGACGCTTGTCAAGCGTGAAAACTGCGATCCGGGCGGTTTATTTGTGACAAAATGCGGAAATTTGCGCTTCATCTGTGACACACTTGTAAAATCAGGAAAACACGGGGTTTCAGGGCGAAAACCGTTCTCCCGCTGCGCCTGTGAACGCATGCCGCGGGAGCGCGCTGTCCCGGAGGGGAGGAGAACCTTTCCCGCGCCTTCAGCCACTCCGCTCTCTGCCTGCGGGGACTGCGGCGGAGGCGCCGGCAGCGCGAACCGCGCACGGACAGACAGAGTCCTTTGACAGAAAAACGGACAGCCCGCAGGCTGTCCGCAGAATCCGTATCTCTTACACGCGGTAGCTGACCGAGGTGTCGCCCAGCTTGTTCTGGCCGAAGACATAGTCGTTGCCGGGCAGAATCGCGTTGAGCACGATGCCGACCAGCGAGGCCACGGCCAGGCCGGAGAGGGAAATCTTCACACCGCCGATGGCGAAGGCGATTGCGCCGATGTCGGAGAAGGTGATGCCCAGCGCCAGGGACATGATCAGCGCGGCGATGATGATGTTGCGGGAATTGGTGAAGTCCACCTGGTTCTCAACCACGTTGCGCACGCCGATGGCGGAGATCATGCCGTAGAGGATGAGGGACACGCCGCCGATGGTAGCGGCGGGCATGCAGTAGATCAGCGCGGCGAACTTCGGGCAGAAGGAGAAGACGATGGCCAGCACGGCGGCCATGCGGATGACCGCGGGATTGTAGACGCGGGTCAGGGCCAGCACGCCGGTGTTCTCCCCGTAGGTGGTGTTGGCGGGAGCGCCAAAGAGGGCGGCCATGGCGGTGGCCAGGCCGTCGCCCAGCAGGGTGCGGTGCAGGCCGGGATTCTCCACGAAGTTCTGGCCGACGGTGGAGGAGATGGCGCACATATCGCCGATGTGCTCCATCATGGTCGCGATGGAGATCGGAACCATGGCAACAATGGCGGAGATGGCCAGGGAGCTGTCAGCCGTGCCAAAGAGGGAGAACACGGTCTCCTCCCCCTTGAAGGGCAGGCCGATCCAAGCGGCTTCCTTCACGGGGGTGAAGTCCACCAGGCCGCACAGCGCGGCGACCGCGTAGGAGCCGACGACACCCAGCAGCACCGGGATGACCTTGATCATGCCCTTGCCCCAGATGTTGCAGACGACAACGATGAGCACGGCCAGCAGGGAGATCCACCAGTTGGTGGCGCAGTTGTTGATGGCGCTGCTGGCCAGGGTGATGCCGATGCAGATGATGATGGGGCCGGTCACGATCGGCGGGAAGAAGCGCATGACGCGGTTCGCGCCGAAGGCCTTGAACAGGAAGGACACGACGACGTAGATCATGCCGGCGCAGAAGACGCCGAGGCCTGCGTAGGGAATCCAGGCGGTGGAAGGCGCGTCGGGCAGGCCGGCCTGCACCAGCGTCCGCACGGCGCCGTAGCCGCCCAGGAAGGCGAAGGAGGAGCCCAGGAACGCGGGGACCTTGCGGCCGGTGAGCAGGTGGAACAGGAGGGTGCCGAGACCCGCGAACAGCAGCGTGGAGCTGATGGAGAGTCCGGTCAGGGTGGGCACCAGCACGGTCGCGCCAAACATGGCGAACATGTGCTGGAAGCCGAGCAGCGCAAACTTGCCAGTGGACAGTTTCTGGTTCTGATTCTGCATGATGTCCTTCCTTCCTCAGGTTCTGAATGGAACTGAATCGGTGATCTATGTTCTCCGGCGGAGCCGGGGTCCATCATTCGTAGAGGGCGACGCTGTCTTCGCCGTCGATCTCGGTGACGCGCACGCCCACGCGCTCGGTGCGCGAGGTCGGGATGTTTTTGCCCACGAAATCCGGGCGGATGGGCAGTTCGCGGTGGCCGCGGTCGATGAGCACGGCCAGGGTGATGCGCTCGGCGCGGCCCTGCGCCAGCACCGCCTCCATGGCGGCGCGGGCCGTGCGGCCCGTGTAGATCACGTCGTCCACGAGCACCACGGTTTTCCCGGTCACATCCATGGGCAGCTGGGAGCCGCTGACGTTCGGCTGGTCGGCGATGCGGGTTAGGTCGTCGCGGTAGAGGGTGATGTCCACCTCGCCGACAGGGACCCGGATGCCCTCGCAGTGGGCGATGGTTTCCGCCAGCCGGTTGGCCAGTGGGATACCGCGGCGGCGGATCCCCACGAGCATCACGTTCTCCAGAGGCTCCAGCTGCTCGATGATCTCATGCGCCATGCGGGTCACCGCGCGATGCATCGCCGCGCTGTCCATGAGGTGGGCCTTGAGGCGGCCGGTCTTGGTGTCGGTCATGGGGGTGATCTCCTCTTTCTGCGAAGCTGATGTGCGGGTTTGAGAGGCGCCCCACCCCCGGCCCCTCCCCGCGAGCGGGGAGGGGAGGAAGGGAGCGAATGCCCGGGAAAACCTTTCCTCCGGAAAGTTTTTCCCGGACCCTTTGGAAAGGCGCTCCTGCGGAGGGCTGTTTCTTTGGGGCCATCCAGGGCGATGAAAAACGCCTTCCCCGCTGCAGATTGGGGGAAAGGCGCTGATTTGCTTATGCTGTGCGCTCCTGACGCGGACGCGCTTGCGCGCCGCACGAGCTCCATCGCCGCTTCGCCTTTCCAGCCTCTCTGTGCTGTCTTTAAAGGGGTTGCTTGGATGACCTCGCGCAGTATAGCACACTTCTTCCTCTTTGTAAAGTTTGGAAGTGCTGCATTTTCAGTATATGAAGTTTATGCTGCGAAATGATTACGGAACAGAGACAGAAAGCCAAACGCTTTGCCATCACGCCCTGAGCATGTAGGCCAGCGTCAGGCCGAAGGTGTTGCGCAGGCCGTCGATGTGGGTGCGCTCATAGCCGTGGCTGTTGGCGGTGCCGGGGCCGATGGCCGCGTGGCGGATGTCGTAGCCCGCGAGGATGGAGGCGTCGCCGTCGGTGCCGTAGTGCGGGGTGAAGATGTCCATCACGTATTCAATGCCGTTCGCGATGGCGGTCTCGCGCAACTCGCTGGTCATCTCCCAGTGATAGGGGAAGCGGGAATCCTTCGCGAAGATGGACACCAGGTGTTCCTCGGAATTCTGGTCGGGGCCGGTCGGGGCGATATCCAGGGCGAGGTAGTCCTTCACGCCCTCGGGCAGGTAGGTCGTGCCGTGGCCGATCTCCTCGTACATGGCGAAGTAGGCCAGCACCTTGCGGGGAAGGGCGATGTTCTGCTCGCGCAGATACTTCATCGCGGTCAGCAGCACGGCGGCGCAGGCCTTGTCGTCCACGAAGCGGGACTTGATGTAGCCGTTGGAAACGGTCATGCGGGGCTCCAGCGCGATGATGTCGCCGGTCTCCACGCCGAGGGCGCGGGTGTCCGCGGCGCTCTTGACGGGCTCGTCGAGCACGACGCAGACGTTCTTGCGGTAATCGCTCATGGTGTCGCGGATCTCCTCCTCCGTCACATGGATGGAGTTGGGTGTGCGGCAGACGGTGCCGGTGAAGACCTTGCCCTCGCGGGTATAGACGCGGACGTTCTCCTCCAGGCAGTAGAGCGGATAGAGGCCGCCGACCGGGCAGACGTTCAGCGTGCCGTCGCTGTTGATGTGGCGGACCATCAGGCCGATGTCGTCCAGATGGGCGCTGACGACCAGCGGGCTGCCCTCGCCGCCCAGGTCAGCGATGACGCCGCCCTTGTGGGTGACGTCGGCACGGTAACCGAGGCGGCCGATTTCTTCCACGATGTAATCCTGGATGGCGCGGAACTGGCTGGTGGTGGAGTCGATTGCCAGCAGCCTGCGGAACTGCTCCAGGCAGTAGTTCTCGTCAAATGCGAAAGCGCACGGCTTGTTGCTCATGATAAAAATCCCCTTTCAGCGTGTCTGTGGAAACCGGAATCAACCGCAGCCATCTTAGCACGATTGGCCGGAAATTACAAGGATGCTGGAGTGACAAACGGCTCCCGCCCGGACGGACGGCGGCAGCGTTATCCGCGTGTGATAAAATATAAACTTGTCGCGCCTGGCAGGATTTTGACCAAAAGTGTCGAACCGCTAACATAGAAAGCAATCGGGACGGTGAGTCCCGTGGCAAACCACAGAGAAAAACCGCACAGCAGAAGGAGGCTCACACATGGAACTCGGCACGATTTCCGACATGATTCTGCAAAACAAAATGGTGCTCAACGCCCAGCCCAAATGGACCTTTGGCAAGAATACCTGCAATACCTATGAGGTTTATGTGGCCTATTTCCGGGCGGAGGACGGCAGCCTGATTCCCTCCTGGCCGATCATGGAGATCATTGAGAAGGACGACGCGCTGACGATGCTCTTCTCGATCGCCCTGCTCCGCGAGGCGGTCCGCCGCACGGTGGACATCAGCACGCGCGTCAGCACCAACCTGACGCTCTCGCTCAACCTGCTGCCCAAATTCGCGGAGAGCGAGAACTTCGTCGACCAGGTGAAGTCCTGCCTGAGTGACTTTGGCCTGGAAGCCAAGCGCCTCCAGTTCGAGGTCAGCGAGCTGCAGGACCTGAACGAGGCTGGCTGCGCGAACCTGAACGTCATCCATGATGAGCTGGGCGTCGCCCTGGTGATGGCCAATTTCGGCACCTCGCACACGAACATGCCGCTGCTGCGCCAGGTGCACTTTGACGGCCTGGAGCTTGACAAGAGTTACGCGGCCCATATCCCCGGGGACGAACTGACCTGTAAGATCGCCATCGCCATCCAGCACATGGCGCATACGATCGATATGTTCCTCTGCGCCAAGGGCATCGAGAACCAGGATCAGTTCGAGTTCTTCGAGGAGATCGGCGCCTTCAAGGGTCAGGGCAACCTCATCAGCAGCCCGATGACCATGGAGGAGATGGAGAACTACGTCAAGCTCTACGCCTTGCCAAAGGGACACAAGTAAACGCTGAAACAGCTCTCCGCAGGAGCACCTTTCTCCGGCGAATAACGGCCCTCCGCAGGAGCGCCTTTCAAGGGGTTCCAGGGGACGCTTTCCCGCGG
>CAMNLM010000057.1 GCA_946543085.1 uncultured Clostridia bacterium | reverse complement strand
GCTTGATGCCCTTGCGCGCCTGGGAGTAGATGAGGGTGGAGAGGTTCTGCACCAGCGGACTGGTGGTGAAGTAGGAGATGGTGAAGTCGTCCAGGGAGAGGGTGAAGGCCAGCATCGCACCGGTCACAACGCCCGGCACAACCTCCGGCAGAATCACGTGGAAGAGCGCGTAGCCCGGCGTCGCGCCGAGGTCGAGCGCCGCCTCGTAGGTGTGCTTGTTCATCTGCTGGAGCTTCGGCATCACCGAGAGAATGACGTACGGGATGTCGAAGGTGATATGCGCCAGGAGCATCGTCACATAGCCGCGCTCCACCTGCGTGAAGATGAACAGCAGCATCAGGGAGATACCGGTCACGATGTCCGGCATGGTCATCGGGATGTTGTTCAGGGTGAGCATCAGGCTCTGGGGACGCTTGCGCATCGCGTGGATGCCGATGGCCGCGAGCGTGCCGATGATGGTGGCGAACAGGGAGGCCAGCAGAGCGATGGAGAGCGTGATGAGCAGGGACTTGATGATATCCGGGTCGCGGAACAGCGCCTCGTACCAGCGCAGGGAGAAGCCCTCCCACTTGGCGCGGCTCCTGCCCGCGTTGAAGGACTGCACGATCAGCACGATGATGGGGACATAGAGGAAGGCCAGCACCAGCGCCAGATAAAAGCGCTTGAGGATCTTCATCATATCATGCCGCCTCCTTCCCCTTTGGGATCAGCCTTCTGCAGGAGGCCGAGGCTCAGCAGGATCAGCACCATCATCACCAGGGACAGTGCGGAGCCCACGTTCCACTCGTTGAGGGAGGTGGAGAGGAACTTTGCCTCGATCAGGTCGCCGAAGAGCTGCACCTTGCCGCCGCCCAGCAGACGCGAGATATAGAAGGTGGTCACCGCGGGCATGAAGACCATGGTGATGCCGCTGACGACGCCGGGGATGGAGAGGGGCAGGGTGACCTTGTAGAAGATCTTCCACTTGTTGCAGCCCAGGTCCATCGCGGCCTCGGAGAGCTGGTAGTCCATCTTGTTGAGCACGTTGTAGATCGGGAAGACCATGAACGGCAGGAAGTTGTACACCATGCCGATCTGCACGGCGGTCGTGGTGTTGAGCAGCTTCGCCGACCCAAAGCCGAGCCAGCCGAGCACCGTGTTGATCAGTCCCCCGTCCTCCATGATGCTCATCAGGGCGATGGTGCGCAGGAGGAAGTTCATCCACATCGGCACCACGAAGAGCACAACCAGCGTCGGCCCCAGCTTGAACTCGCGGTCGGCCATGATGTGCGCCGCGGGATAGCCCAGCAGCAGGCAGATCGACGTGCACAGGAAGGCCATCCAGAGGGAGAAGACCAGGGTGTCCATGTTGATCGGGTTGCGGCCCAGGCCCAGGTCGTCCAGAGAGAGGCCCATATCCTGGTACTGCTGCAGCAGCGCCGGGTCAATGCCCTTGCGCGTGTTGTAGTTCGCGTCCCAGAACGACTTGAAGTTGTCCAGGGTGAAATTGCCCGCGGGGTCGGTGAAGGAGAAGTAGGCCACCAGCAGGCAGGGGATCACCGTGAACACGATGATCCACAGCACATAGGGGGAGGCGAAGATGGGGCGCTTGAAGCCGCGGTTGACCACGATATAGGCGATCAGGAGTCCCACGAAGAGCGCGAAGCCGGCCACCATCAGCGCGTAGCCCCAGCCGGGAACGTGGAAGCTCGTCATCTGCCAGCCGCCTCCTCCTTCGCCTGGGCCTCCGCCATGGGCTTCATGATGTGGATGTTGAAGGGCACGATGGAGAGGCCGACGCGGCTGCCCTGGGGCTGCATCGTGGTGGAGTGCACCTTGAAGGTGGTCTCGCCGCAGTCGATCATCATCTCATAGTGCACGCCCTTGAACAGGACCGAGCGGATGGTGCCGACGATCTGGCCGACGTCCTCGCCCACCAGCATCACGTCCTCCGGGCGGACGACCACGTCCACCGGCACGTTCTCGCCGAAGCCGTAGTCCACGCAGGGGAAGTCGCGGCCGGCGAAGCGCACCAGCTCGTCGCGCACCATCGTGCCGCGCAGGATGTTGCTCTCGCCGATGAAGTCCGCCACGAAGGCGTTCGCGGGCTCGTCGTAGATGTGCTTCGGGTCGCCGATCTGCAGGATCTTGCCCTCGCGCATCACCACGATGGTGTCGCTCATGGTCAGGGCCTCCTCCTGGTCGTGGGTCACGTAGAGGAAGGTGATGCCCAGGTGCTGCTGCATGCGCTTCAGCTCCAGCTGCATGCCCTTGCGCAGCTTCAGATCCAGCGCGCCAAGAGGCTCGTCCAGGAGCAGCACCTCCGGCTCATTGACCAGGGAGCGGGCGATGGCCACGCGCTGCTGCTGGCCGCCTGAGAGGGCGTCCACGCGCCGCTTGCCGTAGCCCTTGAGGTTCACCAGCTCCAGCATCGCGTCCACACGCTTGTCGATCTCGCCCTTGGCCATCTTCTTGATCTTGAGGCCGAAGGCAATGTTGTCGTGCACGTTGAGGTGCGGGAAGAGGGCGTACTTCTGGAAGACCGTGTTCACGCGGCGCTTATAGGGCGGCACATGGGAGATCTCCGTGCCCTCGAAGAGCACCTCGCCGCTGCTGGGCGTCTCGAAGCCGCCGATGATGCGCAGGGTGGTGGTCTTGCCGCAGCCGGACGGCCCCAGCAGGGTCACGAATTCCTTCTTGCGGATATAGAGGTTGATGTCGTCCAGAACGGTGACCCCGCCATAGTTCTTGCAGATGTGCTTGAGGTCAATCAGATGTTCATTTTCCACCATGGCGCTCTCTCCTTTGATGCAGTGTCATGTGTGCCGGCAGCGCCGCCGCCGTTTTTCTTCGCGCCCGCTCCGGGCCGGATCAGAAGCTCGGGGGATTCGAGACCCACAGCACGCGCGCGCGGGTCTTCCCGGCGTTCCGCAGATAATGTTCCTCCCTCGGATGCAGGCAGAAGCTGCAGCCGGCCTTGACCTTCTCGCGCGAGGTGCCGCAGATCAGCCACACGCTCCCGGAGAGCACGTAGCCGAACTCCTCATGCTCGCCCGGCGGCATCGGCACAGACTCGCCGCCCTCGCCCATCTCGACGAGGATCGGCTCCATCTGGTTCTTCTGCGCGTCCGGCACCAGCCAGGTCACGGAGCCCCGCAGGCCTTCCCCGTCCTCCTTGACGAACATCTCCTCCGGGGTGAAGACGCGCTTCTCCTCCCCGCGCTCGGAGAAGAAATCAGCCAGCGAAACGCCGAGGCATTCCAGCATATCCGTCAGGGTTGCGATGGAGGGCGAGGCCTGGTTGCGTTCCACCTGTGAGATGAACCCCTTGGTCAGCTCGCAGCGGTCCGCCATCTCCTCCTGCGTCAGCCCGCGAACGAGCCGCAGCCGCTTGAGTTTGTTTCCGATATCCATGCGCCTCACTCCTCTCCGCAGTTTAGCAGGGTTAAACCCGGTGTTTGCCCGCGTGTTTAGAATCACTAAACTTTTGAGCAAGCTGAATTAAACCACAGTTGCGGTGCCTTGTCAATAGTTTTTCCGGGAATATTCGTCTTTTGAGGGTATTTTTTTGCATTCGGGCCTGAAAAGCCGCTTCCGCCTTATAAAACCCCTGTTATTCTTAAGAATTGTTTCCTTTGCTGTTACGGGCGGATGATGGTTTTGTTTCGGCGCCGAAACAGAAGGAACGCGCAGGTTTTGGAGAAACTGCGCAAGGGTTTTTTCGGCGGCCTCAGAGCCTCTACGCAGCCGCCTGCGACGGCCGCGCGCCGCCGGGGCCCGGAGCGGCAGGTGCATCCGGCCTGCCCGCCGGTTTTCCTCCAATGCGCGTGAAACATGTTTCCCTCCCAAACCCTCCAAAACCCGTGAAACAATGCTTGACCATTCGCGTGAAACAATCTATAATAAAAGACTGTATGAGTATGCGCGCCTGCCCCTTTGGGCAGAGAAGGAGCTTCCATGGGCAAGACGATTGCGGTCACCAACCAGAAGGGCGGCGTGGGCAAGACCACCACCGCGGTCAACCTCTCGGCGCTGCTGGGCGAGATGGGCCAGAAGGTGCTCGTCATCGACCTGGACCCGCAGGGCAACACGACCTCCGGCCTCGGCATGGAGGCGGGCGACAGCAGCGTCTACGAGGCCCTGCTCGGTCAGCTGCCCCTGCGCAGCTGCGTGGAGGCTACCTCCTGGAAGAACCTCTCCATCGCAGCAGGCGACATCCGCCTCGCCGGCGCGGAGGTCGAGCTGGTCAGCCTGGAGAAGCGCGAATACCAGCTCAAAAAGGCCGTCTCCGCCCTGAAAAACGAATATGATTACATCATCGTGGACTGCCCGCCCTCGCTGGGCCTCCTGACCCTGAACGCCCTCACCGCCGCGGACACGGTGCTGATTCCGATCCAGTGTGAATATTTCGCGCTGGAGGGCGTCACGAGCCTGATGAACACCATCACCCGCGTGCGCCGCTCGCTGAACCCGGCCCTGGATATCGAGGGCGTGCTGCTGACTATGCTGGACGGCCGCACCAATCTCGGCCTGCAGGTCGTCGATCAGGTGAAGAAGCACTTCCGCCAGAAGGTCTATTCGGTGACCATCCCGCGCAGCGTGCGCCTCGGCGAAGCGCCCTCCCACGGCGAGCCCATCCACATCTACGATCCGAAGTCCACCGGCGCCATGGCCTACAAGGCCCTCGCCGCCGAGTTCCTCGCCCGCAACGGCACCGACATGCCCGTCTGGGAGGAGCCGAAGAAGGACAAGGAGAAAAAGAAGAAAAAAGACAAAGAGAAGGACAGGAAGAAAAAGAAGGACTGACCCTTCCGGAGCTTTCCTTCCGAAGACGATCCCCGTCCCTCACCCGTCAGCGCCTGACAAGCTGCCGCCTTTCCCAGCGGGGAAGGCTGAACCGCCGAACTGGAGTGACCTGCCATGCCCAAGAAAACCCACGGCCTCGGCCGCGGCCTCGACGTGCTGCTGCCCGAGACCATCGACAGCGGCGAAAACCTGCGCGAGATTCCCATCGGGGACATCGACACGAACCCCGACCAGCCGCGCCAGACCTTTCCCGAGGAGACCATCGCCCAGCTGGCCCAGTCCATCCGCGACCAGGGTGTGCTGCAGCCCCTGCTCGTCACCCCGACCAGCGGCGGCCGCTACCGGATCGTCGCCGGTGAGCGCCGCTGGCGCGCGGCCCGCCAGGCCGGCCTGACCCAGGTGCCCTGCGTGGTGCGGGAGCTGGAAGTCAGCCGCCAGATGGAGATCGCCCTGATCGAGAACCTGCAGCGCGAGGATCTGAACCCCATGGAAACCGCCATGGGCATCCGCGCGCTGATGGACGAGTGCGGCTACACCCAGGAGACCGCCGCCCAGCGCGTGGCCAAGAGCCGCCCCGCCGTGGCGAACCTCCTGCGCCTGCTGACCCTGCCCGAGGAAGTCGCCGAGATGATCCGCGAGGGCGTGCTCTCCGCGGGCCACGGGCGCGTGCTGGCAGGGCTGGAGACCGACGAGGAGCGCGTCGCCCTCGCTCGCCTCAGCGTGCAGGAGGGCTGGAGCGTGCGCCAGCTGGAGGCCGAGGCGGCCCGCCGCCGCGAGAACCTGACGCCCGCCAAACCCAAGCCGCAGCCCAAGCCCATGCCGGTGGAGCTGACCGACCTGGAGACGCGCATCCGCGAGACGATGGGCGTCCGCGCGACCGTGAAGGGCAGCGTGAAGAAGGGCCGCATCGTGCTGCAGTACTATTCCCGCGACGAGCTCGAGCGCTTCAATGAGATGCTCATGCGCCTCGAGGCGCAGGGCTTTGAAGGATGACAAAAAGGAGACATTCATGTCCAGAGAACCGCTGCCGAAGCTCCCTTACTGGGACGGCCCGCTGTCTCATCCGTTCTATTCGCACGTGGTGAAGCGGGCCATCGACTTTCTGCTCGCGCTCATCCTGCTGATCCCGGCCTCCGTGGTGATGCTCCCGCTGGCCGTGTGGGTCAAGCTGGACTCCCCCGGCCCCGTCCTCTACAAGGCCGTGCGCGGGGGCTACCACAACCAGCCCTTCCTGATCTACAAGTTCCGCTCGATGGTCGTCGGCGCGGACAAGACCGGCGGCACCACCGCCCTGGGCGACAGCCGCGTGACACGGGCCGGCCGGGTCATGCGGCGGCTGAAGCTGGACGAGCTGCCCCAGCTGTTCAACATTCTCAAGGGCGATATGTCCTTCGTCGGGCCCCGCCCCGAGCTGCTGCTCTATACCACCCAGTACACCAAAGAGCAGGAGTGCATCATGTGGGTGCGCCCCGGCATCACCGACCGCTCGTCCATCGTCTTCATTGCCCAGGACGAGATCGTCGGCACGGAGAACCCGGTTGAGAACTTCGAGAAATACGTGCTGCCGGAGAAAAACCGCCTGCGTGTGGAATACGCGCTGAGCCAGTCCTTCCGGCTGGACGCGGGCCTTTTCTTCGAGACCATCGGCGGCGTGTTCGGCAAGGCGAAGGACATGCAGGCCGAGCACCATCAGCAGGCCAAGGAGGCGCACCATGGCTGATCTTTCCTACACCGAGCTGACCCACAGCGCCTTTCCCGGCGGCGCGTGCGACACGGACGATCCCGCCGTGCTCGCCTGGCTGATCCGCCGCCACGGCCTGGAGATGACCCGCCTGAGCCGCGGCAGCCACATCGGCGCGGTCTATTCCCTGGCCGAAATCATGGCTGTGCTCTATACGCGCGCGCTACGCGTCGATCCCGCGCGCCCGGACGATCCCGGCCGGGACCGCCTCATCCTCTCCAAGGGACACGCAGGCGCGGCGGTCTACGCGGCGCTGGCCGAGCGCGGCTTCTTCCCCGTGGAAGAGCTGAAGACCCACTACCAGAACGGCTCCCGCCTCTCCGGCCATGTCAGCCACAAGGGCGTCCCCGGCGTGGAGATGTCCACCGGCTCCCTCGGCCACGGCCTGGCGGTGGCCGCCGGCATGGCCATGGGCGCGAAGCTGGACGGCGCTGCCTGGCGCGTGTACTGCGTGCTGGGCGACGGCGAGTGCGACGAGGGCTCCGTGTGGGAGGCCGCGCTGCAGGCGCATCACTACGGGCTGGACAACCTCATCGCCGTGGTGGACCACAACCGCATGCAGTCCCTGGATTTCTGCGAGAACACCCTGCGCCTGGAGCCCTTCGCCGACAAGTGGAAGGCCTTCGGCTGGCGCGTGCTGCCTGTGAACGGCCACGACATCGACGCCCTGACCGCCGCCTTCGCCGAGGCGCAGGCCGGACTGGGCAGCGGGCAGCCGACCGTCGTGCTGGCGGAGACCGTGAAGGGTAAGGGCGTTTCCTTCATGGAGAACAACATCCTGTGGCACTACCGCAGCCCGCAGGGCGAGGAATACGAGGCCGCGCTGAAGGAACTGGAGG
This sequence comes from uncultured Clostridia bacterium, assembly GCA_946543085.1. Lineage (GTDB taxonomy): Bacteria > Bacillota > Clostridia > Christensenellales > Aristaeellaceae > RUG11272. The sequence continues at coordinate 8,127 of CAMNLM010000057.1, read as the reverse complement.
CGCAGAGACCATGAGAGACGCATTTGTCCGCGCCCTGATGCGCGAAGCCGCCCATGATGAGCGGCTCACCCTGATCACCGGCGACCTGGGCTTTGGGGTGCTCAAGCCCTTCTGGGAGACCTACCCGAAGCAGTTCATCAACGCCGGCATCGCCGAGCAGGGCATGACCGGCATGGCCTCCGGCCTGGCGCGCACCGGCCGCACCGTGCTGACCTATTCCATCGGCAATTTCCCGACCCTGCGCTGCCTGGAGCAGATCCGCAACGACTGCGCCTACCACGAGGCGAACGTGAAAATCGTCTGCGTGGGCGGCGGCTTCGTCTACGGCTCCCTCGGCATGAGCCACCACGCCACCGAGGACATGGCCATCATCCGCGCGCTGCCCGGCGTCACGGTGTTCACCCCCGGCGATCCGGCCGAGGTCGAGGCCGTCGTGCCCGAAATGCTGCGCACGCCCGGCACCTGCTACCTGCGCCTCGGGCGCGGCGGCGAGCCGACGCTCCACCGGCAGCCCATCGGCGAGTGGCGCCTGCCCAAGGCCCTGACGCTTCGCGAGGGCAAAGACGTCGCCCTGCTCTCCGCGGGCGGCATCCTGACGCAGACGGTCTCCGCCGCGGATCTGCTCGCCGCGAAGGGCGTCTCCGCGGAGGTCGTGTCCTTCCCGTCCATCAAGCCGATCGACCGCGAAAAGATCCTGGAGCTCGCGCGGCGCTTCCGCCTGCTCGTCACGGTCGAGGAGCACACGGTCGTCGGCGGCTTCGGCTCCGCGGTCGCGGAGGTCACGGCGGAGGAGGGTCTCCCCTGCCGCGTGAAGCGCATCGGCATGCCCGATATCTATTCCTCCATCGTCGGCACGCAGCAGTACCTGCGCGGCGCCTATCAGATGGACGACGCGGCCATCTGCGCACGAACGATGGAGTGGCTCGCGGAATAAAGCCGTTCGGACGCACGCGCGCCCGTTTTTCACCCCGTCTCACCCCGTCTCACCCCGTTTCACCCGTCTCACCCCGATCATCCCGAAGGGAAGTCATCGCCATGGCCGAAGAAACCAAGCTCACCCTGGACGCCATCCACGCGGAGCTCCTCGAGCAGCTGCGCGACATCACCGCCGTGTGCAGCCGCCACAACATCCAGTACAACATGATGTGCGGCTCCCTGCTCGGCGCGGTGCGCCACAAGGGGTTTATCCCCTGGGACGACGACGTGGACATCCTCATCACCCGCGAGGAATTTGAGCGCTTCCGCGTCGTCTACCCGAAGGAGTGCGACAAGCGCTTCGAGCTGACCTACCTCAACACGTGGACGCCCCGCGTGATGAACCGCGACCCGGAGAAGGCCGCCGCCTTCACCGACCTGTTCATCCTCGACCATGTGCCGCCGGAGGGCTTTCGGCGCAAGTGGTGGTTCCTGCGGCTGCACCTGCTGCAGGGCATGCTCAAGCGCAACGTGGATTACAGCCGCTTCGGCCTCAAGAACCGCATCCTGCTGCGCGCGACGCACCTGATGGGCCTGCCCTTCTCCACCCGGTGGAAGACCTCGCGCTACGAGAAGATCTCCACCCAGTGCAAGACCGGCGACGACCTGTGCATGTCCAACGGCGCGTTTGAGCTGATGATGCACATCTGGCACCCGGAGCAGTTCGCGGAGAAGACGACCGTACCCTTCGAGGGCATCCCGGTGCTGATCCCCGTGAAGTACGACGAGGTGCTGACCATCCTCTTCGGCCCGGACTACATGACGCCCCCGCCGGAGAATGAGAGAGTTGCCAAACACTTAGACGTATAACATACGTCTTGTTCAACAGCTTCCCTTTGCAGGAGATTCCGCGCCTGCGGGCGCGGGCAAGGGGCTTTGCGATCGCCCCTTGCAACCCTTCGCGCCGCCTATCTTCATGCTTCGATTTAGCGCGGGCTTGGTTATAATCTAAGACAGAATGGGATTTTCATGGACATGATTTTCTGCCCGCTGTACTCCGGGTCCAGCGGCAACTGTCTCTTCGTACAGTATGGAAGCACCCGCCTGCTCATCGACGCCGGACGCTCCGGCAGGATGATCACCGACGCGCTGAAGTTCATCGGCGTGGAGCCGGAGAGCATCAGCGCCCTGCTCATCACGCATGAGCACAGCGACCACATCGCCGGGGCCGGCATCCTCGCCCGCAGGTACGGCTTTCCCGTCTACGCCACGGAAAAGACCTGGCAGGCGATGGACGGAAAGCTCGGCAGCATCCCCGCGGGCGTGCGGCGCGTGTTCGACCGGGAGAGCGATTTCTATCTCGGGGACATCGGCGTGGAGCCCTTCGCCATCCCGCACGACGCCGCCGAGCCATGCGGCTTCCGGCTCTGGGGCGGCGGCGTGAGCCTCGCGACGGCCACCGACATCGGCCGCTACACGGAGAGCGTGCACAGCGCCATCGCCGGCAGCGATCTCATCCTGCTGGAGAGCAACCACGACCCGGACATGCTGCGCAGCAATCCGCACTACAGCATGACCCTGAAAAAGCGCATTCTCTCCGGCCACGGCCACCTCAGCAACGAGGACTGCGCCGAGGCGATCGTGAAGCTCGCGGAGGCCGGCTCCAGAAGCATCATCCTCGGCCATCTCTCCGGGGAGAACAACACGCCCTCCCTCGCCCTGACCACCAGCGAAAACCGCGTGGAGATTGAGGGCATGCGGCTGGGCGAGGATATCCGGATCGACCTTGCCTGGCGCGACCGGGTCGGCGGCGTTTACACGCTGAGGCAGCCCGAGGCGGTCGCGGTCCCGTAAGACGGGCAGCCATCCGAAGCCGCCGCCTGGCGCACGGTTTTTCCCCTCCCCGAGGGGAGAAAAGACCGGCCGTCCCGAAAAAGCGCGTCCGCGGCGCGAACGCCGGCCGGGAAGCCCCGCCAACCTTCCAAATCCAAACCACCCCCGAAAGGAGACCGCGTCATGATCCTCCTGGCCTTACAGGGCGTCCGCAAGAGCTTCGGCACCAACGAGGTGCTGAAGGACGTTTCGTTCACCCTGCAGGACGGGGAGCGCATGGGGCTGGTCGGCGTCAACGGCAGCGGCAAATCCACCCTGATGAAGATCCTCGCCGGGCTGGAGACCAGCGACGGCGGCACCATCACCCAGCAGAAGGGCCTGCGCTTCGGCTATCTGGCCCAGCAGGGCGAGGTGGACGAAAACCGCACCGTGCTGGAGGAGCTCGAGAGCGTCTTTGAGCCCGTGGTCGCCATGGAGCGGCAGCTCCGCGCCCTGGAGGAGCAGATGGCGGAGGCCGCCAGCGACCCCGATCTCCTGCGCCGCATGGGCAGCCAGTACGACCAGCTGACCCGCGACTTCGAGCGCGCGAACGGGTACGGATGGCGTTCCGCCGTGCAGGGCGTGCTGGCCGGTCTCGGCTTCCGCAAGGAGCAGCAGGGACAGAGGGCCGCGCTGCTCTCCGGCGGGGAGCGCACACGGCTCTGCCTCGGGCGGATGCTGCTCACCGGGCCGGACATCCTGCTCCTGGACGAGCCGACCAACCACCTCGACCTGAAATCCATCGCCTGGCTGGAGGACTACCTGAACAGCTATCGCGGAGCCGTGCTGCTCATCAGCCACGACCGCGCGTTCATGGATCACGTCTGCGGCCGCATCGGCGAGCTGCTCTTCGGCACCGTCGAGTGCTACAGCGGCAACTACACCGATTACGTCGGCCAGCGCGCCGAGCGCTTCGAGATCCGCCGCAAGGCCTGGCAGCTGCAGCAGCGGGAGATCGCCCGGCAGGAGGCCATCATCGCCCGCTACCGCTCCTTCAACCGCGAGAAGTCCATCCGCGCCGCGGAGAGCCGCGAGAAGCGCCTGGAGAAGCTGGAGCGCCTTGAGCGCCCCGAGGACGAGAGCGCCATCCGCTTCCGCTTCGAGTGCCGCCGCCGCACCGGCGACGACGTGCTGATGATCGAGGATCTCGCCAAGGGCTACGACGGCCGCCTTCTGTTTGACCAGGTGAACCTGCACCTGCGCGCGGGAGACCGCTGCGCCCTCATCGGCGACAACGGCACCGGCAAATCCACCCTGCTCAAATGCATCGTGGGCGAGGAAAAGCAGGACAGCGGCACCATCCGCTTCGGCACGGGCGTGGACATTGGCTATTACGACCAGCATCAGGCCAAGCTGCACCCGCAGAAGACCGTGCTGGACGAGGTCTGGGACGACTTCCGCCGCCTGGATCAGACGGAGATCCGCGGCGCGCTGGGTCTCTTCCTCTTCACCGGGGACGACGTGCTGATGCCCATCGACACGCTCTCCGGCGGCGAGAAGGGCCGCGTCGCCCTCACCAAGCTGATGCTGCGCAAGGACAATCTGCTGCTCCTGGACGAGCCGACCAACCACCTGGACATGGACAGCCGCGAGGTGCTGGAGCAGGCCCTGCAGGATTTCCCGGGCACCATCCTCGCCATCAGCCACGACCGCTATTTCATCAACCGCTTCGCCGAGAAGGTGCTGGTGCTCCAGGACGGGCACATCGACGAATACCTCGGCAACTACGACGATTACTTCGAGAAGATCAACCGCGAGATGCCCCCGGACGGGAGCCTGCCCGCGCAGACCCGCACGGCCCAGCAGAAGGAAAAGCGCCGCACCCGCGAGGAGCAGCAGCGCCAGAAAGCCCTCGCCCTGGCCGTGAAGGAGGCAGAGGCCGCCGTGATGAAGGCCGAGGAGGAAGCCGCGGACCTGGAGGCCCGCCTTGCCGCCCCCGAGACCTACCGTGACGCCGCGCTCGCCGCCGAGCTCGCCAAGGCCTACCAGCGCAAGAAGGACGAGATCGCCCTTCTCTACGAGAAGTGGGAAAGCCTGGAGGCGGAGATGGAATAACCCCCGCAAGAAAACAAGGCGCAGACCGCCGCACAGCACGGTTCGCGCCTTTTTTGTGTCCGGGCAAAGCCCTCCGCAGGAGCACTTTTACAAGGGGGATCCGGGCAAAGCCCTCCGCAGGAGCGCCTTTACAGGGGGTCCGGGGATTCTGAGCGCCCGGAAAACTCCACAGTGTGGAGTTTTCAGCGAAGAATGGGCGGCAGCCCTGGTCAGCTTTCCGGAGGAAAGGTTCCCCCGTGCGACCACTCTATTCCTCCCCTCCCCGCAGGCGGGGAGGGGTCGGGGGTGGGGCACTCTGCAACGAGCATGCGGGCACAAAAAAACTTCCCCCTCACAGATGGGAGAAGTTCGCGCACGCGCGAGTGTATTACACCGCAGCGGCCTTGTTCAGCTTCTTGGCCAGACGAGCCTTCTTGCGGTTGGCTGCGTTCTTGCTGATAACGCCCTTGGTCACGGCCTTGTCGATAGCGGAGGCGGTCGCGTTCAGCTGCGTGCCGGCGCTCGCAGGATCAGCGGCCACCGCGGCATCAAACTTCTTCAGAGAAGTACGCACACCGCTCATCACCATGCGATTGTGCAGGTTCTTCTTTTCGCTGACCTTCACGCGCTTCTTGGCGGACTTGATGTTCGGCAACTCGATTCACCTCCTTAAGCGATGGATGTTTCAAACATCGCAAGCTATTGTAGCATAGAACACGCCAAAATGCAAGGGGAATTCTTTGCAGGATTCTCCTCTGGGTCTTGCTGTTTTGTAACAATTGTGAGAAAAATGCGTGACACGCCCCACTGGCGTCCCGCGAGTCCGCGCTTTTCCCTCCGCCGCCTTCCGCGCACAGAAAAAGCCAGTCCGAAGACTGGCTCAAGTGCCTCAGAAGCGGGCTTCGCGCTGAGCGGCAAAGCACTCGCGGCAGTAGACGGGGCGGTCTCCGCGGGGCTGGAAGGGCACCTCGGTCTCACGGCCGCAGCCGTCGCAGATCACTTTGAACATCTGCCGGGGAGCGGCGCCATTGTTGGCAGCGCGCTTGGCGGCACGGCACTCGGGGCAGCGGCTGGGCTTGTTCTGGAAGCCCTTCTCGGCGAAGAACGCCTGCTCGGAAGCAGAGAACACGAATTCGCGGCCGCAGTCACGGCAAGTCAAGGTTTCGTCCTGGTACATGGTGGATATCCTCCTCAAAATGTTGTCACCCATCTCATGCCATGCTGAGCTTCCATGGTTTCAGGCAAATGGATGCGCGACACCAAAGGAGAGAAGCATACCGGTGGGTTTTTCCGGGGCCTATTATAGCACACCTTCCCCCATCTGTACAGGGTGTTGGGAAAAAATTTCTTTCAGAAACAGAACGAGTATGTTTCCCGGATGAAGATAGATGAATAAGCAAAACCGCGCGGGAAACGGCCCGCGGATCCCGGGATTCCGGCCTGTTGGGCCGTGATCCCGGTCCGGCCCTGCCGGCCCCGCGCCGCGAAGCTCTCTCTCCCGCGCAGGTTCCGCGAAAGATTTACAAAGATTACTTGCCGCTGACCTTCATCACGCCCGCGTCCACAGAGGGGCTGGCGATGCTCCGCCCTTCAAAGCGCAGGTCGTCCGCCACGGCGCGGATCTGCTTGAGCAGGTCGTAAAAGTTCCCAGCCACGGTGATCTGCTCCACCGGCCCAGCCTGCTTCCCTTCGTGGATCACGAAGCCCTTGCTGAGCAGCGAGAAGTCGCCGCTGATCGCGTTCGCGCCCGCGTGCAGGCCGCTCACGTCGGTGATCATCAGGCCCTCGCCCACCTCCGCCATCAGGGCGTCCAGCGTCTTTTCGCCGGGCTTGATGAAGAAGTTTGTCGGGCCGACGTGCACCGGCGCGGCATAACCCGCGCGGATCGCGTTGCCCGTGGTCTCGACGCCCTGCTTCTTCGCCGTCTTGCGGGAGTGCAGGAGGGTCGTCAGCGTGCCACAGTCGATCACGGCCTTGGTGCGGGAGGCGCTGCCCTCGCCGTCGAAGGGCGAGGAGGCAAAGCCGTCCGGCAGGAGCGGATCGTCCATCAGCGTCACGGTGTCCGCGGCGATCTTCTCCCCCTCCCGGCCCGCGAGCAGGGAGAGCTTCTGCTGGGCGTTCTCCGCGGAGAACACGCCGGAGAAGGTCGCGAGCAGGTCGCCCATGGCCTCCCGGCGGAGAATCACGCGGTATTCCCCGGAGGCTACAGGCCGCGCGTGAAGCATGGAGAGCGCGTCGTCCGCGGCGCCCGCACCGATTTCCTCGGCGTTTACCGCGTCCAGCCTGCGTCCCGCCGCGATCTTGAAGCCTGTGGACGTGTCCTCGCCCTCCTTGGCAATCGGCGCGGCGTAGACCACGCACATCTCGCCGTCGCGGTGCAGGTTCAGGCCGTAGCTGTTGCGCAGGATGCGCCTGCCCCGCGAGGTGGAAACCGCCACGCCCTGGGTCTGGGTGACGCGGGCGTCCCGCGCGAGCGTCGCCTCCTCCACCGCGTGGGCCAGGGCAATCTTCTGCTCGGCGCTCCAGCTGTCCAGGTCGCTCTCCGTGCGCTGCACCTCGGGATAGACCGCGTCGCCCGCGAAGATCTCGTCCTGCTCCTCCGCCTCGTTCAGCGCGGCGGATTCCTTCACGCCGCCGATCAGCTGCGCAATCGCCTCGTCGTCAAAGGCCTCGGTGGCCGCATAGCCCATGCGGCCGTTCACTGTGCCGCGCAGGCTCAGGCCGCCGGAGGTCGACACCTCGTAGCTGTCCACCTCGCGGTTCATCAGCCCGACGCTGAAGGCCTCGGACTCGCTGTAATAGACCTCTGCCGTCTCCAGTCCCGCTTCCTTCGCGGCGGCAAACAGGCGGTCGATAAAGGCGTCCATCTGTGTGTTCTTCTTGTTATCCATCGCGTCCACGCTCCTTCCTCAGCGTCCGCCCACGGTCAGGCTGGAAACGCGGATCATCGGCTGGCCCACGTTGACCGGAATGCTGCCGCTCACCGAGCCGCACATGCCCTGCGCCATCCGCATGTCGCGGCCGACGCGGTCGATGCGGAGCAGCACCTCGCTGCCGCGGCCGATCAGGGACGCGCCGCGCACCGGGTGCGCGATCCGGCCGTCCTTCACCCAATAGCCCTCGTTGACGGCGAAGTTGAACTCGCCGGTCGCCGGGTTGACCGAGCCGCCGCCCATGGCCTTCGCGTAGAGGCCGTCGCCCATCGTGGCGATCATCTCGGCCTCGTCGTCCGTGCCGGCGGCGATGTAGGTATTGCGCATGCGGGAGGTCGGGGCCCACTTGTAGCTCTCGCGGCGGCCCGAGCCC
>CAMNLM010000056.1 GCA_946543085.1 uncultured Clostridia bacterium | reverse complement strand
ACGGCGGGGCCGAGCCCTGTCCCTTCTCGCCTTATTCCGATATCAACGTGCGGGAAACCTCGCTGCGTGACGCCCTGAAATCTCCGCTGTTCCTGGCTCTGCAGGAGGAAGGCGTGCTGCTGGAGGATCATCCCGGCGGCTGCGTGCTGCACGAAAAGCGGGCGGAAGTGGAACGCCTGCTGCAGGCGCGGCGGTGAAGAAAGCGCACCGGATGATGAGGCGGCGTCAGGAGCTGATCAGTGCCGGCATCCCGGCCCCTGCCGCTTTGGATGGCGTTTTCAGCCTTTCAGCCGGTCCGGATCGGGGCTGTCTGCCGGAAGCGGAGGACAGCGTTTGCGCGTGATGGATGCGATTCGTGGTACCGAAAAAACAGGGGCAGTCTCCCGATCCCGCCTTACCGCGGGCGATGGAGACTGCTCCTGTTTCTGCCTGTATATCGTTCATTCGTCCGCTTCCCCGAGCTCTGCCAGCCGTGCTTCGGTATCGACCAGCATCAGGCTGAGACTGCTGTGGGTGGCGGGATCCTCGGTTTCGCTCGTGTCGTCGATCAGGAACTCCAGGGCGGCGCGGCGGGTCAGCAGGGCATCGCGCAGGGCGGCGCGCAACGCGGCCAGGTGCGCTTCGTCGGGGGAGGCGTCCATGGCCTCGGAGGCTTCCTGCAGGGCGTTGTCCGCGTTCTGCATCTCCTGGATCAGGCCGCTCAGGGTGTCCGCCTGCTGCTCGTAGGCCGAGGAGGCGGCTTCCTTCTCCAGGCGCAGATCGGTGAGGGTCGCGAGCTGGAGACGGATGCTGGCGGACTTGTCCATGGATTCCTGCAGCGCCAGGGAGGCTTCGCGGAGGTCGTTTTCGACCTGTCCCTGTTCGGCCTGCAGCTTTTCCTTCTCGGCGGAGGTCGTCTGCCAGCTGTTCTGGCTCTCGGCCAGGCTGGCCTCGGTCTCGCGAAGGGCGGTTTCACGCGCCTGCTGCTTCTGCCACAGGCCGACGCACAGCGCGAGGGCCGTCACGGCGACCAGGCACAGCAGGGCGGTCATGCCCTTTTTATTGCCCATGCTGCACCTCCTGGGCGCACGCCGTCAGATTGTGCCCGGGCTGGGCGGCGAACCACTGGGAGCCCGCCTTGTTGAGCAGCGTGGTCTCCTGGACAATGGCGGCCAGCAGGGAAGCGCGGGCGTCCTCTGCGGCTTTCTGATTCAGCTCGCAGGTCTCGGTCAGAGTCTTGTCTGTGGCGCGGGCCTGCTTGCGCTGCTCGCGGAGATCGGCCTCCTCGCTCGTGGCGATGTCCCGCATCGGGAGCAGCTCCTCAAGCGTCTGCCGGTAGCGGGGGAGGGATTCCTGCACCTCCGCCAGCTCGACCTGCTGCTTGCGCTCGCGCTGACGGCTGTAGGAGAGCTGGTTCTCCGTGTCCTCCATGCGGAGCCGCCAGCTGGCTGCGCTGACCGCGTTGACCGCGATCGCGCCGCAGACGGCTAAAAGCGCCGCGCCCGCAGCCAGGCGTGTGCCCTTTCCGTTGGCCATCAGCTCACCTCCTTTTGCGTATATTGTAACATATCGTTATAAAAACGCAATATATAACACATAATTACGAAAGAAAAGTTACAATTCGTAATATTTAGGCTTTCAATTGTACTGTGGAAGGTCTCTGTGACAAAACAACTACACCACATCTGTCAATTAGGTCTGATGAACAGATGAGGTGTAGTTATGAAAAAACTGCAAAAGCGCTTGTTTATTTAACTGTTATATGGTTGAATTGTTAAATTATTTGCGTTTGAAAATAGAACTGATAATCGTAAAAACTAAACTGATAATCCAAATGGCGACAGTACCAACTATACTCCATGCAACATAAACGCCAAATCCACCGAGAAGTCTTCTGCCAAAGGAAGTAATGCTGTTTGCAATTCTTTTTACATGACTCCAAAATGATGGATTGCCAAATTCAAATGAATCAATGATCGGTTCAATATGATTTGATTTGTAATAGGTTGTATTAAAAATCAGATTAACTCTTCTATCATCCTGTACTGTAGTATAGAAGACGAGATTGATCGAAGAAATATCAAGCTTTATCCATTTATACTTACCACTATCATAAACAGATATATCAATGTACTCCTGATACTCTTTGAACTCTTCACTATCTACGTACTTAGAGTATTCTTTTACGATGTCTTCTGTCTTTTTGTGGGATAAATCGTATTGCTCAATGTCTTTTCCTTGATCAAATGATACACTAAAGGATCCAAGTACTGGATGATAGACTATTATCTCATTATCAGAGGTGATTGCATTTTGTAAGTCCTGAGAATAGCTTTTTTTGTTAGATGCAGTAACGATCTGAAAAGAAGAATCGACATTAAAAGTTATTCCTGTGTCGCCTAGTTGAACACTTTTGTTTTCAGCCAGAGAAGTTATATTCCACAAAAAAGTGCATACAAGTATAAGTAGCAAAGAGAGCTTTCGATTACCCATGTTCCCATCCTCCAAACTATCTGCGCGTAATCATTTGCGATTCATACATAGTTTCCTAAGGCCATGCAGCAGCCGCGCCATGCCCCATGTGCCGGTGACCATGATCACGGCGATGAGGGCCGCGCCGCCGTCGCCCCAGGTGAAGAAGCCGTAAAAGTCGTTGGTGTTCGGCCATGCGCCGTGGCCGTTGATCAGGTTGTTTCCGACATACCAGATGCCGTAGAGCAGCATCGGCAGCGTCGCCCAGCGGGCGTCCCGCTTCTCCAGGACGCCCTCCCGGCAGAGGAAGAGAAAATCCGCCAGCGCGGCGAGCGGCACCACAAGATGCAGGTACAGGTTTCCGCCCATGAACATGGCCGCATAGCCGAACAGCGGGCCGAGGAAGACCATGACGGTCACGAAGGTCAGCGTGACCGAGACCGTCCCGGCGTATTTCAGCACGAGCGCCTGGCGGCCGGTCCTGCCGCGCAGGAGCTGCACGGCCCATACGGCGCCGGCTGCCGCCATCAGCAGGTTGGAGAGGACGGTGAAGTACTTCAGACTGGCCAGACCCGACGCGGAGAGCCGCCCGCTCTCATCGATGTGGAAAACCATGACGCACCAGCTGCAGAGCGCCGCGAGGGCAATCAGGAGATTCAGCGCCGCGGAGATTTTTGCGCGCGCGGAGAGCGGCTCCTTCCCGGTGTGCCGCGCCTCAGAAACCGAGCTCATCGTTCACCAGGATCACATGGATGCGATCCGCGTGCTTGGAGAAACGGGTGATGAGGAACTGGCAGCAGATGGTGTCCGGGCTCTTGCAGTTCATGCACGCGCCGGTCTTTTTGCAGGGCGTGCTGATGGGGAAGCGCATGGCGTTGGTCGGGGCGGCCACGCTGCGGGCGCGCTTCATGGCGGCGTCAACGTCGCTGCAGACCTTGTTCATGCCGACGATCATGATGACCTTGCGCGGGCCCTGCGCGATGTAGGAGACGCGGTTGGCGTTGCCGTCGATGTTGACGATGACGCCGTCCTCGGTGATGGCGTTCGCGCCGCTGAGGAACACGTCCGCGCCGTAGCCGCGCAGCAACGCCTCGCGGGGATCGCCGACGCTGCGGTCGAGGAAGACATAGCTGCCGCTCTTCACCGCGTCCACCAGGCCGATCTCCATCGCGCTCGTCGCGCCGCCCATGGTCACGCTCGCGCCTTCGGGGATCAGGGAGAGGGCGATGCGCTTGGCCTCCGCCCGGTCGGCCGCGTAGTGGCCGGTCATGTTGCGGCTCTCGAGACCCTTGATGACCTTCTGGGCGAGCAGCTCGTTGCGCATAGACAGATAATTGTTCATGGGGTTCCACTCCTTTTTCGGGTTCGGATGAGGTTCGATGCAAGGCTATTATAAACCCGCCGAACGGGTTTCTTCAAGGGGATTTTGGCAGGGCTGCCCCGGCGTCCTGGCGCGAAGAATTGTCTTTTCTCAGCGAGGGCAGGGCGGCCTGTGACGCCGTGGCTGAGCCGCAGGGCGGAATGCGCCGCCGTTTTCCGTGAAGACCCAAAGACCGCGAACCCCTCCACACTGTTTTCACTCCGGAAAAAGCACACGACAAAAGGCTGCCGCAGAAGGCGATCTTCTGCGGCAGCCCGGTTTGGTTTTGTTTACAGCTCCGCGGCCGTGTCCATCAGGAACTTCCTGGCCTGGACGCAGTTCTCGGGCTTGGTGTTCTCCAGCGTCATCTGGATGAAGGGCTTGCGCGCCTTGGCGAAGCGCAGCACGGCGCTGTAATCCATCTCGCCCGTGCCCGCGGCGATGGAGACCATCGCGCCGTCCTCGTCGATGCGGTAATCCTTCAGATGCACGGTGAGCGTCTCCTCGCCCAGCAGCTCGATGGCCTCGGCGACGATCTCATCCCGGTGGTCGAGGTTGTCGGGGTGCAGGAGATTCACAGGATCCAGGATGATGCCCAGATTGGGGGAGGCGATGGCGTCCAGCACGCGGCGGGCGCGCCTGGGCGTCGACACGATGTGCTTGTAGACCGGTTCGATGGCCATCATCACGCCGAATTTCTCCGCCGCGCGCACGACCGGCTCCAGGCGGCGGATGAAGATCTCCAGCGCCCAGTCGGTGTGCGTGGTCTCAGGATCGTAGGCGTAGGCCGCGTTGGGGCTGCCGGTTTCCGTGCCGACCATGCCCGCGCCGAGCCAGGTGTTGAAGCGCAGGTGCGCGATGTACTTGTTCAGGATCTGCCGGTAGGCGTCCTCGTCCGGGTGGGCGAGGTTCAGGTAACAGCCCAGCACGGACACGCTCAGCCCGCCGAGATCGCGCTTCACGGCGTCGGCGAGGCCGGGGGTCAGCGCGGCGGGCTCCATGTAGCTCTTGTCGATGGTCTTGCTGAGCGCGAGGTGCGCGCAGGTATAGCCCATCTCTCTGGCAATGACGGCGCGCTCTGCCAGCGTGCCGGGCTTCGCGTCATGCAGGCGCAGGCCCAGATTCAGCTCTTCGTATCCGCTCATGGCTGCTTCCCGATGTAGGCCAGGATGCCGCCGTCCACATAAAGGATGTGGCCGTTGACAAAGTTGGAGGCGTCGGAGGCGAGGAACACGGCGGGACCCATCAGGTCCTCGGGGGTGCCCCAGCGGCCCGCGGGCGTCTTGCTCACGATGAACTGGTCGAAGGGATGACGGCTGCCGTCCGCCTGGCGCTCGCGCAGGGGCGCGGTCTGGGGGGTGGCGATGTAGCCGGGGCCGATGCCGTTGCACTGGATGTTGGCCCCGCCGTACTCGGAGCAGATGTTGCGGGTCAGCATCTTCAGGCCGCCCTTGGCCGCCGCGTAGGCGGAGACGGTCTCACGGCCGAGCTCGCTCATCATGGAGCAGATGTTGATGATCTTGCCGTGGCCCTTGGCGATCATGCCGGGCAGCACGGCCTTGGCGCAGATGAAGGGCGCGGTGAGGTCGACGTCGATCACGGCGCGCCAGTCCGCGGCGCTCATTTCGAGCATGGGGGTGCGCTTGATGATGCCGGCGTTGTTGACTAGGATGTCCACGGTGCCGACCTCGGCTTCGATCTTCTTCACCAGCTCGGCGACCTGGTCTTCCTTGGTCACGTCGGCGGTGAAGCCGTGCGCCTTGATGCCCTTGGCGGCGTAGGCGTCGCGGCCCATCTGGGTCTTGTCCTCGTGCAGGTCGTTGAAGACGATGGTCGCGCCGGCCTCGGCCAGGGCGGTGGCGATGGCAAAGCCGATGCCGTAGGACGCGCCGGTGATCCAGGCGACTTTTCCGTCGAGACGGAAATCTTGCATGGTCATGGGGATTACCTCCTTCACTCAATGGGGTCTGGGTTGTTACAGCTTGCTGTCCTTATAGAAGACGCCCACCATCGCGCCGATGCCGTCGTCCGGCGTTGCGATTTCCTGGAGCGTCCAGCCCTCGGACGCGTACCGGTTGATGATCTCCTCAGCCTGCTCGATGTCCTTCTCACGGCTGAGCTTGAGGCCCTTGTTCAGGTAAACCAGTTTATATTCTTTCATTGCCGTATCTGATCGCTGCGAAACTCAGCGCAGCTCGGTCGTGGGAATCTCGTCCATGTCGTCGAAGGCCTGGTTCTCGCCGCCCATGGCCCAGATGAAGGTGTAGTTGCTGGTGCCCGCGCCGGCGTGGATGGACCAGGAGGGGCTGATGACAGCCTGCTCGTTCTGCATCACGATGTGACGGGTCTCATTGCCTTCGCCCATCATGTGGAAGACGACCTGGTTCTCGGGGATGTCGAAGTAGAAATAGACCTCCATGCGGCGCTCGTGGGTGTGGGCGGGCATGGTGTTCCACACGGAGCCGGGCTCCAGGGCGGTCATGCCCATGGACAGCTGGCAGGTCTTCAGCACGGAGGGGTGGATGAACTGGTTGATGACGCGCTTGTTGCTGGTCTCCATCGCGCCCAGGGGCTTCTTGGCCGCGTCCTGGATGCGGATGAGGCGGGTCTCATAGGAGCAGTGCGCGGGGGCGGAGACGATATAGTACTTGGCGGGGTTCGCCTTGTCGGCGGAGGTGAAGAAGACCTCCTTCGCGCCGCGGGTGATGTAGAGGCAGTCCTTGTGGCCCAGGTCATACACGGTGCCGTCCACGGTCACCTGGCCCGCGCCGCCCACGTTGAACATGCCCAGCTCGCGGCGCTCCAGGAAGTACTCGGTGCCGAAGTTGTGCCAGATGTCGATGCCCTTGTCCAGCGGCACGCGCTCGTTCACGGGCATGATGCCCAGGGTGACCATGCGGTCGACGTGGCTGTAGACGGCGGTGACCTCGTCGGCGACGAAGAGCTTCTCGATCAGGAACTCCTTGCGGGTCTCCTCGGTGGTATAGCGCTTGAAGTCGCGCTGGTTGCAGGAATAACGAATGTCCATGGGCAAAACCTCCTTAGTCGTACGGATCCGTAGCGGAGCGGTCATTCGCCGATGCGGACGACCTCCGTCCCGTTATCTGATTCCACATCGGGTGCCCGATTTCCTTCCATGCGGACGCGGTCGAGCACCAGTTTTTTCACGCCGGAGGCCCACACGCCGCGCAGGGCGCAGGGCTCCACGCCGTCCGCCATGGCGGGCTGCATGGGCTGGGCGTCGGGGTCGAAGGTGAAGGAGCAGTTCTCCAGGCGGACCTCCTCCACGGGCCGCTCGGGCAGGCCGAGCAGATAGGCCGCGCAGGCCGCGCAGCCGGCCGCCTCCACGTCGCGGTAGACGATGGTGCCGACGGTGGGCGTGCGGTCGTCGACGGGCTGCTTTTCGCGGCTCTGGACGTAGTCGCTGTGGCCGTCCGGGTCGCAGAAGTAGAGGCTGTTGACCACGAGCGGGGCCTTCACGCGGTCCATGCGCACGCGCTCGAACACGATATCGTCGATCACGCCGTTTTTGCCGCGGCCGCGCCGGGTCTTGATGCGCAGGCCGCGGTCGGTCTGGCGCATCATGCACTCGCTGACCCGCACGTGCTTCACGCCGCCGGCCATCTCGCTGCCCACGGTCAGGGCGCCGTGGCCGTTCTCCATCAGGCACTGACGGATCTCGAGGTTCTCGCACGGCGCGCCGTAAGTCTGACCCATCCAGATCTTGCCCGCCTTGATGGCGATGCAGTCGTCGCCGACGGAGAGCCTCGCGCCCATCAGCCGCACATTGCGGCAGCTCTCGGGGTCGAAGGCGTCGGTGTTCGGACTGTTCCAGGGCGCGGTGATGTCAATGTTGAAGAAGTCGAGGTCCTCCGAGAGGAAAGGATGCAGGTTCCAGCAGGGGCTGTTGGCGAAATGAATGCCCTGCACGGTGACGCGCCTGCAGCCGCGCAGGAAGAACAGGTTGCCGCGCCAGGCGATGGTGCGGTGGTGCGTGTGCTGCCACCAGTCACCGTCCTGCGCGCAGCCGTCCACCGTGCCCTCGCCGATGATGCGCACGTCCTCGACGTCGATGCCGGTGATGGCGGCGGCGAAGGTATCCAGCGGATTGCCTTCGTAGAGGCTGAAGACGTCCTCGCGCGCCCCGTCCGCCGAGCGGACGATGCCGGGCAGCAGCGGGAAGGCCTCGCGGTCAGTGCGCAGGGCCAGGCGCGCGCCGGCGTCCAGCTGCAGGGTGGTGTGGCTCTTGAGGAAGAGCGGGCCGACGCGGTAGGTGCCCCTGGGAATCCGGACGCGGCCGTCCCGCGCGCAGCTGAGGATGGCGGCCTGGATGGCGGGGGTGTCGTCGTGCGCGCCGTCGCCCACAGCGCCGAAGCGGCGGACGTCCAGCGTCATGCTCTCGAAGGCCGTGGTGAAGGTCAGCGCTTCGGCGTGCGCGCCCTCCGAGACGGCCAGGGTGTATTCGGTCTCAGGCAGAAGGCCGTAGATCGAGTGCACGCAGCGGACGGCCTCGCCCGCGGGCTGGCCGTTCAGGAGGAGGGCATAGGGCTGCTTCGTCTCCCAGACGCCGCCGTCCTCGATCAGGACGGTGCAGGAGCGGCTGGAGACGAACAGCAGGGATACGCGGAAATCAGCCATTGCCGTCCACCTCCCATCTCTCGCTTTCACGGGTCAGCTTCATCAGCGCGGCGTCGGACTCGCAATCCAGCGCCTGACGGTGCGCGCGGAGCGTTTCGGCGGCGCTCAGAGCCTGCGCGAGATGGCGCTCCTCGTCCAGCAGGTGGAGGCGCACCGCCTTCAGGTAAGCGTAGGTCAGCAGGGCTGCGGCGCTGAGCGTCTCAGCCGGCGCGCCGCCCGCCGCGCAGGCCTGCACGGCCCTGGCGGCCCGGGGGAGCGTCGCCAGCACGCGGCGGCGCAGGGCGGTCTCCAGGGCGTAGCGGTACTCGAAGAGCCGCTCGTCCAGGACCTCGGCGGCCTCGGCCAGGGCGGCGGTGTAACGGGCGTGCTCCAGGAGGGAGGCGCCGGCCTGGGCGTCCAGGGCTTCTCCCGCCTCCAGCATCAGCGCGGTGTAGGCGGCGAGGCGCCCCTTGCCGTGGTCGTTGTCCCAGGCGATCGCGTCCGGCACGCGGCTGAGCAGGTAGGGATCATCATGTTTCACAGTGCGGTTCAACTCCTTGAGGGGCAGGGGAAACGCTTCCCCTGCCCGGGATGCGTCAGGCGTCACTCCACGCGGAGGATCAGGCCGAGGATGTGCTTCACGGCGAGCTCGAGGTCCGCGCGGGTCACCGCGCCGGCCTTCAGCGCTTCGGCGAGGCGCTCGGGGTGGCCGGAGGCCATCTTGAGGTCGTTGCCCGCGGCGACTTCCTTGTAGTGCTCGCCGTAGGTCCACCAGTCGGTGGTCACCATGCCGTCCCAGCCCCACTCGTCGCGCAGGATGCCCTTGAGCATGTCGCTGTTCTCGGAGGCGCGGTGGCCGTTGATGATGTTGTAGGAGCTCATGATCGTCCACGGATGGGCGCGCTTCACGATGATCTCAAACTGTTTGAGGTAGATCTCGCGGATGGCGCGCATGGAGGCGCGGGAATCGCAGTCCTTGCGGTTGGTCTCCTTGTCGTTGAGGGCGAAGTGCTTCACGCTCGCGCCGACGCCCTGGGACTGGATGCCGTTCACCATGGCGGCCGCCTGCATGCCGGCCAGGAAGGGGTCCTCCGAATAATACTCGAAGTTGCGGCCGCACAGCGGGTTGCGGTGAATGTTGACGGCGGGGGTCAGCCACACGCAGATGTTGTTCTCTTTGACCTCCGCGCCGCCGGCCGCGCCGACCGCGTAGGCAATGTCCGGATCCCAGGTGCAGGCCATCAGGGTGGAGCACGGGAAGGCGGTCGTCCGCACACCCACAAACTCGCGGATGCGCAGGCCCGCGGGGCCGTCGGCGGTCATGATGTTCGGAATGCCGCGCAGGGGGTTGTTGCCGATGCCGAAGGTGTTGGCGACGCCGGTGTTGTCCTGGCCGCCGCACAGCCAGATGAGGTCCTCGTCGGTCAGGGTCGCGATGAATGCGTCCAGCGTGATCTTCCCGTCGGCGACGTCCTTCAGCATGGGCGTCTCAGCCGGCGGATAGACCTTGTGGCTGGGATAGGCGCGGAAGGGCGGATACAGGCGCTCGGCGTCCTCGTGGCTGATATGGGGCTGGAGGGCACCGCTGTCGGGATCGTTGGGCACGCCCAGGGGCAGGGCCTCCATGGCGCCGTTGGCGGTGAGGCGCTCTTTGAGCTGGGTGGGGGCCATCAGCGGCTTGCACTGCTTCACGACGAGGTCGCTGTCCAGGGTCAGTTCGGCGTCCACCGCCTCGGTGTCGCGCACGCTCGTGCCGAGGTGCAGGCGGTAGGTGCCGGCCTCCAGCACGTAGGCGTTGGCCTGCACCTTGCCCAGGTCGTCGAAGGAGGCGAAGTTCTTCAGGTCGACGGAGAGGGTCACGGTCTGGGACTCGCCGGGCTGCAGCAGGCGGGTCTTGCGGTAGGCGGCGAGCTGGCGGGCGGGCTTGCCCAGCTTGCCCTGGGGCGCTTCCAGATAGAGCTGCACGACCTCGCGGCCGGCGACCTCGCCCACGTTGGCGACGTCCGCCATCACGGCCATCACGGTGTCCTCGGTGTCGCTGCCGATCTCGGTCACCGCGAAGTCGGTGTAGCTCAGGCCGTAGCCGAAAGGATAGACGACCTTTTCGGCCGCGCCGGGGATGGTCTCGAAATAGCGGTAGCCGACGTAGATGTCCTCGGTATAGTCCACGTACTTGTCGGAGGTGTAGAAGCCCTGGGTGGAGGGATAATCGCTCAGCTCGCGGGCGAAGGTGTCGCTCAGCTTGCCGCTGGGATTGCCCAGGCCGGTGAGCAGCTCGGCCGCGGCCAGGCCGCCCTCGAGGCCGCCCTGCCAGGCCAGCAGCACCGCGCCGAGCCGGTCGTCGTCCGCGAACCAGCTGGTGTCGAACATGCCGCCCACGTTGAGCACCACGATCACCCTGGCGAAGCGGGCCTTCACCTGCTCGACCATCTTCTCCTCCGCCTTGGAGAGGTAGAAGTCGCCGCGCTCAAAGACCGCGTTCGCCATCTCGATGGGACGCGGGTCGACGCCAATGTGCTTCTCGAGCGGGTCGCTGTCGGACTTGCGGTCCCAGCCCTCGCCGGAGAAACGGCTGATGGAGATGATGGCGGTATCGGTATAGGCCGCCGCCGCGCGCAGCAGCTCCTCGGGGAGCTCGGGCTCGCGGAGCATGCCGGGCCAGACACCCTCGGCGTACTGCTTGTCGACCTCGGCCTGATAGAAATCGACGGTATCCCGGAAGACGTGGACGCGGCCGTTCAGGGCCTCGAAGCCCTGGGCCAGATTGCGGATATAGGGCACGGTCACGTCGCCGCTGCCGCCGCCGCCCTTCACATAGTCAATGGTGCCCTTGCCGAAGAGCGCCACCCGGCTGCCGGGGGCCAGGGGCAGGATGCCGCCGTTGTTCTTGAGCAGAACCATGCCCTCCTTGGCGGCGTTCTTGCTCAGCTCGATGTGCTCCCTGCAGGCGGTGACGCGTTTGCCCCCGGGGCCAAGCGGCATGTTCGGGGTGAAGCGTGCGCGAACCCATCTTTCCATAACAATGTTCCTCCTGAGGCGGCTGTTGGCCGCGATTCAAACTTCAATCCATATATACATGATTTTGGCTGAAAAGGCAAGGGAGAATCGGCTTTCTTGCAAGGATATCTTACAAAGATAGGATCGGGCTTCCCGCAAGCACGAGCGATCAAATGAACCGCGCTCCGGTCTGCGCGGCGGGCGGCGGGGCAAGCGTCCGGAGAGCGGCGAGACTCTCCGCGGGGAGAGAGGGCCGCGCCTCCGCAGAGGGGCGGGAGAACTCCGCGGCAGGCCGGCGCGCCCGGCGCGAAGCCCCGCCGTCCGCCTGCCGGTCGGGACTGCCCGCAGGAAAATGTGTAAAACTTTAAGTTTTCCGCAACAAAATTGTTCAAATACGCGCAGAATCGCCCGGAAATCCGGTTGACAATTGAAAACTTCAGTGATAAACTTATGAGGTTGAATACTGCACGATTTGCAGTGCGCTTTTTTGAGCGCATGCATTCTGCAAGAGGAGGCGAGCCCATGGAGGATCTGAAGTCCACCCCGAAGGTGGTCGGTATGAAGCAGGTGCTTCGCGGCCTGAAGGACGGCTCGCTGAAGAGCGTGTATGTAGCCAACGACGCGGACACCTTCCTGTATCAGCGCGTGGTGCGCGCGGCCGAGGCCGCGAACATCCCGGTGACGCGGGTGGCGTCCAAGCAGGAACTCGGCAAGGCCAGCGGGGTGGAGGTTGCTGCCGCCACGGTCGGCCTGCTCCGGTAACTGCTCCCCATCACTCACGCCTGCAAGTTTCCGAGGGTTGCGGAAACTTTGAAGGATAGACAATTGGAGGTGCTTCCATGCCCACGATTAACCAGTTGGTTCGCAAGGGACGTGAAAAGTCGGTCAACAAGTCCACCGCCCCCATTCTGCAGGGTTGCCCGCAGAAGCGCGGCGTGTGCCTGAGCGTGAAAACCACCACGCCCAAGAAGCCGAACTCCGCTCTGCGCAAGATTGCCCGTATCCGCCTGACCAATTCCATCGAGGGTACCTGCTACATCCCCGGTGAGGGTCACAACCTGCAGGAGCACAGCGTGGTGCTGATCCGCGGCGGCCGTGTGCGCGATCTGCCCGGCGTCCGTTATCACATCATCCGCGGCGCGCTGGATACTGCCGGCGTCGCCAAGCGCATGCAGGCCCGCTCCCGCTACGGCGCGAAGCGGCCCAAGAAGTAATCTTCTTTAATAAAGAAAGATTTGCTTCTCAAGCAAGCGAAGGAACGACAGGCTGCCCGAAGCGGAGCTGAGTGCCGCCGGTGAGCCGCCTCCTCCCTGGAACCGGGGGAGGCGGAGGATACCGCAACGCGCCGCTCCGTCCGATGCGAAAACGGCATCGGGCCTGTGTGATGCTGACACACAGGCGGAGGGAGGGTTCGTCCTTGACGCTTCATGACACACACCGAGACCGGCAATCGAGGTCACCCAGCCGAGAGGAAGCCGGATCCGCGCTCGCGCGAGAGCGCGGACATGAGATAGTAGGAGGGATATTATGCCCCGTCGCGGTTTTGTACCCAAGCGTGAAGTGCTGCCGGATCCCGTATACGGAACGACAGTCGTCACCAAACTGATCAACCAGATCATGCTCGACGGCAAGCGCGGTATCGCCCAGAACGTGTGCTACGCCGCCTTCGATATTGTGAAGGAAAAGACCGGCAAGGACGCCAACGAGGTGTTCCAGGCCGCTCTGGCCAATGTGGCTCCTTCCCTGGAAGTCAAGGCCCGCCGTGTGGGCGGCGCCACCTATCAGGTGCCTATGGAGATCCGCCCCGAGCGCCGTCAGACCCTGGCGCTGCGCTGGATCGTCGATTTCTCCCGCAAGCGCGGTGAGAAGACCATGTCCGAGCGCCTGGCCGCTGAACTGATGGACGCCGCCAACAACACCGGCGCCGCCGTGAAGCGCAAGGAAGAAATGCACCGTATGGCCGAGGCCAACAAGGCGTTCGCCCATTATCGCTGGTAATCCCGATCGCGCGAGCGAAGCGGATCACCGGACCATTCGAGACAAGGAGCACACACGTTTATGCCCAGGAGCCATCCTCTTGAGAGGGTTCGCAATATTGGTATCATGGCGCACATCGACGCCGGCAAGACCACTACCACCGAGCGCATCCTCTACTACACCGGCAAGACCCATAAGATCGGCGAGACCCATGAAGGCACTGCGACCATGGACTATATGGCCCAGGAGCAGGAGCGCGGCATCACCATCACTTCCGCCGCCACCACCGCCATCTGGCATGATCCTCGCGATCCTGAGAACAAGAACAAGACCTACCGCATCAACATCATCGACACCCCCGGTCACGTGGACTTCACCGTGGAGGTCGAGCGCTCCCTGCGCGTGCTGGACGGCGCCGTGTGCGTCTTCTGCGCCAAGGGCGGCGTCGAGCCCCAGAGTGAAACCGTGTGGAAGCAGGCTGAAACCTACGGCGTTCCCCGCATGGCGTATGTCAACAAGATGGACATCACCGGCGCGAACTTCTTCCGCGTGGTCGACATGATGAAGGATCGCCTGGGTTCCAACGCCGTTCCGATCCAGCTGCCCATCGGCAGTGAGAATACCTTCCGCGGCATCATCGACCTGATCACCATGCGCGCCGAGGTCTATTATGACGACCAGGGCGTCGACGTGCGCGATGAGGAGATCCCGGAGGATATGAAGGATCTGGCTCAGGAATGGCACGACAAGCTGATCGAGTCCGTCGCCGAGACGGACGACGCCCTGATGGAGAAATTCTTCGGCGGCGAGGAGATCAGCATCGACGAGATCAAGAGCGCCATCCGCAAGGCCACCATCGCCTGCAAGATGAACCCCGTCTGCTGCGGCACTTCTTACCGCAACAAGGGCGTGCAGCCCCTGCTGGACGACATCATCGAGTACATGCCCTCCCCGCTGGATATTCCGGCCATCAAGGGCACCGATCCCTTCGATCCCGAGAAGGAGCTCGAGCGTCATCCTTCCGACGATCAGCCGTTCTCCGCGCTGGCGTTCAAGATTCTGACGGACCCCTACGTGGGCAAGCTGGCGTTCTTCCGCGTATACTCCGGCCATTTGGCTTCCGGCAGCTACGTGATGAACTCCACCAAGCAGAAGCGCGAGCGCATCAGCCGCATCCTGCTGATGCACGCCAATCACCGCGAGGAGATCGACGAGATTTATACCGGCGAGATTGCCGGCGCCGTGGGCCTGAAGGACACCACTACCGGCGACACCCTCTGCGATGAGGAAAACCAGATCATTCTGGAATCCATGATCTTCCCCGATCCCGTGATCGAGGTGGCCATTGAGCCCAAGACCCGCGCGGGCCAGGACAAGATGACCATGGCCCTGATGAAGCTGGCCGAGGAAGACCCGACCTTCAAGACCTATACCAACAACGAGACCGGTCAGACGATCATCGCCGGCATGGGCGAGCTCCATCTGGAGATCATCGTGGACCGTCTGCTGCGTGAGTACAAGGTCGAGGCCACGGTCGGCAAGCCCCAGGTCACCTACAAGGAGACCATCCGCAAGTCCGCCAAGGCCGAGGGCCGCTTCGTCCGCCAGACCGGTGGTCACGGCCAGTACGGTCACTGCTGGATCGAGATCGAGCCCACCCAGCCCGGCGAGTCCTATTCCTTCGAGAATAAGACCATCGGCGGTTCCATCCCCAAGGAATTCATCGCGCCCATCGACCAGGGCATCCAGGAGGCCTCCAAGGCCGGCCCCGTGGCCGGATTCGAGGTCGTCGGCTTCAAGGCGAACGTCTATGACGGCTCCTATCACGATGTCGACTCCTCCGAGGCTGCCTACAAGATCGCCGGCTCCATGGCCTTCAAGGCCGCGGTGCTCAAGGCCGATCCCACCCTGATGGAGCCCGTGATGAAGGTGGAAGTGGTCGTGCCCGACCAGTACCTCGGCGACGTGATGGGCAACATCAACAGCCGCCGCGGCCGCGTGGAAGGCACCGAGATGCGCGCCCAGGATCAGATCATTCACGCCTATGTGCCGCTGAGCGAGATGTTCGGCTATACCACCGACCTGCGCTCCCGCACCCAGGGCCGCGGCATGTTCACCATGCAGTTTGA
>CAMNLM010000055.1 GCA_946543085.1 uncultured Clostridia bacterium | reverse complement strand
TGGTGGGGGCGGCGACCACGGCGATGTCAATGTGCACCTCACCGGCCTCGATGGCGCGGGGGCGGCCGCCGTGGCTGCGGATGATGGCGGGGGTCTTCAGCTTGCCGGCGGAGACGACCTCGCCGATCTTGCCGCGGATGCCGCTGGTCTGGATGCCGACGATCTTGCCGTCCTCGATGTACTGCGCCACAGGGTCATGGGCCTCGCCCAGGGAGGTGGCAGCGATGGTGATGTTGTCCAGGCCCAGCTCCTCAATGGCAGCCTGCATGACCATGTTCACCACATAGTCGCCGTTGCGCAGGTGATGATGGAAGGAGAAGGTCATGCCGCTCTTGGCACCGACCTGCTTGAGCGCGTCCACGATCGTGTCCACGATCTTGCTCTCCTGGGGCTTTTCATAGCGGCGGGTGCGGGGGGCGGCCTTCTGCAGATACTTGCCGTCCATGTAATTCTTGCCCTGGTAGACCTCGCGGCCATCCTTGAGCAGAGCGTCCGGGATTTCGCGTCCTACTGCATTTCTCATACCAGATCCCCCTCATACATGCCGCAGGCCTTGGCCAGCTTGAGCGTGCGCTCCGCGCCGGGGATGAAGGCCACGTCGACCATTTTTCCGTTCACCGTGAACACACCGATGCCCTTGGCCTGCGCCTCGCGGAAGGCCTGCACCCACATTTCGGCCTGAACGACTTCCTTTTGGGTGGGGGCGAAGATCTCGTGCACGGGACGGATCTGCTTGGGATTGATCAGGGACTTGCCGTCGAAGCCCATCTCCTTGTTCTGGCGCACCTCGGCGAGGAAGCCCTCGTTGTCGTCCAGATCGGTGAAGACGGTGTCGAAGCACTGCACACCGGCGGCGCGGGCCGCAATGAGCATCATGCCGCGCGCGGTCAGCATGTCGATGCCGGAGGCGGTGGGCTTGGTCTGCATGCACTTGCGGAAGTCGCCGCCGGAGATGGCCACGCCGAACATGCGGGGGCTCGCGGCACAGATCTCATAGGCGTTGAGGATGCCCTTGGGGCTCTCGAGGGCGGCCATGAGCAGGGTGCGGCCGACTTCGACGCCGAATTCCTTCTCGGCTTCCTCCACGGCCTTTTCCACGGTCAGCACATCCTGCGCGCTCTCGCACTTGGCGATGCGGATGCCGTCGGCGCCGCCCGCCACGCACACGCGGATGTCTTCCTGCCAGTGGGGGGTGTCCAGACCGTTGATGCGGACGATGACCTCGGTGTCACCGTAGTCGATGGTCTTCAGGGCGTGATAGAGGGAGAAGCGGGCGGCGTCCTTCTGGTTCTCGGCCACCGCGTCCTCCAGGTCCAGCATGATGGAGTCGACGCCGTAGATGTAGGCGTCCTTGATCAGGCCCGGCTTCTGCGCGTTCATGAACATCATCGTGCGGCGCAGGCGGAACCGTTCAGGCTTTGGACGGGGAATCATTTCACAGCACCTCCCCAGGGAATATTCTTGTCGCTCTGGCCGCAGCTGCGGAACACAGCGCATTCGACGCGGGCCTTCAGCGTGCAGTCCAGCGCGCCCTTGTCCACCACGGTCACGCGGCCGCTCCTGACGTCCAGGCGTTCCAGCGTCTCCAGCACGGTGGCCTTGATCTGGCGTCCGTACTGGTTCATCACGCTGGAGGTGATTTCCAGCTCAATGCCGCCTTCCGCGGGTTCCACCGTGATCTGGGCGTCGCTGCTTTCCAGCGTGCCGGCCACGGCGCTCTTCTCAATGATCATGGATGTTTCCTCCTCAAGGTAAGGGAATGAAGGGTATTATCACCATTTCCGCCCTGACGCCGGGCGAAAGAGATTCCGAAAACCAGATGCCGAGGGGTGAAGAATAATGGAGAATGGAGTACGGATAACGGATACGGAGTACAGAAAACGCCCCGTGAAGCCCGCGAAAGCCGCGGCCTCCACGGGGCGCATAGTCCATAAGGAAACTCAGTTTCAGGCCTTCTTCGCGCGGGCCTTCTTGATCAGGGGCATATAGATGGGGCTCAGGAGCAGCAGGATGCAGGCAGTCATCACGACAGCGCCGATCGGGGTGCCGAACAGAGCGCCGAAGACCTTGGAGACATAGTCGCCCGCGCCCATCTCGGCGGAGACGATGTGTGCCTTCTGGAAGGCCTGGGAGAAGTACTTCTCGCACATGCCGCCCAGCACCAGGCCAAGAACGATGGCCGCGCTGTTCAGGTGCATGTATTTGACCACGATGCCCAGGATACCGGCCAGCACCATGACGGTGACGCCAACGAAGTTGCCCTCGGAGAAGGAACCGATGGTCGCCAGAAGCAGGATGATCGGGCCAAGGTAGTAGTAGGGGATGGCCAGAATCTGCGCGAAGACCTTCGCGATGCCGATGGCCACGATAACCATCACGATGTTGGTGATGATCATGGTGATGAAGGTGGCGGAGAGGAACTCGGGCTGGACGTTCAGCAGACGGGGACCCATCTGCACGCCCTTGAGGGCCAGCGCGGAGGCCATAACGGCGGCCGCGTTGCCGCCCGGGATGCCCAGGCACAGCAGGGGAACCATGGCGCCGCCGGTGGCGGCGTTGTTCGCGGCTTCGGAGGCGGCGATGCCGTCGATGATGCCGGTGCCGAACTTCTCAGGATACTTGGAGAGCTTGTTCTCCATGGTGTAGCACATGAAGGACGCGATGGTCGCGCCGGCGCCGGGCAGGATGCCGACGACGCAGCCCACGACGGAGCAGCGCAGCAGGGTCCACTTGATGCTCAGCAGTTCCTTGACGGTGGGCATCTTGGTGTTGACCTTGCCCTTGTTGCCCACGCCGTCCTCGGCGGAGAGGCGCTTCTTGGTGTTGGTCTGCTTGAGGACCTCGGTCACCGCGAACAGACCGATCAGCACGGGGATCATCTCCATGCCGGAGAGCAGGCTGTTCTGGCCGAAGGTCAGACGGGCGACGCCCGCCATGGGGTCCTGGCCGATGCAGGCCAGCAGCAGGCCCAGCAGGCCGGAGATGATGGTGGTGAGCATGTGCTTGGTATCCAGCACCACCAGGATCGACAGGCCCAGGAAGGTGATGGCGAACATATCGCCGTTGGAGAAGGCCAGGGCTGCGCGGCTCAGGGGAGCGGACAGCAGGAACATGACCAGGGCGGAGAACAGGCCGCCGATGGCGGAGGCCAGCAGCGCCACGCCCAGGGCCTTGCCGGCCTCGCCGCGCTGGGCCATGGGATAGCCGTCAAACGTGGTCGGAGCCGAGGAAGGCACGCCGGGGATCTTGAACAGGATGGCCGTGATGGAACCGCCGGTGATGGACGAGCAGTAGATGGCCGTCAGGAACACGATGGCGGGCACCGGGCCCATGGTGTAGGTAAAGGTCAGGCCCAGGGCCACGGCCATGGTGGCCGACACGCCGGGCAGGGCGCCGAAGATGGTGCCCAGAATGATGGCCACGATGACCATCAGGAACATGGTGCCCCCGCCCCAGACTGCGCTAAGGCCGGAGACAAACATTTCGCCTAAACTCATGTTTCACATCCTCCTTAGATCAGATTCTCAAGGAACAGGGAGAAGCTGCGCAGGAAGTCGACCGTGCCGCGGGGCAGGTTGACGTTCAGCAGGCCGCTAAACACGATGTGGAGCGCAATGCCGAGCACGACCGAGATGATCGCGAGGCGCCACCACTTCTTCTCGCCCAGCAGCATGCCGTAGCAGAACATGATCAGCGCGGCAGTCACCACAAAGCCCAGGGGCTCCAGAACGAGGGAAGCGATGACCAGCACCACCATGCCGATGAACATCTTGGACTTGAAGAAGGCCACGCTGTTCTTGGCAAAGGCGGAGAAGGTGAATTCAGGATTGCCCTTGTTCTTCTTGATGATCTTGTAGATGTTGACCGCAATACAGATCAGCAGAAGGATGATGATGACCTTCGGCCACACGCTGGGATGCAGCACGTTGGGGTTCTTCAGATAGCTCTTCGGAACCTTGGCCTCGAGCACGTGCGTGAAGTAGGTATACCCCAGCGCAACGAACAGGAGGACATTGCAGATCAGTTCAAACAAAGGATTTCAGCTCCTTTTATTCTCGAGTTATCTCTCGATGAACCGTAGAAGCCGGGGAAGAGAAAGCCTCCTCCCCGGCTGAAGGGTTTTTGGAAGAGAGATTACTTCAGATCGTCGTAGTCCTTTTCCAGGGTCTCCTGCTCGAACATGTAGTCGCGCAGGTCCTTGTACTCTGCGAGGGCGAACTTCACGGTGTCCTCGCCGGGGGCGGGAACCACGCGCTGGTCATAGGCGGCGTTCTTCAGGAACTCCTGCCAGGTGGGATCCTGGCGGCATTCTTCGATGGCAGCCACGAGCGTGTCGATGGCGCCCTGGGGGGTGCCGACCTTGCTGAAGATAGCGCGCCAGGGACCGGCGTAGCTGTCGATGCCCAGCTCAGCGGTGCACTCGCAGTCGGGCATGATGTCGATGCGGTGCTCGCAGAACACCAGCAGCGGGATGATGTCGCCGGACTCGATCAGACCGCTCATGTCGTCGTAGCCGCCGACGGAGAGGTCCACGTGGCCGCCGGCCATGTCGCTGTTGGCAGCGGAGCCGGAGTCATAGGTCACGGGGTTCAGGGCCAGGCCCTCGGTCGCGATTTCGAAGCACATGCCGTCA
Source organism: uncultured Clostridia bacterium (assembly GCA_946543085.1). Taxonomy (GTDB): domain Bacteria; phylum Bacillota; class Clostridia; order Christensenellales; family Aristaeellaceae; genus RUG11272. The sequence continues at coordinate 11,078 of CAMNLM010000055.1, read as the reverse complement.
ACGCCGGTGGCGGTCAGCATGGCCACGGAAACCTCGTAGGGATGCTCGGCGGCATAGGCCTTCAGATCGGAGAAGTTCTTGATGCCGTACTTTTCCATGGAGACCTTGGAGCCGGCCAGCATGTTGATGGAGTGGACCAGGATGTCCTGGGGCACGAACTCATCCTTGAAGTTGAAGTCCATGTTGTCCATCATGTCCTGGATGAACAGGGACTGGGTGCCCAGCAGGAAGGTGTAGCCGTCGGCGGGCTCTTTGTAGGCGAAGGTCGCGCCGGTCACGCCGGAGCCGCCGGTCTCATTGCGGACGTCCACCGGAACGCCCAGCTTGTTCTGCAGCAGGGTCGCCATGGGACGGATGGTGCTGTCAGCGCCGCCGCCGAGGCCCCAGGGGCAGACGATGGTGATGCCGCGCTCGAACTTCCAGTCTTCGGCGGAAGCTGCAGCGCACAGACCCAGGATCATGGTCAGGGCGAGAAGCAGAGAAACGATTTTCTTCATGGGATGATCCTCCTTGGTTGTATTCTCAAACGGGATGTGCCTTTGGCGTCATCGAAGCGCAACATCCGTTTAAGTACAATGCTGGGTGCCGGCCCTCCGGCATGGTGAATCTGGCAAAACTCTTTCCATTCGTTACTACGTGCATATCATAACCCATTTTCGGCAAAAGTGCAAATACATATCTTATTATGCACCGGATAACTTTCATCTTATATCGGTTATGGCGCGAAAGAAAGGCCGCGCCTCCCCGCTGGGGGGAAGCGCGGCACTGCGGTTCGGTGGATATTGGATTACTTCACGTCGGCGAAGAACTGCAGGGTCTCGTCCAGCACCTGGGACCAGGCGGTGTTGTGAGCGCCGCCGCAGACGCCGCGCAGGGTGATGTTCAGGCCCTTGTCCTTCCACTCCTGCACCGTGTTCTTCGTGGTGTGGAAGGCGCCCTCGTCAGACACGACGCGGATGGGCATGTCGCCCACAACGGTCATGTCGCGGGTGGGGTTGAAGCCGGGGCTGGGAGAGATCGCCGCCCACATCTCGGGATAGTCGCAGGCCATCCAGATGGTGCCGTAGCCGCCCATGGAGTTGCCCATCAGGAAGATGCGGCTCTCGTCCACGTTGTACTTGGCCTTCACCTGCTCGATGGCGGCCAGCACTTCCAGCTCGCCCAGCTCAGAGGCGCGGGCGGTGGCGGGGTTGTCGCTGTCCCTCAGGGTGCCGTAGTCGGAGTGGGCGTAGCCGTTGACGGACAGGCCCAGGAAGCCGAAGCGGTCCAGCGCCATATCCCAGTAGGAGCCGGTCTCGCCGTTGTAGTTGCGCATGCGCTCGATGTCGCGGTTGTCGTCGCCGCTGCCGCCGTGGAGATACACCACCAGGGGAGTGGGAACCTCGGGATCGTAGTTCATGGGCACGGTGAGGCGGTAGGGCATCAGCATCTGGGCTTCCTCGAACCAGTACACGGGCTGGATCACGCCGTAGAACTTGTTCGGGGTCACGACCTGGGACAGGGCGCCGCTGGAGCCGGTCACGCCCTTGGGCAGGTCGGCGGGCTCATAGGCCAGATAGGTGTAGCCGAGGCTCTCGCCGGTCACGAGGCCGAGCACCTTGGTGCCGACGCTCACGGCGGGGACGCACAGCACGCCTTCGACCTCGGCGGGGGCGGCGGCCAGGGTTTCGGCCGCGCCGTCGATGGTCACGTCGGTGCTGCCGACGGCCATGTCGGCCTTGACATACTCGTCTTCCATGTGGATCGCGCCGGTGGCGGCGTCATAGGTGTAGCTGAACTGGAAGATCTTGCTCAGGGAATCCAGCGGGAGCATGAAGTCGTCTTCCACCTTGGTGATGGTGACGGGCTGATAGTAAGCCTTGTAGAACTCGTTGTTCTGCTGGCTGAGGGCGATGATGTCGGTATTGGCCTTGAAGTACGCGGCCTTGATGACGAAGTAGACGGCGGGGCCGCCTTCGATCTGGCCGGCAGGCACCTTGGTGCGGCCTTCCGCGAGAACGGAGCCGAGGCTCAGCACCACCATGAGGGCGAGAACGAGAGAAAGGATTTTTTTCATGACAGAACCTCCTTTTCTATCTTCCAAACGGTATGCGGCTCAGGCGTCATCAAAGTGCGCATCCGTCTGAATACAGGCATCAGTCCCCGGACGGGGAAGAACGAGACAGGCTAAGAGGGGGTATCCGGTTTTTGTCGGTCAGTACAGGTGAACTGCGGCAGGATGGAGGATGTCCGGATCATCTTTCGCCCCGGGCGGCGGGACGAGCATCCGGACCAAGCTGCACCTGTTGATAAATCAACTATAGCATCCGCGCACGGATGAATCAAATACAGTTTCTGTTATATGATCAATAAGAAAAAACTTATACGATCACACAAATGCATAATATCAAACGAATATTTCATGCACATGTCATATTCCAATTGAATCCATTCCAAATAGTACATGCTAATTCTGAAATAATTATAACAGGTGCGATCAAATGTGCAAAATACTATTTTCCTTATGGTTGCCATAATACAAATCTTATGCTATAATCCTGGCTATATAAACGGATTTCGGAGAAGGGGAATCACCGTGATCAACCTCAAGCACATCCCCGCGATCCTGGCGATCGTCCGCGAGGGCTCGATCACCGCCGCGAGCAAGAAGCTCTTTATCTCCCAGCCCGCCCTGTCGCAGACCGTGCGGAACGTGGAGGCAGAGCTGGGTTCGCCCGTGTTTCAGCGCGAGGGCGGACGCCTTGTGCTGACGTACGCGGGTCAGCTCTACATTGACGCGGGCCAGCAGATCCAGGACATTGACCGCAACCTGCACGCGCGCGTCGCGGACGACAAGAGCGTGGTCTACGGCGAATTCCGCCTGGGCATCTCGACCCAGCGCGGCCTGCAACTGCTGCCCGTCGTGATCCCGGACTTTGTGCGGCAGTACCCGCACGTCCGCATCAGCCTGTGCGAGGAGGGCAGCACACGGCTCGAGCGCATGATCAACGAGGGCGAGTGCGACGTCGCCTTCATCACGACGACGAGCAAGCGCAACCGCCTGCACTACGTGCTGATCGAAAACGAGCAGCTGGTTCTGCTTGCCGCGAAAACCACAGACCTGGCGCAGCGCTACCCGGACGGCTCGACGATCGACATCACCGACGCCAAGGACGAGTGCTTTGTGTCCATGAGCGAGGGCCACAGCGTCCGCAAGACGCAGGACCGCCTGTTTGAGGAAAACAGCATCCAGCCGAACATCCTGCTCGAGACGCACAACATGGAGGCGGCAAAGGCGGTCGCAGCCCGGGCCAACGCAGTGTTCCTGGTGCCGCACGTCTACGTGCCGGACAGCATGCCGGACCGCGCGCGGGTGCATATCTATCACGTGAGCAACGCGCACTACGAGCGACACTTCTATTTCTGCTACAGGCAGGGCATGTACCTGACGAGCTATCAGAAAGACCTTGTGCGCATCGTCTGCGACAAGCTGCATGTCTCCTGCAACCTGCAGGAGGAAGAAGCCTGAGTCTATAAAGAAACAGCAGCGGGGGACCGGAGCGATCCGGCTGCCGCTGCTGTTTTTTTATGTTTTCTGTTCTGCTGTCTAAAAACCCATCTCGTCGGCCACAGCCCGGTGGAAGAAGGCGTCCTTGCGGTGCACGTAGCTGACCGAGGAGGGGATGACCCGCCCGTCGGGCCACGTGAAGCGGCCCGGCCCGTCCGGCTCCAGACCGTAGTCTGTCCAGGTCTTGCCGGGCTCGGGCAGGAGCACGGTCAGCCGGTTCAGTACGCGGTTGCCGAGATAGAGCGCGAACACGCCCCGCTCGGGGTCAATGGAGAGATGGTGCCCCGTAAAGCCGCTGAGGGCGATGGCCTGGCTGCCCATGTAGGCGGGCACCTCGGAGTCGTACTGGTTGGGATGCTTCACATAGCACTGGCTGCCCAGGTACTGGGTCCAGCCGCCGCCTGGCAGGGGATGACCGCCCCGGTTGCGGGCCATCGCGCGCAGGGAGGCGGCGGAAACGATCTTCCCGGCGAGGACGCTCTGCGCCAGACGCACCATGTCGCCGACCGTGGCGAAGAGCCCCGCGTGTCCGGCGAAGTCGCCGCCGTCCGGGCTGAGGACATGCGCCTTGGGGTCGTGCGGGGTGCCGGCGGGGACGGGTGTGCGGAGGATGTAGGTTCCGCGCTCCAAGCGGTGTTCGCGGTCGCAGCTGACGCAGCGGCTCCGCAGGGCCTCCGGCACGCGCTCCCAGGTCTCCCGCATGCCCGCGGGCCGCAGCACGAGACGCTCCACCGCCTCAAAGCAGCTGCTGTCCGCCGCGGCCTCGATGACGTACTTGAGCACCATGGCGGGGATATCGCTGTAGGCGCGGCCCTCGCCGATCTCATACGGGCGGACGCCGAAGAGCTGACGCAGCGCGGCCTCGCGGTCCGGCTGGGCGTCGATGCGCTCCGGGGTGCGGAGGCCGACCTCGAAGCCCAGCAGCTGGTCGACGCTCACGCCGCCGAGGTTTGCGAACTGCGGGGCGTAGGCGGTCACCGGCGCGGAGAGATCCAGACGGCCTTCCTCGCGGAGCGCCATGACAGTCAGGCCGGTGAAGAGCTTGCTGAGGCTCGCGAGATCGAAGACGCTCTCCCCGGTCAGGGGATCGCCGGCGAGATTGATCACACCGCCCATGGCTGTGCGGACGTGCGAGGCGTCCCCGCAGGCGCAGGACATGCAGGCGAGGATGGCGGTCTCTTCGGTGAAATAGCGAACGGAGTCGGTGAGAAGCATGGCGCACCTCGGTCCAATAAATATAAGGAAGAATCTGCTGCCAGGGGCCGGACTGGAAAAGAGCTGCCGCGGGATGCCGTAGCAGCTCTTTCTGCCGGGAAAATCAGATTTCGCGGGCTTCCTTCAGGAAGGCGCAGTAGCACTTGTAGGCCTCCCAGAGGTCGGCCTTGCTGACGATCTCCCAGGGCGCGTGCATGGAGAGCACCGCAATGCCCGCGTCGATCACGTTCATGCCGTATTTCGCGCACATATAGGCGATGGTTCCGCCGCCGCCGACGTCCACCTTGCCGAGCTCGGCGGTCTGGAAGTCGACGTTCGCGCCGTCCATGATGCGGCGAATCTCTGCCATGTATTCGGCGTTGGCATCGTTGCTGCCGCTCTTGCCGCCGCGGCCGGTGAACTTGTTGAAGCACACGCCGCGCCCGAGGACGGCCGCGTTCTTCTTCTCGAAGACGGAGGCGAAGTTGGGGTCAAAGCCCGCGCTGACGTCGCTGGAGAGCATGCGGCTGGCGCGCAGCGTCCGGCGGACGCCGAGCTCGCTGTAGGTCTCGTTTACGGCGGCGTAGAGCTCCGCGACCACGTTCTCGAAATAGTGGGAGTTCATGCCGGTCGCGCCGACGCTGCCGATCTCCTCTTTGTCCGTGAGGATGGCGCAGAGCGTGTAGGCGGGGGTTCCCTGGTAGTCCGCGAGGGCGCGCCAGGAGGGATAGGCGCAGACGCGGTCGTCATGGCCGTAGCCGGCGATCAGGGCACGGTCGAAGCCGAGGTCGCGCGCCTGACCCGCGGGCACGATCTCCAGCTCCGCGGAGAGCAGGTCCTCCTCCTCCAGGTCATACTTGTCCTTCAGCAGCTTCAGCACGCCGGCCTTCACCGCGTCCTTTTCGGTGTCCTTCAGGGGCTGGGTGCCGACGATCAGGTTCAGCTGTTCGCCCTCGACCACCGCGGAGGCCTTCTTCGCCAGCTGCTCCTGGGAGAGGTGGACGAGCAGGTCGGAGATGTAGAACACCGGGTCCTCCGGATCCTCGCCGATGGCGACCGTCACCTTGCTGCCGTCGCGGCGCACGATCACGCCGTGCAGGGCCAGGGGCAGGGTCACCCACTGGTACTTCTTGATGCCGCCGTAATAATGGGTGTCGAAATAAGCGATGCCTTCCTCTTCATAGAGGGGATTCTGCTTCACGTCCAGGCGGGGGCTGTCGATATGTGCGCCGAGGATGTTCATGCCGGCCTCGAGGGGCTTTTCGCCGACGATGAAGGCCATGAAGGATTTGCCCATCCAGTTGGTGTAAACACGGTCGCCCGCGTGGAGCTTCCTGCCCTCGCGCGCGATCTGATCCAGGCTCACAAAGCCCAGGGCTTCCGCCTCCGCGCTCGCCTGCGCGGCGCACTCGCGCTCCGTCTTGCCATGATCCAGGAATTTCTTGTACGCCTCCGCGAAGGCGAATACCTGCTTCAGCTCCTGCTCGTCATACTGTTCCCACGCCACCTGACGCACCATAGGGATCATCCGTCCTTTCAGCGGGAAAGCCCCGCGTTTTCTTTCGCGTCCATTATAGGCGCGGGGGATCGAAATTGCAAGGGCGGCTTTTGCGCGCGCCGCTTGCAATCGCTGCCCGCGCGTGCTATAATCCGCGCGAATCCTGTAATATGAAAGGAACCGCACCATGCGCGACATGACGGAAGGCAGGCCCATCGGCCATCTCTGGCGCTTCGCCCTGCCCCTGCTGCTGGGCAACTGGCTCCAGCTGGCCTACAACGCGGTGGACTCCATCATCGCCGGGCGCTTCATCGGCCGGGAGGCGCTCTCCGCGGAGGGCATCGCGGCGCCGGTGATGAACCTTGTGATCCTCGGCATCTCCGGCATGTGCATCGGCGCGGGCGTGCTGATGGGGGAGGCCTTCGGCGCGAAGGACATGGCCCGCGTGCGCAAGGCGCTCGGCACCACGCTGCGCTTCGGCGTCATCGCCTGCGCGGTGATCACGGGGCTGGGTGTGCTGTTCACGCCGCGGATCCTGCGCCTGCTCGAGGTGCCGGAAAACATCCTCGGTATCACCGGCGTCTACCTGCGCATCACCTTCCTCGGCGCGCCGTTTACCTTCCTTTATAATTCGCTCGCGGCCGGCCTCAAGGCGGTCGGAGACTCGAAGACGCCCCTGCGCTTCCTCGCCTTCTCGGCCATCCTGAACGCGGCGCTGGATCTCTTCTTCCTCGGCGTGCTGCACTTCGGAATCGTGTGCAGCGCGGTGACAACGGTGGCGGCCGAGGCGGCCTCCGCGGCCATGGCCCTCATCTACATGCGGCGCAGGACGGCGGAGCTGCTGCCGTCGCGGGAGGATTTCCGGCGGGACGCGGCTCTCTTCCGCCGCATCATGGTCTACGGCGGGCCGACCGCCCTCCAGCAGATGATCCAGCCCATCGGCAAGGTGCTGATCCAGCGCCAGGTCAACGCGCTGGGCGTGGACGTCATCGCGGCCTACAACGCCGTGACCAAGGTGGACGATTTCGCCTGCATCCCCGAGCAGGGCATCGCCGCCTCCCTCTCCGCTTACCTCGCGCAGAACCGCGGCGCCGGGAAGAAGAACCGCCTCCTGCCGGGCTTCCGCGCGGCGCTGGCGCTGGAGGTCGGGTACTTTGTGCTGATCTGCGCGGCCGCCTACCTCTTCCGGGAGCGCTTCGTGCAGCTCTTCCTCAGGGAGGGCGACGCGCCGCAGATTGTGGCGATCGGCGCGGACTATCTGGGCGTGATGGCCTTCATCTACATTTTGCCCGCGGTGACCAACTGGTTTCAGGGATTCTTCCGCGGCATGGGCCGCATGCCGATCACCATCGTGATGACCAGCGTGCAGATCGTCCTGCGGACTGTCTTCACCTATCTGCTCGCGCCGGGCATGGGCATCCGGGGCATCGCCTTCTCCTGCGCCATCGGCTGGTCGTGCATGATCTGCTGCGAGTACCTGTATTTCCGGAAGATCCGCCGCGAGGAATGGGGCGGGAAAGAGCATAAGTAAAGGATTTCCGATCAGCCCGGCTGCGCCCGCTCAGGGGAGCCGGGCTTTTCCTGCGGCACAGGCCGCTGTATTTCAAATTTTTTCCTCCCATGTCGCTCTGCGCGCTCTCTGCGTGCCCCGCTTGCCGCTTGACAACAGCCCGGAAAGCGCATAAACTATACGATAGGAGTCATCCGCTCTTTTGGCGTGCGCGGAATGGATCGGGAGGCCGGACAAAGGCGCACAGTCCCGGATGGAGAGGAAAACAGCTCCGCATGTCGCGCGGTCTCACCGCGCTGGGAGGTCTCTGGAATGACGAAGAAAAAGACGGGCATTCTGATCGCTGTCGCCGTGGTGGTGATCGCACTGGTGCTGCTGCTGACGAAGGTTGTTCTGCCGAACAGCCGCTACAGCGCGGCGGAAAAGCTGCTGCAGGAGGGCAAGTACGAGGAGGCGTCCGAAGCCTTCAAGGCTCTCGGCAGCTACAAGGATGCCGCTTCCCGCGTGGCGGAGCCCTACCTGGCGCAGGGCGAAAAACTGCTGGCTGAGGGCCGATTCGCGGAGGCCCTGGAAGCCTACGGCAAGGCCGGCGACGCAGAGAAGACCCGCGCGGCCGTGCTCGCCGCGGCGGAAAAGCTCCAGGCGGCCGACGCGAATGATCAGGCCGCCGAGCTGCTGAAGCTGGCGGGTGAGACCGAACTGGCGAACAAGGCCCTGCAGGCCCACGCGGACAAGCTGCTGGCTGACGGGCATTATGACGAGGCTGTGGCCCTCTACGAGAGCCTGGAGCTCGGCGACTCTGCCAGGCAGGCTTATGCCGCCAAGGCGGAGGCGCTGATGGGCGAGGGCAAGCTGGACGAGGCTGCCGTGCTCTTCGAGGCCTATGGCACGGAGGAGCAGCTCAGAACCGTCCAGCAGGCGCAGGCCGAGGCCATGATGGCGGACGAGGCCTACGACGAGGCCGCCGCGCTCTATGAGAAGCTGGGCAATGCCGAGGGCGTTGCGGCTGCGCAGCGCGCCAAGGCTGCCGTGCTGCTGGCCGAGGGCAAGTATGCCGACGCGGTCGCGCTCTATCAGCAGGCCGGCGCGGACGAACAGGCTGCCGCCGCGATGCGCGCCGAGGCGCAGAAACTCTTCGACGCGGACCGCTTTGAGGAGGCCGCCTGCCTCTACGAGGGCGTTGGCGACACCGTGGAAGCCCGCCAGGCGCTGCTCGCCCAGGCGGAAGCGCTGATGGCCAAGGGCTCCTTTGACGAGGCCGCGAAGCTATATGCGGACAACGGGGAAGAGGACCTGGCCCGGGACGCGCAGGAAGCGATGATCGAGGGCATGCTGGCCGCCGGAAAAATCGACGAGGCGCGCGCCTACGGCGAGACGAACGGCGTGGACGAAAAGGTCATGGCCGGCATCATCAAGGCCGAGGGCGACGCCCTGCTGGCCGCGGGCAAGCTGGACGAAGCGATCGAGAGCTATCGGCAGGCCGGGGACGAGGCCGCCCTCCACGCCGCGCAGGCGGCGAAGGGCGAAAGCCTCCTCGCCGAGGGCAAGCTGGACGAGGCGATTGCCGTGCTGAAGGACACCGGCACGGCGGGCGCGCAGGCGCTGGTCAACGCCTATATGGCCAAGGGCGACGCGCAGAAGGCCGGGGGCAAGCTGGACGAAGCCATCGAAGCCTTCACCCAGGCGGGCGACGCCGCAAAGACCAAGCTGGCCGAGACCTGGGAGGCCAAGGGCGACGCGCTGGCTGCCGAGGGCAAGTTTGACGAGGCGATTGCCGCCTACACGGCTTCCGGCGAAAAAGCGCTGGCGAAGGTGCCGGATGTGCTGCATGCAAAGGCGGACGCCCTGCTGACCACGGGCGCCTATGACGAGGCAATCGCCGCCCTGAAAGAGGCGGGCGACGAGGAGCGCGTGCAGAACGTCACGATCGCGAAGGCCGACGCCCTGCTGGCGGAGGGCAAGTATGACGACGCGATTGCGGTTTACAGCGCCATCGGCGAGGCCGCCGAGAACCGCGTGCAGGCGGCGCTCCAGGCCAAGGGCGACGCGCTGAAGGCCGCGGGTAAGTATGATGAGGCCCTCGCCGTCTTCGAGAAGATCGGCGACGCCGCCAAGGAGGCCGTGGCCGACACTTACGCCGACAAGGCAGAGGCGCTGCTCAAGGCGGGTCAGTACGACGAGGCTGCCAAGGCCTTCACCGCCGCCGGCGCTCCGGACCGCGCCGCCGAGGCCATGGCCGACAAGGGCATTGCCCTGGCGGCCGATGGCAAATATGACGAAGCGATCGAGACCCTGTCCGCCCTGGGCGACGCCGCCGGGGACAGGCTGACGGAGGTCTGGAAGGCCAAGGGCAACGCGCTCCTGGCGGAGGGCAAGTTCGATGAGGCTGCCGAGGCCTATCGCCAGGTCGGCGAGGAAGCCGCGAGCAGCGTCATGCAGGCCTATCAGAGCAAGGCCGCCTCCCTGCTGGGCGAAGGCAAGTATGACGAGGCCATCGAGGCCCTGTCCCAGGCGGGCGAAGACGCGGCGGAGAAGCTGGCGGACGCCTGGAAGGCCAAGGGTGAGGCGCTGCTGAAAGAGGGCAAATTTGACGAGGCGATCGAAGCCCTGAAGACGGCGGGCGAAACCGCGAAGGAAGAGCTCACCGGCGCGGTCAGGGAGAAGGCGAACGCCCTGCTGAACGACGGCAAGGCGCAGGACGCGCTCGCGGTGCTCCGCGAGGCCGGCGAGGAAGCCCAGGATCAGCTGACCGATGCCTACCGCTCGGTGGCGGATGCCGCCGCCAAGGCGGGCGACCACAACGCGGTGCTGGACGCGCTGAAATTCGCCAAGGCGGACGCAGCGGAAATCGCAGCGGCCGCGGCTGAAAAAGGCAAGTCCCTGCTGGAGGCGGGCAATCTCGACGAAGCCATCGCTTCCTTCAAGGAAGCCGGCGAGAATGCTGCCGACAATCTGAAGGAGGCGCTGACCCGGAAGGGCGATTCCCTGCTGGGCGAGGGCAAGTTTGACGAAGCGATTGCCTCCTTCAAGGAAGCCGGCGAGAACGCAGCCGAGAAGGTGAAGAGCGCCTTTGAACAGAAGGGCGACTCTCTGCTGGGCGAGGGCAAGTTTGATGAGGCCATCACTTCCTTCAGGGAAGCCGGCGAGAACGCAGCCGAGAAGGTGAAGAGCGCCTTTGAACAGAAGGGCGACTCTCTGCTGGGCGAGGGCAAGTTTGACGACGCGATTGCTTCCTTCAAAGAAGCTGGCGAGAACGCAGTCGAAAAGGTGAAGAGCGCCTTTGAGCAGAAGGGCGATTCCCTGCTGGGCGAGGGCAAGTTTGACGAGGC
>CAMNLM010000054.1 GCA_946543085.1 uncultured Clostridia bacterium | reverse complement strand
TACAGGGGGTCCGGGGGAAACTTTCCGGAGGAAAGGTTCCCCCGGGCGACCTCGTATTATCTCCCCTCCCCGCCGCAGCGGGGAGGGGCCGGGGGTGGGGTCTCCTCCGCAGGAGAGCAAGAGGAACATTGTAATGCGTCCCGCTGCATGAGCGCCTTGACACGAACTTCAGGCAGCCCGCAGGCAGCTCTCCGCAGGAGCGCCTTTCCAGGGGCACCGGGCATTCCCCGCGTTGCGACTACAGGCCCTCCGCAGGAGCGCCTTTACAAGGGGTCCGGGGGAAACTTTCCGGAGGAAAGGTTCCCCCGGGCGACCTCGTATTTCCTCCCCTCCCCGCTTGCGGGGAGGGGCCGGGGGTGGGGCATAACCTGCCGAACGCGTCCGTTTGAGATCCTCTCTGCAACTGAAGAATCCTCCCTCGCGGGAGGATTCCCTCATCACACCTCACAGACGCCCCGTCATCACGGCATTGACCAAAACACCGTTATTAAACAGCGGCGCGAGCCGGCTCTCCGCAATCAGACTGCTCACCGCCTGCACGGGCAGCACCGTCTCCACCATCGGCACGAGGGCGAAGCAGACATAGACCAGCAGCAGCCCGCGCAGCAGGCCAAAAACACCGCCCGCCAGCGCGTTGAGCTGCTTGAGCACCGGGAAGTGGAACACCGCGTCCAGCAGGCGCACGGCCAGCGACCACACCATGTAGATCACCACGAAGCACGCGATGAAGCACAGGATGTTGATGAACGCGGTGACGATGGTCTCGCTCACATAATCGGTCACGTTGGAGATGCCCGTGAAGACGCGGTTCTCCAGGTTGGTGCGCAGCAGGCCGGAGAACACGTCGGGCAGCTTGGCCTTCTGCACGATTTCGGTGATCTTCTCGGCGGTCAGCTGGGTCACCTGCGTGAGGCCCGTCTCCAGGTCGCCGAGGCGGCTGGAGGCGTCCGTATAGGTCAGCAGCGTGCGCTGCAGGCCCGCGTTGCCCTGGATCAGCCCGGCGAGGCGCGGGTAGAGGAGCAGCGAGAGATAGATGGAGCCGATGCAGCCGCCCGTGGAGAGCACCGTGACGATGAAGCCGCGGTAGAGGCCCACCAGGACGCTGACGCCCAACAGGACCAGAATGACAATGTCGACGATGTTCATAGCGTTCCTCCGGAGCGGGGCTCTTTTTGGGGGAGCCCCTCTCTCCTTTCGGTTTCTGCGGCGCTCCGCCCGCTCACTGGTTCAGGAATTTCTGGCGCGCCTTGGTCATGACGGGATCATGGTCGCCGCCGGGGACGTAGACCGCGTTGATCTCGGCGATCTCCGCTTTGCGCAGCACGGGCGTGCAGTATTCGCAGCGGGTCAGCTTGCTGTAGGGCTCGGTGTCCAGCTCGCCGTAGGTGAAGGGCTGGAGCTCGATGTTCTTGGCGGAGTTGCAGGTGGGCTGGCTGTGGTAGCTCTGCCCCTTCTTGGGGTTGTAATACAGGAGGGTGTCGTCGCTGGGCGTGGGGATCTGGCGGCCCTGCCAGTCCTCCCAGATGACGATCTTGGTGTTCATCTTGCGGTTGTCCCAGAGCCAGCGCATGTTCACGCCGCTGGGGTCCTGCTTGCGCTGGACGCGGATGCAGCCGTGGCTGGCCTTGGTGCCGAGCTTGGCCTCCTGGCGCCTGTAGTCCTTGCCGCCGTCGGCGAGCTTGGTGTGGGGCACCTCGTGGAGCAGGTCGCCGCTGTTGTAGCGCAGGGCGAGGGAGCAGTAGATGTTGTCGCTCTTGAACTCGCCCACGGCGGAGACGATCAGGAACTCGCCGGAGCGCGTCTCGTTGTAGGGCTGCTTGGCGTTGGCCAGGCCCGTGGAGACCAGCAGGGTGGAGAAGAGATGGCCGTCCCGGAAGATATACAGCCGCTGGGTCAGCTTGTCCACCACCATGCCCATGGACGGGTCGGGGTTGACGGTCTTGAGGTATTTCGTCGGGATCCAGCCCTGCACCAGCATGTTCCAGGCCTTGACCTTGCTGTCGTGGAAGGAGGAGGAGTAGCACTCGATCTTCGTCCAGGTGTCGCCGCGCTCCAGCACGTGCACGCCCTGGCTCACGCAGGTCACCACGCCCACGCCGTCGCTCTTCTCGTCCGGCTCTCTGCGGATGGTCACCTGCGCGCGCTGCGCGTTCTTGCTGCCGGAATCCACCACGGTGATGGGCTGCATCAGCATGGCCCAGATGGCCGCCTCGTCGGTGATGTCCATCGGCAGCGTCCAGTAGTTCATGGTGGTGTCCATGCCGTAATAGGGGCTGGTCCAGTTCGGCGTATACTGTCGCTGGTCGTTGAAGACGGTGTCGTCGTCCAGCAGCTCGACCTCCTCGATCAGGTCGACCGTTTCGCTGGAGGCGTAGGAGATCAGCTCATGGTCGCCCTCCGCGGTTTTTTCATCCGTTTCGTCTGTTTCATCCGCTTCGTTCGCTTCAGGCGCTTCGCTCTCAGCTTCTTCGCCCTCTTCGCTCTCTTTGCCTTCTTCGCCTTCTTCACCCGCCGCGGCGTCTTCCTCCGCATCGCTGCCCGTGGCGTGCTCCTCGGACGCGTCCTCCGCGAAGACGGCGGAGAGCACGAGGGGATCGGAGATGTCCTCCGCCTCGTCGACGAGGTAGAGGGCCAGCAGGGTCTCGCCCGCGGGCACGCCCTCCGTGCCGCAGCGGAAGGTGTTCACGCCCGCCTGCGCGTCCCACTGCGCCATGGTGATCCAGGCCTCGCCCTCCGCGCGGGCGAGGGAGACCGTGCCGTCCTCGCTGGCGTAGACGCTCAGCTCCAGGCCCTCCTCCGCGGTGATGAGGTCGTTTGCGAGCGCGGCCTGCGCGAGATAGGGCGCGACCGGGCCGACGGTGACGGGGGTCTCCGCGGTTGCATCGCCCTGGCGCAGCACCATGCGGGCCGGGCCCTCGGGCACGGGGATCGCGTTGTAGGTGCCGTTCCACCAGACGCGGTTCTCCCCGGCCTGGGCGCTCTGCCCGGCCACCACCACCGAGAGCTCCCGGCCGTTCCCGTCCTCCAGGACGATGTCGACGTCCCCGTCGCCGGCGGTGAAGCTGATCAGCACGGCCTTGCCCGGGCGGATGACGCCGGGGTCGCCGATGCTGAGCGCGGCCTCCCCGCCCGCCGCGCCGCAGGTCAGCAGCGCGAGCGCCAGGAGAAGCAGGAGTGAGCGTAACTTTCTCATACAGGTTCATCCTCCGTTGGTCACGGATGAGAGGTTTCTTTCAACGAATCAGTCCGTCCGCCGCGTCGCCGCGCGGGCTTATTCTAAGAACGAACGGCTGCGGCGGTTTCATCCCGGGAAGGGCGGGCGGAGCAGGGCGGCGAGGCCGAGCGCGTCCGCCGCGCGCAGGTCGCAGGGCGTCTCCGGGAAGCGGCCGTCCGGGTCCAGCAGGCAGGTCACGAGGCCCGCGTTTTTGCCGGCCTCCATGTCCAGCGGCCTGTCGCCGATCATCACGCCCTCCCCGGGGCGGACGCCGTGGCGCTCCATCAGCGCGAGCAGCATGGCCGGGTCGGGTTTGCGGGGATAGCCGTCCTCGCGGGTCACCCAGCCGGTGAACCGATCGCGCAGGCCGTGGCGGCCGAGCACCTCGAGCACGCCGCGGGTGTTGTGCGTGACGAGGAAATGCCTCGCGCCGTCCCCGCTCAAGGCGTCGAAGGTCTCGCGGATGCCCGGCATCAGCGGGATGTCGTCCGGGGTGATGCGCCGCTCCTCGGCGCGGAAGACCGCGGTGAAGCGCGCCTCGTCCACGCCGGTCTCGGCGCACAGGCGCGCGATGGCGTGCGGCAGGGAGTGCTTCAGCAGGCCGATGGCCCTCTCCGCGCTCACGGAAACGCCCACGCCGGACGCGGCGCGCAGGAAGGTGCGGGTCAGGGCAGGGTAGGAGTCGGCCAGGGTGCCGTCATAGTCCCAGAAAAAGGCGGTCAGCGGCGGGTGGCGCAGGGCCAGCCAGCGCGCGACAGCCTCGTCTGCGGGGCAGAAGGGGAGGCCGAGCATCTCCCGCGGCCGGACGAAGCGGAGCGCCTCGTGCTCGGTGCGGACGGGCTCCGCCTCGGTCAACCCCTCCAGGAAGGTGAAATGGATGCCCTGGGCCTCGCGCTCGCAGACGGAGCGGACCTCCGTCACGGGGAGGGACAGCTCCTCCAGCAGCTCGCGCCGGAGGCAGTCCGCGGCGGTTTCGCCCGCCTCGCGCTTGCCGCCCGGGAACTCCCAGAGGTGGGCGTTGCGGCGGCCCTCGCCGCGCTGGCAGACCAGGATGCGGCCATCGCCGCGCCGGATGATCCCGGCTGATACTTCGATCATGCGCTTTCTGTCATCGGTCCGCGCTCAGGGCGCGCGCGTCGCTTCCGCGCTCGGGAAGAGCTGGGTGAAGGTGTTGTAGTGATCCTCGGTGTAGAACACGAGGCCGTCGTTCGAGAAGACGAGGCGGTAGGCGCTGCGCCTGCCCTGCACGTAATAGCAGTCGCACTCGTAGTACTGCCGGCCCTTCGCGGTGGGCAGCTTGCCCTCGTAGTTGCCGAAGCGGTCGCCGCCGATGGAGAACCCCGGCGCGACGTCGCTGACATAGTTCGAGTAGCTGTCCCAGCCGCGCCGCTGCGCCTCCCTCTTGGTGATGAAGTTCGGCGGCAGCTCCCCGTGCTCGAAGAGATAATCCGCGATGGCCTGCGGCTCGATGATCGGGCCCTCGGGCGTGGCGGTGGGGGTGGGGCGCGGCGTCTTCGTCGGCTTCGCGGCGGGAGAAGGAGAGGGCGTCGGAGACTGCGAGGGCTTCGGCGTCTTCGTCGGCTTCGCTGTGGGCGTCGCCTTGTTTTTCTTCTTCTTCTTGGATTTCGCAAGCAGCGTTTCTGTCTGCGTTTCCGTCTGCGCCTGCGCGGCGCGGGCCGCGGGCAGAAGGCGCGTGAGGCCAAGCGCCTCCGCCGCGCCGAAGGCCATCAGGAAGGCGAGCAGCCAGGCGAGCAGTCTCTTTTTCATGGGTGTCCCTCCTCGGGTCGGGGATTGGAAGTAGCTGGAAGCGTCACTTGTGGTAGCGCTCCCCGGCGCTGATCTTCGCGGCGCGGTAGAGCTGCTCCAGCAGCATCACGCGGGCGAGCTGATGCGGGAAGGTCATGGGGCTCATGCTGAGCTCCTCGTTGGCGCGGGCGATCACCGCTTCGGACAGGCCGAGCGAGCCGCCGATCACGAACACGGCCTGGCTCACGCCGCCGCTGGAGAGCCGGTCCAGATGGGCGGCCAGGTCGGGGGAGGCGCGCATCTTGCCGGGGATCGTCAGGGCGATGACATAGTCGCCGGGGCGGATCTGCCTCAGGATGGCCTCGCCCTCGCGGTCCTTGATCTGCTTCTCGATGGCGGGGGAGGAGTTCGCGGGCTCGGGCAGGTCGTCCAGCTCGATCTCCCGCGCGCGGCCGTAGCGGCTCAGGCGCTTGAGGTATTCGTCCGCCATCATGCGGTAGGGCTTCTCGCGCAGGCGGCCCACCGCGATCACCGTCACGTTCATGGGCCGACCACGGCCTTGTGGTACGCGTCGCACACGGCGTTCGTCTCGCCGCACTCGACGACCTGGCCGTGGCTGAGCCACACCACCTTCGAGCACATCTCGCGGATCTGCTGCAGCTGGTGGCTCACGAAGAGCACGGTCGCGCCGCCGCTCATCAGCTCCATCATCCGCGCGCGGCTCTTGCGCTGGAAGTTCTCGTCGCCCACGGCGAGGATCTCGTCCACGATCAGCACTTCGGGCTGCACCATGGTGGAGATGGAGAAGGCCAGGCGGGCCAGCATGCCGGAGGAGTAGGTCTTCAGCGGCATGTTGATGAAGTCGCCCAGCTCGCTGTAGGCGATGATCTCCTCCTGCTTCTCCAGGAGGAACTCGCGGGAGTAGCCGAGGATGGCCCCGTTGAGGAAGATGTTCTCCCGGCCGCTGAGCTCCGCGTCGAAGCCGGAGCCGAGCTCCAGCATCGGCACCACGCGGCCGCGCACCACGGCCTTGCCGGAGGTGGGCTTATAGATGCCGCTGATGACCTTAAGGATGGTGCTCTTGCCCGCGCCGTTCTGGCCGATGAGGCCGACGACGGTGCCGCGCTCGACGTCGAAGCTGACGTCGTTGAGGGCGTGGAAGACGCGGACCTTTCGCTTGCCGTGGAGGGCGTTGAGGGCCCACTCCTTGAGGTTGGTGGTGCGGTTTTCATCGAGTTTGAAGTCCATGGTGACGTGGTCTACGGATACCATGATGTCGGACATCGTTTCACCTCTTCAGGTGGGATGGGAGACCCCACCCCCGACCCCTCCCCGCTGCGGCGGGGAGGGGAGGTTTATTTGGTTGGGCCAGGGGACGCTTTCCGCGGGAAAGCGTCCCCTGGAACCCCTTGAAAGGCGCTCCTGCGGAGGGCCGTTGGCTTTCATGGAAGGCGTTGGAAGGCGCTTCTGCGGAAGGGTTACGGCGAGGTTCGCAAGTTGGGATGGGAGACCCCACCCCCGACCCCTCCCCGCTGCGGCGGGGAGGGGAGGTTATAGTTAGATGACCCGGGAAAACCTTTCCTCCGGAAAGTTTATCCGGGGCTGCCGCCCATTCTTCGCTGAAAACTCCACACTGTGGAGTTTTCCGGGCGCTCAGAATCCCCGGACCCCCTGTAAAGGCGCTCCTGCGGAGGGCCTTTACAGAATCGCAACTCCTGCGGAGGGCTGTTGGCTTTCCGGAACCCCTTGAAAGGCGCTCCTGCGGAGGGCCTTTACAGATGATACACGAACTTGTCCTGGTTTTTGCGGAAGACGAGGAGGCCGATGAGCAGGGGGACGAGGCTGCACAGGGCGCAGTAGAGGTAGGTGACGGGCGGCGGGGTGACGCCGTCCAGCGCGATGCAGCGCAGGAAATAGATGAACTGGTACATCGGGTTCATGTGGTAGAAGGTCTGCAGGGACGCGGGCACGATGCTCTCGGGATAGAAGATCGGGGTCGCGTACTGCCAGAGCAGCACCACCACGCCCCAGAGGAAGCGCGTGTCGCGGAAGAAGACGTTCAGCGTGCAGAGGATGAACACCATGCCCAGCACGAAGCAGAACAGGAACGCGATGTTCAGCGGCAGCAGCAGGATGGCCTTGGTGATCGGCGTGCGCGTGACGAGCAGCAGGAGCACCAGGGGCGCCAGCGAGATGACCAGGTTGATCAGCGAGGACACCGTGCGGCTGATGGGGTAGATGTACTTCGGCATGTAGACCTTGGTGATCAGGCTGCCGTTGGCGACGATGGAGTCGATGCCGAGGTTGACCGACTCGGCGAAGAAATTGAAGAAGATGATGCCTGTGAGCAGGTAGCCCGGGAAATTCGGGATGGAGCTGCGGAAGATCGTGGAGAAGATGACGTACTGCACGATCATCGTCAGCAGCGGGTTGAGGAAGCTCCACAGCACGCCGAGCAGGGACTGGCGGTACTTGGTGTTGAAGTCGCGGCTCACCAGCTGGTGCAGGAGGAAGGAATAGCGGTGGAACATCTCCAGCACGGTGAGGATGAGGCTGCGCCTGCCCAGCTTCGCGGCGCGGGCCGTGCGCAGGGTCAGGGCCGCCGCGAGCAGCACGGCCGCCCCGCAGACCGGCCAGTACCACCGCATGATGGAGCTGTCGGAGTGGCCGGAGACCACCATGCAGAGCCGGGCGTGGCGGAGCTCGCCGTCCACGGTGAGGCTGTCGAGGCCCTTCGCCTCCATGGTGAAGCGGCCCACGTCGACCATATCGCCCGACCAGAGCGCGGGCAGCGCGCCCGTGCCCTCCGCGTCGTGGAAGGTGAGGCGCAGCACGGCGGCGCTGTCCACGGCGGGGGGATTCTCCGCGAAGGACAGGGTCAGCTGGTCGCCCGCGCCGGCCAGGTCGGCCTCCGCCGTTGCGAGGACGGGGCCGCCGCGCCGCAGGATCTCGGCGGTGACGCTGCCTGCGGTCTCGGAGGCGGTGGGCGTCAGGGCGAGGGTCACGGTGTCCAGCCGGTCGCACTGCGCGTCCAGCCCTTGCTCCACCACCAGCCCGTCATGGGGCATGGCCAGCAGGGCGGAGCGGGCCACGGACTCGCTCTGGTAGCCGCGGATGCTCCAGGAATCGCTGACGATCCAGCCGATGAGCAGCAGCACCGCCGCCAGGATGGCCGTCAGCTGCAGTCCGCGCTTCCTGATATAGGCGGGATCCTTCCAGGTCTCTTTCACGGTCGCTTTGCCTCCAGAGGATGATGATGGGAATCAATAAAAGCTCAGATATCAGGATGCGGGCGAAGGGGTCCCGGGGGCGATCGCAAAGCCCCCGGGTCGCCGCCCGCAGGCGGCGAAATCTCCCTGCTGCCAGTGCTGAGAGATGAATCTCAATCGTTCAGCTTCCTGTCAAAATCAATGGACATGGTGCCCTTGACCCTCTCAAACAGCGGGCTGTAATACCTCTCCCGCACCGTGCCGAGCGCCTCGCGCATCCGGCGGAGATCCTCCTCCGGCGCAGGCGCCGTCAGACAGCCCGCCCCGCGGGGCGCGCGCATCAGCGCAAAGGGCGTGATCACATTCAGATACCCCGCGCGCATCGCCCGGACGCCGAGCTCCGCGCCTCGCAGGTCGCTGGCGTAGACTCGGAAGCCGTCGAGGCGCCGGAACACGTCCCGGCGGATGGCCATCAGGCACGAGGACACGCCGCTGACATTGCGCACCACGCGGTCATTGTATTGGTAGGTCACACCCGCCGAGAACGCGCCGAGGTGGTGGCTGAGCGCGCCGCCGGGCACATCCACCGCGTAGCCGCAGTGCAGGTAGCAGTGGCGGCGGTCGGTGATGGGCGCGCCCGCGTAGCCGACGTCCTGCCTGCGCAGGAACATGGTCAGCTGCCGCAGCCAGTCGCGCTGGGCCGGGATCATGCCGCACTGGACGAACACCAGGGCCTTGCCGGAAGCCAGCTCCGCCGCCTGATTCAGGCTGTCGGCGGTCTTCACGGGAATGCCGCGCACAGTCGGCGCTTCCCGTCCCACGGCGATGATCTCATGGATCGGCTGGGCCGTGCGCCGCAGCAGGCGGCCGAGACCGCGCCAACTGCCGTCCTGGGCCGGGGTGAGGATCAGCGAGACCGTCATGTCCGGGTCGTCGCCGTAATCCACGCGGCAGTTGAGCAGGTAGGTGTCCGCCTGGCCGGGGAGGCCCAGGCGGCGCAGCTGGTCGCCGACGGCGCTCGCCGCGACGCGGGCGCACTGCTCGATCTTCTGGTGGCTGAAGGAGGTGTTCACCATGCGCCAGTGATAGAGCACCCGGGGGATGTGGACGATATGCTCCGCCAGCTCGGTCGCGCGCAGGGCCAGGTCATGGTCCTGGCTGCCGTCGTAGGCCTCGCGCATCGCGCCCGCGCGCTCCATCAGGGCCTTCTCCATCGCCATCATGTGGCAGATGTAGTTGCCGGAGCGCAGGCTGTCCGGGGCGAAATCCGGCTTCAGGTGCGGGTCGAAGAAGCGCTCCCCGGCCTCGTCGCACTTGTCCTCGTCGGTGTAGACGAAGTCCGCCCCGCCCTCCGCCGCCTCGAGGATGCGGTAGACCGCGTCGGGGGCGAGAAGGTCGTCGTGGTCGCACAGGGCCACCCAGTCATAGCGCGCCATGGAGAGCGCGCCGTTGGTATTGCGGCTGATGCCGCCGTTTTCTTCGGAAAAGGTGACGCGGAAGCGGGGATCCCGCGCGGCGACGGCGCGGAGGGCTTCCAGCGTGTCCGGGCTGGCGCTGTGGCCGTCCCAGAGGCAGGCCTCCCACTGCGGGCAGGTCTGCGCCGCGAGGGAGTCCGCGAGGGCCCTGAGCAGGTCGGGCCGCGTGTTCCAGGTCGGGATCAGGATGGAGAGGCTGTGCGAAAAGCGCCGCGCGCCCTGGGCCGCCCGTTCGGCGGCGTCGGGCTCGCAGGCCTTCAGCCACGGGCCGTAGCGGCGCTCCTCCTCCGCCCGCATCGCGCGCAGGCGGCGGATGGTCGGCAGATTGACCCCGCGGATGCAGGCGCGGCGAAACAGGCCCCAGACCCCGCGCAGGCCGTCCTCGCGCCAGCAGCGGAGCCAGGCCGTCCAGGCCCGGTTCACAAGACCCATGCCGCTTCCTCCTTCCGGACACAAACATCCATGATGGATTATAGCACAATGAGGGGGCAGACGCAAGAATGCCGCAGTCCGTGAGGGGACTGCGGCAAGAGGGGGGTGGGCTTACAGCCCACCCCCCTCTTTTTCGGCGATTGCCCCCGAAGGGGTGCAGTGGGCTCACAGCCCACATATGCATCGTCTATCCCGGCGGGATGGAGTGTTGGCTTGAAAGCCCAACATTACGATGGTTCATCCCGTAGGGATGGAGTAGGGGCTTGTAAGCCCAACATTACGACAGTTCATCCCGAAGGGGAACAGCATGGGCTTGTAAGCCCAATATCACGATGTCTGCCCCGAAGGGGTGCCGGGGGCGACCGGAAAGCCCCCGGCCCGCGCTCGCAGGCGCGGAATCCCCCTCCAGCCGGAGGCTGAAGATATAGTTATTTCGTATTGAGAATGATTCTCTTTCAGAGAGATTTCGCCGCCTGCGGGCGGCGACCAAAGGGCTTTCCGGTCGCCCTTTGGAAACCTTCGGGCGGCCGCCGTTAAGGTGGGCTTTCCAGCCCATTGGAAACCTTCGGGCGACAGCTTGAGCTGTCAAGACTTTGCGGTTCTAACCGCATCTGAAAAAGGGGGCTTTGCGGTTGATACCGCAACAGCCCCCCGCTCAAACGTGTGTGGAGTAGAAACGCGATTTTAAACCGTCCGAGCGTCCGGACATCAACGCACACAAACGTGTGCGGAGTAAAAGCGGCTTTTCAATCCGTCCGAGCGTCCGGGGATCACTCCCCGGAATCCTGCTCCAGGGCGGCTTCCGCCATGGCCTCCGGCGCGGCGGCGCAGACGCGGGTATGCCGCACGGGCTGCTCCTGCAGGGCAAGAATCTGCGGGGGCATCGGGCATCCGGTGCGCGCCTCAAGACTGCGGGCGCAGGCGAAGGGATCGCGCGCCGAGGGCTCCTCGCGGCCCTCCAGAGCCGCCAGCACATCGCCGGCGAACTTGTAGGGGCTGGCGGTGGAGACGATGACGGCGGGGCGGTTGTCGCCCGTGTTGCGCCGGTATTCGCCGAGCACCGCGCCGGCCACGGCCGTGTGCGGGTCGATCAGGTAGCCGGTCTGCTGGAACATGTCGCGGATCTCGCGGCGGGTCTCGATGTCGTCCGCGAAGCCCGCGAAGAAGATGCCGTTCAGCCACTCCAGGCGCTGCTCGCCCACGGCGTAGCTGCCGTTCTCGCGCAGCTGGCTCATCCACAGGGTGATGAGATCGGCGTCGCGGTCGGCCGCCTCGAACAGCAGGCGCTCCAGGTTGGAGGAGACCAGGATGTCCATGGAGGGCGAGATGGTCTTGAAGAACACGCGGTGCGTGCTGTACAGGCCGGTGCGGAAGAAGTCCGTGAGGACGTTGTTGCGGTTGCTCGCGCAGATCAGCTTGTGCACGGGCAGGCCCATCTCCCGGGCGTAGAAGCCCGCGAGGATGTCGCCGAAATTGCCCGTGGGCACGACGAAGTTGACCGCCTCGCCCAGCTGCACGGCCCCGCTGGCCACCAGGTCGGCGTAGGCGCTGAAATAATAGACGATCTGCGGCACCAGGCGGCCGAAGTTGATGGAGTTGGCGGAGGAGAGCACGCGGCCCTGCTCAGCCATCCGCTCCCGGAAGCCCTCGTCGGAGAAGAGCGCCTTCACGCCGGTCTGCGCGTCGTCAAAGTTGCCTTCCACCGCGATGACGCGGGTGTTCGCGCCGCCGGTGGTGACCATCTGCAGGCGCTGGATGTCGCTGACGCCGTCCTTCGGATAATAGACCGTGCAGCTGGTGCCGGGCACGTCGCGGAAGCCCTCGAGGGCCGCCTTGCCGGTGTCGCCGCTGGTCGCCACGAGGATGCTGATCACCCGGTTCTCGCTGTTCTTGCGCGCGGAGGCCGCCATCAGGTAGGGCAGCAGCTGCAGCGCCATGTCCTTGAAGGCGAGCGTCGGCCCGTGGAAGAGCTCCAGCGCCCAGGCGCTGTCGTCGATGCGGTGCAGCGGGGCGACGTCGGGCGTGTCGAAGCGCTCGCCGTAGGCCAGGCGCGTCATCTCCTCGATCTCGGCGGGACGGAAATCATCCAGGAACTGCCGCAGGATGAGGGTGGCGCGCTGCGGATAGCTCATGCCGTTCATGGCGGCGATGTCTTTCAGCTCTATGCGCGGGAACATGGCCGGCACATAGAGGCCGCCATCCGGCGCGATGCCGGCGAGAATGGCCTGGGACGCGGTCGCGTAGGCGCGGCCCCGGGTGGAGAAAAACGACATGCTCGGTCACCTCTTTAAACAGATAGCTATAAGACGGGCGGGCGAAGGGGTGCAGGAGCACTCGCAAGGCCCAACCCCTCAGTCATCGCTGACGCGATGCCAGCTCCCCTCATAGGGGGGCCAAGCCGGAACAAGTGCGGCGGGCGAAGGGGTGCAGGGGGCTCGGAGCGCCCGGAAAACTCCATGTTATGGAGTTTTCAGCGGAGAGCGGGCGGCAGCCCCGGACCGATCGCAAAGCCCCCTGCCCGCGCCCGCAGGCGCGGAATCTGATGGCATTCATACGGAATATGAACAAGGAGAAATCATGCTCCAACATTACCTGATGATTGGTGAAATCCTCCGCCCGCAGGGCGTCCACGGCGAAGCCAAAATCCGCCCCTACGCCCAGAACCCGGAGGATTTTCTCTCCTGGAAAACCCTGTACCTCAAGACTGGCGACACCTACGCCCCCGTCGGCGCGAAGTGCTCCCGCGTCCACGACGGCTTTGCCTACGTTACCCTCGAGGGCTGCGCCTCCCCGGACGACGTGGAGAAGCTGCGCGGCCGCGAGCTGTGGATCGACCGCGCCCACGCGGCCGGCCTGGCCGAGGGCGAGGTCTACATCAGCGACCTGATCGGCTGCGCCCTTGTGGACGAGCGCGGCGAAAAGCTCGGTACCCTGCGGGACGTGCTGCAGAACGGGCCGACGGACATCTATGTGTTCGACACGCCGCGCGGGGAAATGATGGCCCCGGCGCTCCGGGCGGCCTTCCCGGAGACGGACGTCGAGCGCCAGATCATCACGGCGGACAGCGAACGCCTGGCGGAGATTGCGGTTTATGCGGATTGATATACTCACCATTTTTCCGGAGATGTTTCCGGGCGTCCTGAACAGCAGCATCCTGGGCCGCGCGAAGGAGCAGGGGCTGGTGGACATCCGCCCGGTGGACATCCGGCCCTATTCCGCCCTCAAGCACAGGAACACCGACGACTACCCCTTCGGCGGCGGCGCGGGCATGGTGATGCTCGCCCAGCCCATCGCCGACGCGATGGCGGACGTGTGCGGCCCGGACTTTACCGGGCGGCGCATCTACCTCGGGCCGCGCGGCAGGAAGCTGACCACGGAGGTCGCGCGGGAGCTGGCGAAGGAGGAGCGGCTGGTGCTGCTCTGCGGCCACTACGAGGGCGTCGATCAGCGCGCGCTGGACACCTGCGTGGACGAGGAAATCAGCATCGGCGACTATATCCTGACCGGCGGCGAGCTGGCGGCGATGGTGCTGTGCGACTGCGTGGCGCGGTTCATCCCCGGGGTGCTCGGCTCGGCGGAGAGTCCCGAGGACGAGAGCTTCTCGGACGGCCTGCTGGAGTACCCGCAGTATACCCGGCCCCGCGAGTGGCGCGGCATGGAGGTGCCGGAGGTGCTGCTGGGCGGCAATCACGCGGCCATCGCGGCCTGGCGGCACGAGGAGGCACTGCGGGCGACGCTGCGCCACCGGCCCGACCTGTTTGACGCGGCGGAGAGAAAGGCACAGGCGCTGACCGGCAAGCCCGGCCTGCGCGAGCGCGCCCTGTTCCGGCGCGTGCGGGAGGAGGAAGACGCTTGTTCCTCAGAAAGCTGACGGTGCTCGTGGTGCCGCTGCTCTTGCTGGCGGCGGTCTGCCTGCTGCTGCCTCTGCTCGGCGGCGCGGGCTTTTTCGCGCCCGTGCTGCAGGGAGCGCTGGCCGGCGCGGCCCTCGCGCTGATGCTGCCGCTCTCCGGCGCGTCGCGCGAGGCGGAACCCTTCGCCCACCTGCTGGTCTTTCCGGCGCTGCTGATGGCCGGGGTGATCGCCTGGCAGTATTTCATGTCGGTCGGCGAGAGCCTGCCCCTGCTGGACCGCCTCGGCACGGAGGACGCCCGCGTGCTGGCGGCGGAGGGCGCCTTCACGGCCTACCTCGCGCTGCACTGCTTCCGCATCCGGGAGAGGGAATGAGGTTTCCTCCTTTTTCCGCGGGCCGCACAGACAATGCCCCTCCATGGTGCTTCTGGCCGGGACGGCCGGACAGCGCCGCGCGGAGGGGCTTTTTTGACCCTGGCCCCTCTCTTTCATCCCCGCTCCATGGATGGGAAACGGCCCGTCCGGCTTCGGCATGTCCCGCGGGAAATGGCCGGGGAAAATCCATGTCCTCCAATGTCCTCCGGATGTCCTTGTATGTCCGCTGAACATGTGATAGGCTGATACCGTGCTCAGGTGGGCACAGGGGAGCGCCATGGAGCTTCCCGCGGATGAACCGTGCTGTGTGCGCGGTTTTTTTGTACCCTTTTCGACCGGACAGAGAGGAGGACACATGGAAGAGGAACAGAGGCAGAGCGGCGCGGCGATGCGGGATGCCCCCGGGGACAGCGCGGAGCAGGCGGCTGGCGCGGTTCCCGCGCCCGAAGCGCGGGACGCGGAGGCCGGGATCAAAGCCGGGACAGAAAAAGCCGAGCTGGAGGAGCTGCGCGCCTGGAAGGCGGCGCGGCTGGAGGCGGACGCGCTGGCCGCGCGCAGGGAAGCCGTGGCGAAGCGCCTGCGGGAGGCCGGGGCCGTGCCGGAGGCGGTGCCGCTGCTGGTGCTCAGCGTGGAGAAGGATACGGCGGGCGATCCCGGGCACGTGGCGCAGACCATCCGGGAGAGGTACCCGGGGTTCTTCCGCAGGGAGGAGCGCGTGCCGACCCCCGGCGTTCCCCGCACGGAGAACGGCCCGTGGACGGCCGACCGGGACAGCCTCGCCGCGATGAGCGCCGGGGAGATCAACCGCCGCTGGAGCGAGGTGAAGGCGGCCCTGAAGGCGCTGTGACGCGCGGAAAAAAACCAATCAACCCAGACAACGGAAAAGAGAAAGTGAGGAAAAACAATGGCGATTGATAAGTTCATTCCCAAGGTGTGGAGCGCCCGTCTGATGGAGAACCTGAACAAGGAGCTGGTCTTCGGCTCCCTGTGCAACCGCTGGTGGGAGGGCGACATTGCCCAGTGGGGCGACCAGGTGCACATCAATTCGCTCACGGACATCACCGTGAAGGAATACCAGGCCGGCGTCGACCTGGACGATCCCGAGCCGCTGAGCGGCACCGACACCGTGCTGGTCATTGACCACGGCGTCTACTGCAACTTCTACCTCAGCGACGTGGACGCCGCCCAGGCCCGCGCGGACGTGATGGACGCCGCGATGCGCTCCGCCGCGCGCCGCCTGGCCGAGGACACCGAGCAGTACATCCTCAGCGTCATCCGCGCCGGGGCCGGTCTCAAGAAGAGCGTCACGCTGGAGGCGGGCAAGGCCTTCGACCTGATCGTGCGCCTGAAGACCGCGCTGGACGAAAAGAACGTGCCGCGCAACGGCCGCAAGCTGGTGATGCCCTCGACGGTGGAGGCGGAGCTGCTGAAGGACAGCCGCTTCGTGACCGCGGGCGGCGCGATTGCGGAGAACGCGCTGGCGGAGGGCGCGGTCGCCCGCGCGGCCGGCTTTGACATCTACATCAGCAACGACCTGCAGAACGAGCTGGTCGCCATGACCGAGGAGGGCGTGACCTTCGCCCAGCAGATCGCGAAGATGGAGGCCTACCGCCGCGAGAAAGGCTTCGACGACGGCGTGAAGGGGCTGAGCCTCTGCGGCGCAAAGGTCATCCAGCCCAACTGCGTGGCCCTCTGGACGGTCACGGAGGAGTGAGTTCTCTCAGCCTTCCGCCGTTTGCAGGAGCGCCCTATGCAGGCCACGGGCTTTCCGTCCGAGCGCCCTATGCAGGGCGCAGGCCCTCCGCAGGAGCGCCTTTCAAGGGGTTCCAGGGGACGCTTTCCCGCGGAAAGCGTCTCTTGGCCCAACCAAACAGGCTGTGGGCTTCCCGACTGAACGTCCTTTGCAGGCGCGGGGCCCTTCGCAGGAGCGCCTTTCAAGGGGTTCCAGGGGACGCTTTCCCGTGGAAAGCGTCTCCTGGCCCAACCAAACAGGCCGTGTGCTTCCCACTTGAACGTCCTTTTGCAGGCCGTGGGCTTCCCACAGGAGCGCCTTATGCAAGGCACAAGCCCTCCGCAGGAGCGCCTTTCAAGGGGTTCCAGGGGACGCTTTCCCGCGGAA
>CAMNLM010000053.1 GCA_946543085.1 uncultured Clostridia bacterium | reverse complement strand
TTCCGCGAGGACGTCGCGCTGATGGCGGAGCTGGGCATCCGCAACTATCGCTTTTCGCTGAGCTGGCCGCGCATCCTGCCCAACGGCACGGGCGAAGTCAACCCGAAGGGCATCGCCTTCTACAATGCGCTGATCGATGAGCTGCTGGCGCACGGGATCCGCCCCTTCGTCACGCTGTTCCACTGGGATTATCCCCAGGCGCTGGAGAACCGCGGCGCGTGGCTCAACCCTGACAGCCCCAAGTGGTTCCGGGAATATGCCGAGGTGGCGGCCAGCGCCTTCAGCGACCGGGTGAAGGACTTCATTCCCTTCAACGAACCGCAGTGCTTCCTGGGCCTCGGCTACCAGATCGGCGGGATGGCTCCGGGGGTCACGCGCGTGAACGCTGAACTCGTCCCCATGGTGCACAACGCCCTGAAGGCGCACGGCGAGGCGATCCAGGTGCTGCGCGAGCTGGTGCCGGACTGCCGCGTCGGATACGCGCCCTGCGGAGGCCCGGCCATTCCGCAGACGGAGAGCCCGGAGGACATCGAGGCGGCCCGAAAGGCTTATTTCAGCGTGCCGAAGGACGGATGGACTTTCTCGGTGCCCCTCTGGAGCGACCCGGTGCTGCTGGGCGCTTATCCGAAGGAATTCCTGGACATGCTTGGCAGGTATCTGCCCACGGGCTGGGAGGACGATCTGCAAAATACCATCCGTCAGAAGCTCGATTTCTACGGCCAGAACATTTACACGGGCGACGTGTACCGCGCGGCGGATAACGAGCAGGGCTGGGAGAAGCTCCCGCTGCCTGCCGGCTTCCCGAAGACGGCCTGCGACTGGGCGATTATGCCGGAAGCCCTCTACTGGGGTCCGCGCTTCCTCTACGAGCGCTACAAAACGCCGATCATTATCACGGAGAACGGCCTGAGCTGCCACGACACGGTCAGCCTTGACGGCCAGGTGCACGACCCGAACCGCGAGGATTACCTGCACCGCTATCTGCTGGCCTACCGCCGCGCCGCCGAGGACGGCGTGGATCTGCTCGGCTACTTCCAGTGGTCCTTCCTGGACAACTACGAGTGGATGAAGGGCTACAACGAGCGTTTCGGCATGGTCTACGTGGACTACGCCACCGGCAAGCGCACGGTGAAGGACTCCGCCTACTGGTACAGGAAGGTCATGGAGGCAAACGGCGAGAATCTGTAATCCGGACCGCAGGACAAAATGAAAAGCGGCAGGCGATTCCATGTGCTGGAAGAGCCTGCCGTTTTCTTGTGTGCGTTTGCTGCCTGACGTCTCAGGCTTCGAGACGTTTGATCTCCTCGTCCACCATCTCCGGCGTGACATAGTTGAGCGGGGAGAAGCGGTTTCCGCGGATCTTTTCGAGACGCTCGAGCGCTTTGGCAGTGTCGCCCTGCTCGAGATCGTAGCGGGAGAGGAACCAGAGCGTGTCCATCTGGTCATCCTTCTCGGCGATGGCCTTTTCAAACCATTCCTTGGCGGTCTCGCGGTCGCCGAGCACCCGGTAATAGAACTGCGCCATGTTGTCCAGGCAGATGGAATCCTCCTCGTCGTAATCAACGGATTCCTCGATGAAGGCCTTTGCCTTGGCAATGCCCGCCTCCCAGACTTCACGCGCGGACACGGCCTTTTCGGCCTCGGCTTCCGGTTCGTCCGGCGCGCCGGGCACATCTTCCGCTTCGGCTGGGAACTCGTTCTCGTCCCCTTCACCCTCGTCCGCTGCTTCCGCCGCTTTTGCGGCTGCCGCGGCTTCCCGCTCCGCCTGCGCGGCGGCGTCCAGCGCGTCGAAGTCGGGCCGGTTTGCCGCGTCGTATTTCACCACATACAGGTAGCCGAGCGTCTGGTACATGCGGCCGCTCGGGCTGTGGAGATGCTGGCGCTCCAGCAGATTGATGCCCTTGTCAATATCGCCGAGGCGATAGATGGCGGCGGCGTAATTCATCAGCATCTGGGAGCGCTGATCCTGCGTGAGGCCGGGCGCTTTCTGCGTCTTGACCAGAACCTCGCGGGCCTCCTGATACTTGCCGGAGCGCAGCAGCAGCACCGAATAGCCCAGCAGGTAACGCGGCTGATTCAGCCCCTCCTTCATGCACTGCTGATAGAGAGCTTCCGCCTCGGCGGTGTTTCCCTTGGCCTGCAGGTTGTATGCCTTCTGTGCTTTCATAATCGTCAGGATTCCCATCGCGCGTCCCTCGCCTTTCCCCGGCGGCTGTGCGGCCGCCCGGCGGTTTTCTTTCTCTTTACCGGCTTTTTCCGGCAAGCCCCATCATACCACAACTGGGGCGAGATGTACAGAGCCGAACGTGTCAGCGGTTTGTTCCGTCCCATAAAAAGCCCCCGCCCGCTCACCGGGCGAGGGCATGGTGCTCCGGGATTCACTCCATCAGCGAGCGCTCCGCGTCGCCGCGCATCGCGCCATGACCGAGCGTGGAGTAATAGCCGGCGGGCAGCGGCCGCATCGAGAAGGTGGAGGTCATTTTGTAAATCTTCCCGGTGCCGGCGCTCTCGTCCATGCCGAGCAGAATCTCCATCGCGTGGAAGCCGAATTCCTTGCTGCAGCGGTTCGGGCGGCCTTTGCGGATCGACCAGGCCATCTCCGCGACGCCGATGCCGCGGTGGCCGTAGCCCAGGTCGATGCCGTCGGGCTTGTCGGTCGGGGGCGTGCCGTCATAGCCGTGGGTCTTGGGCAGCTCGACCTCGTCCGCCTCGGGCAGGGTCATGCGCACATAGCCGCCGAAGGTGTTCGGATCGCCGAGGGAAAGGATGCCGCGCGTGCCGTAGACCGTGAAGCCATTCTTCTCCTCGCCGATGGTGTTGCCGTTGAAGTGCACCATCGCCAGCGCGCCGCTCTGGAACTTGAGGCCGCCGACAAGCAGATTGTTGCCGGGCACCTGCCAGCTTTCGCCGACGGGGTTCGCGGAGAAGAGCTGCGCCTCATGCACGGGCGCGGGCGCGCCGAAGGCCTGGACCTCTGTCACGGGGCCGAGCAGGGCCGTCATCGCGGCGATGTGGTAGATGCCCACGTCGAAGGGCAGCGCGCCGCCCTCGCCGCGCAGGAAGCGGAAGATCTCGGAGTTGAGCGACTGGTTGCGGTTGATGCTCACCACGCAGGAGGTCACGTCGCCGATGAGACCGCTGTCAATGATGTTCTTCGCGGTCTGCACGCCCGCGCCGAGCACGGTGTCCGGGGCGACGCCGAGACAGAGACCCTTCTCATCCGCGATGCGCAGCAGCTCGCGCCCCTGCTCAAGGGTGGTGGTCATCATCTTCTCGGTCCAGACGTGCTTGCCGGCGAGCAGCATGCTCCTGATCACGTCGTAATGTGCGAAGGCGGGGGTCAGGTTGACGACAAGCTCGATGCTCTCGTCCGCCGCGATCTCCTCCATGGTCATCACGCGGGGGACGCCATAGGCTTCCGCCTGCCGCTTCGCGTTCTCGGGGCTGCGGTCGCACACCGCGACCAGATCAATGATGGCGAACATCCGCTTGAGGTTGCGGATGTAGATGTGACTGATCATGCCGCAGCCGATGACAGCCGTGCGGACCTTCTTCAATGTCTCCATGGGAATACCTCCTTGCCAGTAAATTCTGGGCTGCTCCACGCCCGAATGATAAGGGCAGGACGCCGTGTTTGTCAATGGGGGATTTGGTCGCGGGAGACAAGGTCTTTCGCGCCGGTCATTCCGGGCACGAAAAAAGCCAGGCGCTCCGCCTGGCCATTCTGGCTGAACTCAGCCGTACATCTGCTGCTGCGGGACGATCGGCGGCATCGGCGCGATGCGGTTTGCATCCCAGGTGAAGCTGAACGGCTGCAGATCCAGGCCGCACTGCCACAGCACATTCGAGATGTCCTCCAGCAGGTTGTAGAGCATGCGGGCATAGTGGCCGCGCGCGCTGCGGAAGGGGCAGTACATCATCTCGCAGAAGTCCTCGAGGCAGATCAGCGGGAAACCGTCCAGCCCGATGGTGGAGGCATACTGGCAGGTCTCGTGCACACGCATGTGGGCCGGCACGTCCTGCAGCCAGGAGCGGCAGCGATAAGCGAGCAGCTGTGTCTGCCGGGCCGCGCCCTGGGGCAGCTGGAATCCCTTCTCGTCCACGGGATTGCCGCTGACGTCGTAGCAGGTGAAAACCGCGATGTCGTTGTCGAACAGATTGAGGGCGAACCCGCCGTCACCCGCCGCTGGATTCGGCTGATAGACATAACAGAAAACCGCGCGCGCGGCTCCGTTGCCTGCCATGGAGGATCCCTCCGATCTGTCAAGAAGTTTGTAACAATTGTAAAACTTTCTTGGCGGTTCGTCAACGGGTTTCGGCAAAAAATCGAGAAATATTTGTTTTTCTTTTGCGTTTTGCCGCTGTTCGTTGCGTATCCGTGTCGGAAGATGACCGTTTTATGGATGACTCACGGAGAATCCTGACGATCTTTGTTGCAAAATTCCAACAAATCAACACAGAAAAGCGATAAAACGTTCGCGTTTACGCTTCGTCCGGCAGACCGGCCAGCTTTTGGACGGCTGCGGCAAGAGCGGCGGAGACGACGTCCGCCTGACGCTCCGTTTCTGTCTCTGGCAGGGCGGCGCCTGTCCGCGCGATGTCGCCGAGGACAGAGACGCGCCTGCAGCTGTACAGGCCGATACCGCACTTGAAGGCGCGATCCTCGCCCCGCAGAAAGCTGGCTTTGGACGGGGCGAAGGAGGCTTCGAGCACGCCGTTTTCCCCGATGGCGCGGCGCAGCGTTTGATAGCCGGTGCACTTGCGGGCCAGGCCGCTCTCGACGCACAGGAGGCGCGGGCCGAGGCCGAGCGGACCGATATCCACGGTCAGGCGCGTATAGGCGGCCATCTGGTTGGCCTTACACCAGGCCTTCGCGCCCTGCCAGCCGCGCTCCCCGCTGTCGAGGAAAAGAAAAGCTGTGTGCCTGCGCGCCTTTTCCGGCAGGCGCTCCATCAGCGTGAGCATGGCCGCGAGAGCGGCGTCCTGCGGGATGTTCCGCCTGCGGGCGGGGCCGAAGCGCGTCAGAAGAAGCTCGGCGAGATACACGGCGACAAACGCGCCCAGCGCGGCACGGGATGAGCCGGTCAGCCCGGCGGCGAGCAGGAAACCCAGCGCGGCAGGGATCATCATGAGCAGCACCTGCGCAAGCGTCCACAGCGCGAAGGCCGCGGCGTTCTGGCCAAAGCTGATGTCCGGCAGCAGGCCTTTGGCGGGCGTGTCATAGTGGCAGGTGAAGAGCACCGCGGCGTGCTCCGGGTCGCCCGCGAGCAGCTGCACATGCTTCAGCCGGCCGTTGATCTCGCGGCGCAGGGCGTACCCGTTCTCCGCGCATACCCCCTCCAGCCAGACGCGAAAGGCTTCCTTCTGTTCCGCGCTCTGGCGCACGGGAAACTGAGCCCGTATCTCCTTGAAGTAATCCATGCTTGCCTCCCGATGCCGGCAGCTGTGTCAGGCATCACCAGAAAAGGCCGCCCGAAAGCGGCCTTCTCCTCGTCTTGTTACATGGCGCTCTGCACAAAGGCTTTCAGCGCGGGCAGCGGCACATAGCCGATGTTCTTGTTCACCAGCTCGCCGCCCTTGAAGAGCAGCAGGGTGGGAATGCTCTGCACGCCGTAGCGCATGGCGATCTCGCCCTCGTCGTCCACGTTCACCTTGCCGACGGCAAGCTTGTCGCCCATCTCCTCGGCCAGCTGATCGACCAGGGGAGAGAGCATCTTGCAGGGGCCGCACCAGCTGGCCCACAGATCCACCAGCACGGGCGCGGATGCGTTCTTGATAAAGCTGTCAAAGTTTTCACTGGTCAGTTCGGTAATCATGCTGTCTGTTCCTCCGTTTCGTTTTCGGTTTTG
Source organism: uncultured Clostridia bacterium (assembly GCA_946543085.1). Taxonomy (GTDB): domain Bacteria; phylum Bacillota; class Clostridia; order Christensenellales; family Aristaeellaceae; genus RUG11272. The sequence goes on along the minus strand of CAMNLM010000053.1, from coordinate 10,992 downwards.
GCGCTCAGCCAGGTGCGGGGGATGACGCGCACCAGCGTCGGCTGCCACTTGGGGTTGTTTCTGCGCTTCTTCTCGGTCAGGAAGACGACGGCCAGGCAGGCGCACAGGCCGATCGCGCCGCCGATGGCCGCCATGGCGTTACCGGAGAGGCTTCCGAGCGCCATGCCGCCCATCAGACCCGCCACGGGCAGGGCGTAGGCCAGCAGCGAGGCCTTCACCACCGTGCCGGTGGGCAGCTCCACCTCGGCAAAGTCACCGACGGAACAGCTGTGCCCCTGGCTGGATAAATGCAGCACGGTGGGCTTCTGTCCGCCTTCGCAGGCGTGGCAGTGACCGCAGTCCTCGGGACGGCAGAAGGTGACTTCCAGCATGCCGCGATCAGCCGCTGTGATTTCGCCAATCTTCTCCATGGGAACACTCCTTTCGCCTCGCGGTTTCTACATTTCCAGTATATCATGCCTGTCAAGCGGCTTGCGGGGATTTCCATTCGCGCTTTCCATTTACAAAGCTGCGTACCCATTCTTCTCTGCTGTATCCATGATACCAGCGGGTACTGATTGACAGGATTCCTGACGGACAGCCGTGAAAAGGCACGCTTCCCAAAGAGACATGGATCATGATGCATCAGGAAAGACGCAAACCGCACAGACGGCACCGGTCTTTCCGCTCTTTCAGATTGACTTTCCGGTCCGTTCTCCTATAATGAACCGGGAAACACTCTCATCCCAAAGGAGATGACAGCCATGCGCCACACCATTTCTGCCGCCGAGGACGGCTGGAAGCTTCTCCGCGTCCTTCGCGGCGCGATGGGCCTGAGCGCCAGCGCCGTGCAGGGCGCAAAGTGGGAAGCGCGCATCCTGCTCGACGGCGAGCCTGCACATACGGACGCCCGGGTGCGCGCCGGCCAGACTGTCACCTTTGTGGAAAAAGAAAAGACGCCGGTCTACACGCCTGCGCCCTTTGACATAGATCTACACGTTGTGTATCAGGACGAGCATCTGCTTGTCATCGACAAGCCTGCCCCGCTGGCCAGCCAGTCCAGCCGCAATCATCCGGACAACACGTTGGAAAACGCGCTGTTCAGCTATTTCGGCTGCCCGCCCGGCTGGATCTACCGCCCTGTGAACCGCCTGGACAAGGGCACCAGCGGGCTGATGATGGCGGCCTGCTCGCCGCACATCCAGTACCGCATGCAGCAGGCGCTGCACACGCCGGATTTTCGCCGGACTTACCTTGCGGTGACGGACGGCCTGCCGCCGGAACAGCAGGGCGTGATCAGTCTGCCGATCGCCAAAGGGCCGGGGGCCACCGTGCGCCGCGTGATTGCCGCGGATGGGACGGGCAAGCCCAGCGTCACGCGCTATGAGACGCTGGAAACGCACGGCCGTCGCGCCCTGGTGAAGCTGGAGCTGGAGACGGGCCGCACGCATCAGATCCGCGTTCATCTGGCCGCGCTGGGCTGTCCGGTTTTCGGGGATTTTCTCTATGGGACAGAGTCGCCGGAGCTGCCCGGACGGTTTGCCCTGCATTCGCACAGCCTCTCCTTCGTCCATCCGGTCACGGGGGAGACGGTGACGCTGACCTCGCCGCTACCGCAGGCGCTCAGAGACCTGCTCCGTTGAGGGCGGCGCTCAGCCAGTTCAGGCCGCGGTTCCGCATGCCTGCCAGGCGCTCTGTCTGAGCGGGATCGGGACGCAGGGGATCGCCGCCAACCTCGCGCAGCAGCTGGTCGATGCGGCTGTTTTTCGAGGCCTTGTCGTTCTCGCGGTACCGGCGCTCAATGGCGCAGGGCACGCCGAAGATGGCCGCGAAGGCGGCTCCGTGGAAGGAATCGGTGCAGACGCAGTCCGCCCAGGCGAACCAGCCGAGCCATTCCTCGGGGGAAACGGCCTTCTCCGGATGCGCGCCGTGGGAGAAGCTCTCCGCGGTGACGGGAATCACCCGCAGCTCCGCGCCGCGCTCCCGGGCGGTCTCTTCCGCGTGCTGCCAGTAGACCGGGTTTTCACCGATGAAATAGCACAGGGCATAGGGCTTTTCCGCGGCGGGCTTTTGCGCCAGCGCCAGCCAGGCTTCACGGCCCGGCAGGAATACCGGGTCCGGCATGACGTCAGCAGCCTTGGCGGGGAGAATCATCTTCAGCAGGGCCTGCCCTTCCGCTTCGCGCACCGAGACTGCGTCGAAGGGGCTGACGAGGTCTGCCATCATGTGCTGCTTGCGCGCGCCGGGCAGGGCGCTCACGCCGAGCGAACAGGCGTAGGCGATGCGCGCCTGGCCGGGCTTCGCGAAGTTCAGAAAATACGCCGGGTTGAACCACACGGGCGACCAGATCTGATCGCTGCCGCAGATCAGCCCGTCGAGGGCTTCCGCCTCCCGCGCCAGCTCCGCCGTGTTGGCGCAGGGCCTGCTGAGGCGCATCTGCCGCGTATAGAATGCGTTCAGCACCGCGCCTTTTTCACCCGCCGCCGTCTGCTGCCTGCGGACGAGGCGTTTTTGTATGCCGTCGAGGAGCAGGGCGGGGGAGTTGCCGGAGGCGAGGAGATTGTGCACTTTCTCGCGCGTATCGGGCCGGTAATCCAGGTGCACGGCGTCACGGCCGAACATCTGCAGGGTGCGCTGCAAAGCCCACGCCTGAAGCGTCGAGCCGTAGTTTTCATTGTGGAGGAAGGTCAGGATTCCGAGCTTTGACATGGCGGCCTCCGATACAGGGAAAGGCGGGATGACCGTTTGCGGTGCATCCCGCCTCTGGGTTTTTGGGGATGGAGATGGGGGAAACTGCTCAGCGCTTGGTTTCTTCCTCCGCGGCTGCGTGAGGCATCTCTGCGTATTCCTCGGACGTGAGGGGAAGGCCTTTGTGCTTCAGGCGCATCTCAACGATGAAGTTGAAGAAGGCATAGAACAGGGCGAACACGGGCACGCTCAGCAGAATGCCGACAAAGCCGAACAGGCTGGAACCGATGATGATCGCGACCATTGTCCACAGCGGCGTGATGCCGACGTGGTCGCCGAGGATCTTCGGGCCGATCACGTTGCCGTCGACCTGCTGCAGCACCAGGATGAAGACCGTGAAGATCAGGGCGTTGGTCGGGTTGGCCATCAGCAGGATCAGGATGCTGGGAATCGCGCCGATGAACGGGCCGAAGAAGGGCAGGATGTTGGTCACGCCGATGATGACGCTGATCAGCAGGGAATACTCCAGGCCCACAACGACCATGAAGATATAGCAGATGACGCCGATGATCAGCGAGTCGACGATCTTGCCGGTGATGTAGCCGGAGAAGATGTTGTTCGCGCGGCGCGTCCAGAAGATCAGCTCCTCGGCCTTATCCTCGTGGAACATGGCGTAGGTCGCCTTCTTGAAGCGGTTGCTGATCGCTTCCTTGTCGATGAGGAAGTGGCACGCCGCGATCAGGCCGACAAAGATATGGAAGAGCAGGTGGTAGACCGAGCTGGAGACGGCCAGCAGGTTGGGCAGCACCACCGTGATGTACTGGGAGGCTGAGCTCAGCAGATTGTCCCAGATTGTGTTCAGCTCGCCGCGCTCGACGGTGATCAGACCGTTGCGGATCAGGAAGTCGTTGATGGCGTTCTCGTTCTCATTCACGAAGCGCTCGGCCAGCTTGACCAGGGAGCGCAGAGAGGAGACGACCTGCGGCAGCAGGATCAGGCAGAAGGCAACCAGGGCCGCGACCAGCAGGAGCATGCAGACGACCGTCGAGATCGCCCGGACAACGCCCTTTTTGGCATGCTTTAGCATATGCTGCTGGAGGAAAACTTCCAGCCGGTGCATCACCGGCAGCATGATGAACGCGAAGGCCGCGCCGACCATGAAGGGGGTGACGGCTGAGATCACGTCGCTCACAAAGCCGGCAATGGAACCGATATAGAGGACAATGAGCAGCATCAGCGCGGCGAAAGCGCACGTGTACATGTTGGCAACCGCACGGTCCCGTTCATTGTGCGGAAGGAAATGTCTCATGGGTCTGCCATCCCTTTCCCTTGCAGTTCAACTGGGTTCCCTGTGCTTCCTGCGGCTTATTCCTTCTTCGGCTGGCCGGCGGCCTGCATGGCCTGCTCGAGGGCCGCACGCCAACTGCTGCCCTTCTGGGCGTTTTCCGTGTCGGGGGCGGTGCGGCGGACGGGCTCGGGCTTCGGGGCCTGCTTCGGCGCGGGCGCTTCCGCGCTCACAGCTGCTGCCGGGGCTTCTGCCTCCTGTCTGCGGCCCTTGCCGCGCCGCTCCTCACGGCCCTTGCCTCCGCGGTCCTCGCCGCGGCGGTTTTCCCGCGGGGGACGGTCGCCCTTGGCTTCGCGGCTGTTCCTCTCACCCTTTTCACTCTTTTCGCCTTTTTCGCCCTTTTCACCCTTTTCACCCTTCTCGGGCCGCGCGCCGCGTTCGCGCCTGGACGGCCGCTCGGGGCGCTCGGCGCGCTGCGGGGCCGCGGCGGAGGCCTCGGCGCTCTCCTCGGCTGTGGGAAGCGCTTCCTCCTGCGGGGCGTCCTCGGACGCGCTCTCAGGGGCAGGCTGCTCGGGCGCGGGGGAGGCAGTCTGATTGATCTGCTTCAGATCCTCCAGGGTGTACTCGCGCAGATCCCCGGAGTCGCCCTTCGGCACCCAGACGCGCACGGTCTCCTTGATGATGTTCAGGTCACGCACCGTGCCCCAGCCGTCCGGCGTGCGGATCTCGCGGCCGACGCGGGGCATTCTGCGGCGCGTCTGCTCGTAGTTGTCCTCCTCGTATTTCAGGCAGCACATCAGCCGCCCGCACACGCCGCTGATCTTGGTGGGATTCAGCGAGAGGTTCTGCTCCTTCGCCATCTTGATAGAGACGGGCTGGAAGTCGCCCAGGAAGCTGCCGCAGCAGATCGGGCGGCCGCAGGGGCCGAGGCCGCCGAGCATCTTCGCCTCGTCGCGCACGCCGATCTGGCGCAGCTCGATGCGCGTATGGAAGACGGACGCGAGGTCCTTGACCAGGGAGCGGAAGTCCACGCGGCCGTTGGCGGTGAAATAGAACAGGATCTTGCTGCGGTCGAAGGTGTATTCCACCCCGACCAGCTTCATCTCCAGACGGTGCTCGCTGATCTTGTGCTGGCAGATGGTGAAGGCTTCCTTCTCATCGGCGCGGTTGGCCCTGTCCTGCTCAATATCGCTGGCTGTGGCCACGCGGGTCACCTGGTTGAGGGTGACGGACGCGCGCTCGTCGTCGAGGGCCTGGACGGGCGTCACGACCTCGCCCAGCTCAACGCCGCGCGAGGTCTCCACCACCACATAATCGCCGGGCGTCGGCCAGTGCTCGCCCGGGTCGAAAAAATACAGCTTGCCCGCGTTCCTGAAGCGGACACCAATCACGTTGACCATTGGGATTTTGCCTCCATCAGGCTCAGCAGCAGCTGCTCCAGCGCTGCCTGCCAGTTTACGTTGTTCATGATGCGCACCCGCGCGAGCGTCACCGCGTCCAGCAAGGGCACGAACACGCCGGGGCGGCCTTCTTTCGCCATGCGCCGCCACTCGCCGGGAAAGGCGCTCAGGGCGTCGTCTTTGCGCTGACCTGCCGACACGAGCATCAGGGCGCGCAGTTTGTCGTCGACCTCGCGCAGCAGCTCCAGGCGCTCGGGCTGCGCGGCCGCCTTGTACTTGTTCGCGACGGCCGGGATATCGCTCCGGGCGGCCAGGGCGAAGAAGTCGCGCGTGATCTCCTCCTGACGGGCCCAGTAGGCCTCGTCCCCGGCAAGCTGGATGGCCCGGCCAATGGAGCCTCCCGCCGCGTCGATGGCGGCGGCGGCGCGCTCCTTCCCAATGCCGGAAGCGCTGAGCACGCGGCGGATCACATCGTCCGGCCAGGCGTTCAGCGCGAGCGGGCGGCAGCGGGAGCGGATCGTCGTCAGCAGCTGATCCGGCGTCTCCGCCAGCAAAAGCAGCAGGCTGCCTTCGGGCGGCTCCTCGAGGGTCTTCAGGAGGGCGTTCTGCGCCTCCTCCTGCATCTTCTCGGCCTGGCGGATGATGACAGCGCGCCGCCCGCCCTCAAAGCTGTTGAGCGCCAGACGCCTGCGGAGCTCGCGGATATCGCCGACCGGGATGACAGACTTCGGTTTGTTTTTCAGCTCCTCGGGGGCGATCGGCTGCCCGACGCGGAGCTCAATGAGATCCGGATGGGTACCGGCCGCCAGCTGCACGCAGGATTTGCAGACGCCGCAGGGGCGTGATGTGCCTTCGCACATGTGCATGCGGGCCATCAGCAGGGCGAGCGAGGATTTGCCGGCTCCCGGCGCTCCGCTGATCAGATACGCATGCGAAAAAGGATGCCCTTCGCGGACGCGCGTCAGTTCCTCAGAGACCAGAGTCTGAGCGCTGAAATCGCGAACGCCCAGGAGCCTCGGCGCGGCTGCCTCAGCCGGACGGGAGTCTGTCGCCATGTCACACCTTCACAAACTGATCCACCGAGAGCACAAACACGGTCGCGCCGCCCACGGTGACCTCCAGCGGATAATGGCTGTAGCTGCCGTTCATGCCGCCCAGGGGGGACGGCGCAGCGGAAACCTGCTTGCGCGGGCTGCAGACCTGGCGGATGAGATCGATCACCTTGTCCACCTGGCCGTCCTCCACGCCGGAGAGCAGGGTCGTGTTGCCGGAGCGCAGGAAGCCGCCGGTCGTGGCGAGCTTGGTCACACCGTAGCCTTCGCCCATCAGCTTGGAGACCAGACGGTTGGCATCCTCGTCCTGAACGATCGCGATCAATAGCTTCATGACGGTTCCTCCTTCGCGCGAAATGCGTTTCCGCTGAAACAGTATATCGCATCCGTGGGCAAATTGCAATATTTTCACCAATTGCCCGTTGCCGGCGGGAGGAAGGCGAACGCGTTCCGGGAAGCCACCCGGACCGGGGCCGCGCGGGGAAGCGGGAGGATTCCGGCGAATCGGCGCGCAGGCGGATTCCTGTTACAGTTTTTCGCTGTTCCTGTTACAAATTTTACGCTGGTCATTGCGGCGGGGCGGGATGTGCTGTATAATAGAAGCGCGCGGACGGCTTCTGCCGTGCGGCTGAGCAAGTTTTTGTGGGCTGGATTCCGTCTTTCTGCATGAAATGAAGGATTTCATTCGTTGAAAGGGCAGAGAATGGCGGGAAACGCCACGGGAGGTAATGGCTATGAAGGCGAAACGGTTTTTTCTCCTGATCGCTGCGGTGATCCTGATGTTATGCGGCAAGGTGGCGCTTGCGGACGGCCTGGCTTTCCGCCAGGACGGCGTGCAGCTCTTCGAGGGCGAGAGCGGTGATCTGCAGCTGATCTATTCGGAGGACGCGGACGCTTCCAATGTGAAGTTCACCTCGAGCGCTCCGAAGATCGTGCAGGTCGACCAGACCGGCCATATCACCGGCCTGAAGAAGGGTACGGCTACCATCACCGCGACCAGCAAGGGCGCAAAGAAAACGCACAAGGCGCAGATCAAGGTGCAGGTTGCCCGCGCCGTCACTTCGCTGCGCGTGGACGAGACCAAGCTGACCGTCCTCTCGCCCGATGACTACAGCCTGGAAGGCCTGCTGCAGGAGGATTCGCCGCTGCCCGTGCTGGTGACCTCCGTCGGCAGCACCGTTCCGCTGCGGGCGACGCTCCTTCCGAAGGACGCCACCTCGCTGAGCTACACCGCCGAGACCACCGATCCCACCGTGGCGGTTGGCCCCAGCGGCAACCTGAAGATCCTCCGCGCGGGGGAGTGCTATGTCACGCTGCGCTCCAACCTCAACCCGGAGGTCTCCCAGAGTTACCACCTGCTGGCCGTCCAGCCGGTGAACAGCATCGAGCTGTCACTGAGCAAGGACATCATCGGTGTGGGGTTCCAGGCCCAGGCCTACGCGACCGTACGCCCCTATGACGCGACGATCCCCGGCATCGTCTGGAACAGCATGAACACAAGCATCGCCGTGGTGGACGCCAACGGCGTGATCACCGGGGTGAACCGGGGCAGCGCGCGCATCCGCGCGACGGCGATCGACGGCTCCGGCGTCAATCAGTATATCACCATCCAGGTGCAGCAGCAGCCGACCGGCCTGCAGCTCGACCGCCACGACCTGACGATTTTTGTCGGCAAGTCCGCGCAGCTCAAGGCCACGGTTCAGCCTTCCACCGCCTCCAACAAAACTGTCGCCTGGTCGTCCAGCGATCCCAGCGTCTGCGAGGTCAGTTCCTCCGGCAAGCTGACGCCCGTGGGCAACGGCGAGTGCGAGATCACCTGCGAGAGCCGGATCGACGAGTCCATCTATGACACCTGCACGGTGCGCGTCATCTCGCCGGTGACCTCCATCGTCTTCGACAAGCCGAGCTACTATATCTTCCCCGAGGACGTCGGTCAGCTGCACTGGACGGTGAAGCCCAGCGATGCCACCGATCAGACGGTGACGCTGACGAACTCCACGCCCTCCGTCGCGCAGGTCATGGCGGACGGCACCGTCTACCCGATCCGCGGCGGTTCGACCACGGTGACCGCGAAGGCCAACGACGGCAGCGGCGTTACCGGACGCTGCAAAGTCTATGTGACCGACCATGTGCAGGGAGTCTACCTGGACAAACAGGTGCACTACCTGAACATTGACCAGCGCGCCAACCTGGCCGCCACGATCGTTCCCACGACCGCCCTGAACCACAACATGAACTGGACGTCCTCCGACCCCAGCGTGGTGATGGTGCGCGGCACGGACAACAATCCGGCCATCTACGGCGTGGACTGGGGCACCGCCACGATCATCGGCACCACGGAGGAGGGCGGCTTCGTCTGCACCACGACCGTGCGCGTGGGCAACTACGCCAAGGCCCTGCAGATCACCGACCTCTACACCACCGCGAACCAGATCAAGATCTCCGTCCGCAATAACAGCGACATGGAGATCAGCAAGTTCAGCTTCACGATGGAATGCTACGACATCTTTGGCCAGCCTCTGATGTGCACCACGACCGGCAGCTCCACCTTCAACGGCAGCTATCACGACATCCTCTATCCGTACCAGTCCACGACCCACGGCCGTTTCCGCTTCTCACGCTTTGCCCAGCCGACGCAGGATATCTTCGGCCACATCATCATGCGGCTGACCGGCTATGAGACCACGGACGGCTTCACCTACACCTGGCACACCAGCAGCCGGCCGACGATGGAGTTCTATTACGACGGCTACCTCGGCTACCTGCCGACGCCGATCCCCGCGCCTGAGCCGACCCCCGTGCCCGCCCCCGACATGCCGAAGTTCATCACGCCCTGAAAGACGCGGGGCCGGCGATGAGAATCGGTGGATGAGCGACAGACTCCGGAGAACCGCGCGCCGGCTGTGAAGAATGCGGCAGTCTGACTCTCACGGGGTTAAGGAAAACAGAACAGCATACAGACCGGGAGACGCTCTGCCTGCGGGCGGCGTCTCCCGTATCCGCTTTGAAGGACAAGCCTGCGGTGAAGGAACCCGGGCCCTGTTCACCGCAGAAAGGATGAAGAAACTTGCCAAGTCTGGTTGTGATCGGCGCGGGCCATGCCGGGTGCGAGGCCGCGCTGGCCGCCGCGCGCATGGGGATCGACACGCTGCTGCTGACCCTGAACATGGACGGCGTGGCGCTCATGGCCTGCAATCCGGCGATCGGCGGCTCGGCGAAGGGTCACCTCGTGCGCGAGGTGGACGCGCTGGGCGGGGAGATGGGCCGCGCCATCGACGACACGACCCTGCAGTCCCGCATGCTGAATACCTCAAAGGGCCCTGCCGTGCACGCGCTCCGCGCTCAGGCGGACAAGCAGCAGTACCAGAACCGCATGCGGACGGCTCTGCTGACGCAGCCGCATCTGACCCTACGCCAGGGCGAAGCCGTTTCGATTGAGACGGAGAAAGACCGCGTAACCGGCGTGACCACGCTGACCGGCGCGCGCATTCCCTGCGACGCGGTAATTCTTGCCTCCGGCGTCTATCTCCGGGGCCGCATTTACATTGGGGAAGCGCAGTGGGACGGCGGCCCCCAGGGACTGATGAACGCGTCGCGCCTTTCCGCTTCGCTGGAGGAGCTGGGCTTCGCGCTCCGCCGCTTCAAAACCGGCACCCCCGCCCGGGTGGACGAGAAAACCATCGACTTCGACGAGATGGAAATCCAGCGCGGGGACGAGCCGGTGGTGCCCTTCTCCTTCATGACAGATCGCCAGCTCGCCAATACCCACGCCTGCTACCTGACCTGGACGAACGAGGAGACCCACCGCGTCATCCGCGAGAATCTGCACCGCGCGCCCATGTATACCGGCGCGATCAGTGGCATCGGCCCGCGCTACTGCCCGTCCATCGAGACCAAGATCGTCCGCTTCGCCGACAAGGAGCGGCACCAGCTTTTCCTGGAGCCGGAGGGCGCACAGAGCCGCGAGTGGTACGTGCAGGGCATGTCCTCGTCGCTGCCGGAGGACGTGCAGTGGCGGATGTACCGCACGATCCCCGGTCTGCGCCGCTGCGAGCTGACCCGCCTGGCCTACGCCATCGAGTACGACTGCATTGACAGCCGGGAGCTGCGGCCTACGCTGGAGTCCCTGCGGGTGAGCGGCCTTTTCTTCGCGGGGCAGATCAACGGCACCAGCGGCTACGAGGAAGCCGCGGGCCAGGGCATCCTGGCGGGCATCAACGCGGCGCTGAAGCTGCAGGGCAAGCCGCCCTTCCTGCTGAGCCGCTCCCAGGCCTATATCGGCGTGCTGGCGGACGACCTGGTCACCAAGGGCACGGACGAGCCCTACCGCATGATGACCTCTCGCGCGGAACACCGCCTGCTGCTGCGCCAGGACAACGCCGACCTGCGGCTGACCGAGCGCTCCCATGCGATCGGCCTGGCGGACGACGCGCGCTATGAGCGAATGCTGGAAAAGAAAGCGCGGACGGAGGAACTGCTGCGCGCCATCCACACGACGCGCTTTGCCCCCGGACCGGCGCTGAGCGCATGGCTCGGCAGACACAGCCAGCCGGACCCCGGCGCTTCCCTCGGCGCGGAGGAGCTCCTG
>CAMNLM010000052.1 GCA_946543085.1 uncultured Clostridia bacterium | reverse complement strand
GCGGGCGCGGGCAAAGGGCTTTGCGATCGCCCTTTGCAAACCTTCGCCCCGTCGCGTGACAGGGAAATGACTCTCACGCATGCTATTATATGATTACTCCCCCACTCAAGCTTTTCGGGGTGCAATCGCGTGTTTCCTGATTGCGGTGCTTAAACCCTGTTTCTTTTCTCCCGTCCCGTGTTTATCGCCGAGAGGCGTAAACAAATATTTACTTCTTTTCAAGGAGGGAACCCCATGAAGAAGATCGTTGCTCTTCTGCTGGCCATGACGATGGTCCTGAGCCTGACTTCCTTCGCTTCCGCGGAAGGCGGCAAGGTAGTCAGCCTGTTCCTGGGCGGCGGCACTCCCCTGTCCATGGACCCCGCTCTGAACAGCGCGTCCGCTGGCTCCAACATCATCCGTTCCGCTTTCGCCGGCCTGATGGGCTATCAGCTGGATGAAAACGGCGAGCCCGTCATGAAGCCCGAGCTGGCTGAGTCCTGCGAGGTCTCCGAGGACGGCCTGACCTACACCTTCGTGCTGCGCGAGAACCTGAAGTGGTCCGACGGCACGGACGCCACCGCCTCCCAGATCAAGGCTTCCTGGGAGCGCGCCGCCTCCGCCGAGCTGGGCGCCGACTATGGCTTCCTGTATGACGTGATCAGCCGCGCCGAGGACGGCTCCCTGGCCATCGACGTGGACGACGCGGCCCGCACCTTCGTCGTGCATCTGCCCCAGCCCTGCGCCTACTTCCTCGACCTGTGCTGCTTCGTGCCCTTCTATCCCGTCCGCGTGGATCTCGCTGACAACGAGGGCATCTGGGCCACCAAGCCCGAGACCTACATCGGCCTGGGCGCCTTCAAGATGACCAAGTACGCCGTGGACGACGTAATTTCCTTCGAGCGCAACCCCTACTACTGGAACGCCGACGCCGTGAAGCTGGATGGCATCAACTTCTATCTGTCCGAGGACAACACCGCTATCCTGACCGCTTATGAGAACGGCACCGTGCAGTACATCCAGTCCATCTCCTCCTCCGAGTATGACCGTCTGAACGCCACCTATCCCGGCGAGCTGGAGTTCTATCCGACGCAGGGCACCTGGTACATCCTGTTCAACGTCTACAAGGATCTGAGCCCCGAATCCAAGCAGCTCACCGTGCAGGAGCAGAGCAAGGCCCGCTTCGCCCTGGGCCAGCTGGTGAACCGCTACGAAGTGGTGACCTACGTGACCAAGGGCGGCGAGAAGGCCGCGACCGGCTTCTATCCCATCGGCCTGGCTGACGGCGCCAATGCGGACGTCCGTTCCGCCGAGGGCTATGGCGAGTGGTACACCGGCACCAACGAGCCCTCCGAGGTGAACCCCGACTACACCGTGGATCAGGTGACTGCTCTGCAGACCCTGATTGACCTGGGCTATCCCTACACCGGCAGCATCGAGGGCGGCGACATCTACTTCACCGACTTCCCCTCCATCGAGTTTGCCTTCAACAACAGCGGCAACAACGCCCTGATCATCCAGTACGTCCAGGAGACCTGGAACCAGTTCGGCATCACCGGCGTGGTCAATCAGGAAGCCTGGGCCACCCTGCAGCAGAAGCTGAAGGCTGGCGACGCCGAGGCCGCCCGTATGGGTTGGGTCAGCGACTTCAACGACGTCGTCAACTTCCTGGAGATCTTTATCTCCGCTTCCGGCAACAACTATCCGCGTCTCGGCCGCTCCATCGGCGACTACACCCGCAACAGCGAGGTGACTGCGGACGCCGGCACGGGCGCTTACTGGGGCCCCGACGGCAACCAGACCTGGGCGGAAGCCTATGACGCGCTGGTTGACGCCGTGAAGGCCGCGACCGATCCCGCCGAGCGCTCCAAGCTGGCTGCCGAGGCCGAGAAGGTCCTGATGGCCACTGGCGCCGTGAACCCCATCTACTTCTACACCACGCCTCAGATGATGAAGCCCACCGTGCATGACGTGATCCGTCTGGCCGGCGGCGACGTGATCTGGACCTACGCTTCCATCGACTGATCTTCCGATCATTCGGAAAAGGGCTGCCGCAGCAACGCGGCAGTCCTTTTTGATATGCTCTGATACGCCTCTCAGCGGACAGCGCGCAAGGGACAGCAGGGGTTCCGCGCCTGCGGGCGCGGGCAAAGGGCTTTGCGGTCGCCCTTTGCAAACCTTCACGCTCCACGCTTGAACCCGAGCAGCTTGCAAGGGGCTTTTCGATCGTCCTTTGCAACCTTCGCGGTTCTCGCTTGAACCCAAGCAGAGGGCAAAGGGTTTTGGGATCGCCTTTTGCAAACCTTCGCGCTCCTCGCTTGAACCCAAAAGTGGGCTAAAGGCTCTGGGATCTTCCTTTCTGAGCCTTGCAGTTCTCCGGTGAGAAGCGGCATATCCTGCTAAAACCGCCCTGTGGTTTCTTGAATTCTCACGTTTTTTCACACATCCGCCCGCGGGAGATAGCGCCGGCGGAAAAAACGTGGTATAGTGGCAGTGGATGCTTTTGCGCAGATTGTCTGCCGTCCAGGAGGAAAGATCGATGAAAAACACATGGAAGCTGCTTTTGTCCCTGCTCTGCGCGGCAGTGCTGATCGCCCCGGTTCCCGGCGCGGCCTCCGGGAACGCCGCCGTCACCTACGGCACGCTGCTCTGTGACATGCTGGAAGCCTGGGAGGGCAGCGGCAGCGCCGAGCGTGTTGACGCCGACGCGGAAGCCCTGGGCGACGAGGTGGCCCTCTCCATCGCGCGGCACTGGAAGCAGGTCTATCTCGACCCGGATTATCGCCTTCTCCTGCTCGGCCGGGACGATCCCGCCCAGCTGCCCGTCCGCGGCAGGCACGCCTTTGTGGTGCTGGGCTACGAACTCCTGAACGGCGGCATGACGGACGAGCTGAAGGGCCGCTGCGACGCCGCAGCGGCCGCCGCGAAGACCTTCCCGGCTTCCCTGCTGGTCTGCTCCGGCGGCGCGACCGGGCAGAACAATCCGCAGCGCCACACCGAGGCCGGCCTCATGAAGGACTATCTCGTGGACGAGTGCGGCATTGCCGCGGAGCGCGTCTTCACCGACGAGCGCGCCCTGACCACGGCGGAAAACGCCGTCAACACCTTTGTGATCCTCCAGGCGCAGGGCGTGGAGACCATGACCCTCGTGACCTCCTCCTATCACCAGCGCTGGGGCCAGGTGCTCTACAACGCCCTCAGCGCCATGTACCGGAAGGAGCACGGCTATTCCGCCGAGATCGTCGGCAACTTCTGCTATGACATTGCCCCGTCCAACCCGGCCTTCAGGCAGGACGCTCGCATCGCCGTGCGGCAGCTCGGGCAGATCCTCGGCCTCTCCAGCGAGGAGATGTCCCGGCTGCAAAGGCCGCGCGGCGGGAGCCGCTGACTTGAAGCGTTCTTCTACCGCTCTTCGCCATGCACAGGATGCACAGGATGAAAGGAAACCGCAGCCATGAAAACGCTGATTGAACTCTATGACGAGCGCCCGCTGGACAACGTGCTGGCCACCGAGGTGTTCAGGCCCAAGGAGACCGTCTTTATCTGCCCGCCGGAGGTCGCGCAGGACAGGGCGCTCCAGTCCTCGCTCCGCCAGTATTTCAAGCTGCGCGGATGCCTGCCGAAGCTGACCTTTGTGCCGGTGAGCCTGCTGGACGCGGTCAAGGTGGAGAAGCAGCTGCAGAAGACCCTTGAGACGCACGAGGACTGCGCCATCGACATCTCCGGCGGCACCGACGCGGCGCTCTTCGCGGCCGGGGCCGTCAGCGGCGGCGTGCCCGTGATCACCTACAGCCGCAGCAAGAACGCCTTCTTCGAGATCAAAAACGCGCCTTTCGCCGACGATCTTCCCTGTACCGTCCGCCTGGACGCCCGCGCCTGCCTGATGATGGCCGGCGGCGAGCTGATGCAGGGCCGCGAGGACAACAGCCTTCTCCGCGGGCGGTTGGAGGATATCGACCGCCTGTTCTGCGTCTACCGCACCTACCGGCGCGTGTGGAACGACCAGATCGCCTACATCCAGAGAATCTCCAGGGCCGACGCGCTGGATGCCGAAGGCCCGCGCAAGGCCACGGCCAACAACCGCGCCGTCGCCGCCGAGGAAGGGCTCTTCCGCGCGCTGGCCGATCAGGGGCTGATTGACCGGCTCCACATGGACGGCGAGCGCATCGCCTTCCGCTTTCCGGATGAGACCGTGCGCTTCTGGCTGCGCGACATGGGCTCCGTGCTCGAGCTGCAGGTCTTCCGCGCCTGCCTCGAGGCGGACTGCTTCGACGACGTGATCCTCAGCGCCGTCGTCGACTGGCGCAGCGCGGACCCCGCCGGCCAGGCCGTCACCAACGAGATCGACGTGATGTGCGTGCGCGGGGTGACGCCGCTCTTCATCAGCTGCAAAACCTGCGAGATCAGGACCGAGGCGCTCAACGAGCTCGCCATCCTGCGCGACCGTTTCGGCGGCAAGGCCTCCCGCGCGGCCATCGTGACCGCCGCCAGCGCTTCCCGCAGCCGCCGTGTGATGCTCAAGCGCGCTGCCGAGCTGAACATCGAGGTCATCGAGTGGGAGGACATCGAGCTGAAGCGCCTGGTCCGCAAGCTGAAGAGCTGAGCGCGTTTTCAGGCTTTCCACAGATAAAGAGGAACGGTGCGCCGCCGCGTAGCCGTTCCTCTTTTGTATGCGAATGACAGGGTCAGGCCTGCGCGGCCACCTGTTCGTCCAGCGGCAGCTTCAGCGTCAGGTTGTTCATGTTGAGCGAATAGGTGTAGTTCGCCTGTTTGGCGAGGCTGAGCACCAGCCGGATGCCCAGGGCGTCCTCCTGGCCGGAGGGGACGTAGTGCACCGGGTCGAAGGCGCGGCAGTCGTCCCGGAAGCGCAGCACCCACTCGTCCGGCTTGAGCAGGACGCGGATGGAGAGGTGATGCGGCTTGCTGTCCCCCGTGAAGCCGTGCTGCACGATGTTGCCCGCCATCTCCTCGATGCACAGGGCGATGTGGTTGGCGATCCTGCCGCTCTGGCCATGGCGCAGGCAGAACTGCTCGGCCCTGGCCACCAGGTCGGTGACATCCTGGAGATTGTGCACGTCCGCCTCCAGCAGGTGGTCGGCATCCGTGCCAAAGGCTTCCCGCAGCAGCAGGAAGCTGTCGCGCTTCCAGGGCAGCGAGCCCGTCTTCCGGCGGATCAGCGCGCCGATGAATATCAGCGTCAGCAATTCGCCGAGGGCGAAGAACAGCCACACGCCGTTCACGCCGATGGCGCGGCTGCAGACAAACCCCGCGAGGGCCGGGAAGACCGCGCCCTCCAGCATGGAGATCAGCTCCGTCAGCTTCTCGCGCCCGGAGGTCTGATACATGTTCTTCAGTGCGTTGTTCAGGCAGCAGGGAATGAGTCCCGCAGCGAACATGCGCAGGCCCCGGATCGCCATGTCACGCACGACGCCGGGCTCCGGCACGAAGAGGGACACGAGCAGCGGCGCTCCCGCCAGCAGCGCGGCGCCCATCACGACGCCCAGCGCCACGCTGTACCAGCCAAGAGAGCGGATGAGTTCGCGCAGGCCCGTGCGGTCCTCCTCGATGAAGAGCACGCCCGCAAGCGTCAGCGACACGCCGCCGATGCCCGTGGTGATGCAGTTGCTCGCGTTGCCGATCGACATGACCACCGTGTAGGCCGCGACGGCGCTCGCGCCGCCGACGCTCTTCAGGATCCGGTTGATCATGAAGACCAGGATCACGGAGGAAGCCATGTTGAAGCCCGCCGGAATCCCGCCGCGGATCAGCTCCAGGATCTTTTCGCGGGTGATCAGCCTGCGCGAGAAGCGGAAGACGCACTTCTTCGAGAGGAAGTAGACGCAGCCGATCACGATGGCCACGTAATAGCTCAGCGCCGAGGCGAGGCCCATGCCGAACATGCCGCCGTGGAAGACCGTCACGTTGAGGAGGTCGAGCGCGATGTCCGTCACCGTCATGCCAAGCACCGCCGCGATCAGCAGGCCGCTCTGGCCCGCCATCTGCATGAACGGCACGAGCACCAGTGCGCCCATGGAGCCCGGCGCGCCAATGCTGAAGCCCAGCAGGTAATCGCGGGTTTCCTCAAAAAGCGGGCCGCTCCGGCCAGCGCCCATGATCGTCGCCAGCGGGGAGCGGAAGAGGATGACCACGATGCTGAACAGCACCGAAATCCCCGCCCCCAGCGCCACCGCGGAGGAATAGCCCGCGTTGGTCTCGGTCTGGGAACCGCGGCCCAGCGATTTGCTGCACGCCACCTGGATGCCCGCGGCCAGCAGGCTGCCGATCGCGCCGATGGCGAGCAGGACGGGGTTCGCCAGGCTGTAGGAGGCCATGGCGGTCTCACCCAGGCAGCGGCTGATCATCACGCTGTCGATCAGCAGGCAGAGGGACACCGTCAGCGCGGACAGGATCTGCGCGGTCAGCATCTGACGGACAAGCTTCCGGATCATAACAGATTCACCTCGGGACAAAGAGACGCATCAAAATACGCGGCGCGTTGCGCGCCCTTCTATTTGTATCACATCGCGTGCGATTCATCAAGCGATCCGGGCGGATAAGATGCGTCCGTATGGCTGACGCGCGGGCAGCCGCCCGTCTTCTGCCCCAAAAGACGCGGCGGACGGTGTTCCCGCTCCATCCGCCGCGCCTGCCGCTTCGATGTTCTTTTCTGTCCTCAGACGCCGGCCGCGAGCGCTTCCCGCGCCTTTCCCACCGCCGCGATGACGCGGCCGCACCAGGCGTCAAACTCCGGATCGTCCCGCTGGAGCTCGGGGTGCGCTAGGATGTTGCGCAGGGCGATCCGCACGCCGGCGTGGAAGGGCACATTGGTGCGCATGGCGGGCACCAGGCGCTTCAGCTTGCTGTTGTCAAACACCACGCTCACCGCCTTGTCCCCGATGAGGCCGCCCTCCAGGTCATAGCCGCAGGGTCTGCCCGCAGCCGCGAGGAAATCCGAGGACACATGGAAGGCGTGCAGCTCGACGCCGAGGGCGTCCGCGATGGTGGCGTGGATCTGGTCCCAGGTCAGCGTCTCGTCGCCCGTGATCTGGAAGGCTTCGCCGATCGCGTGGCGGTTGCCCATCAGGCCGATGAAACCCACCGCAAAGTCCGTGTTGAAGGTAAGCGTCCACAGGGAGGAGCCGTCGCCATGGATGAGCACGGGCTTCCCCTCCATCATGCGCCTGATCACCTGCCAGGAGCCGTTCTTCCCGTGGACGGCGACCGGAACGCTGCGCTCGTCGTAGGTGTGGCTCGGGCGGACGATGGTCACCGGGAAGCCCTCCTCCCGGTACTTGCGCAGGAGGAATTCCTCGCTGGCGATCTTGTTCCGGGAATAGAGCCAGTGCGGATTGGCGAGGGTGGTTCCCTCCGTGATCACATAGCCCGCGGCGGGCTTGTTGTAGGCCGAGGCGGAGCTGATGTAGATATACTGGCGGGTTCTGCCGCGGAAGAGGCGGTAGTCCCGCTCGACGTCCTCCACCGTGAAGCCGATGAACTCGCACACCACGTCGAAGTCCATGCCCCGCAGTGTCTCCGCCGCGGCGGCCTCGTCGTGAATGTCCGCGACGAGCTGGTGCACTACGCCCGGCAGCTCCAGCCTGCGGCTGCCGCGGTTCAGCAGCCAGACCTCCCACAGCGGATCCGCCGCGAGCTGACGCACAATCGCGGCGCTGATGGTACCCGTTCCACCGATAAACAGCGCTTTCATCATGAACGACCTCCTTTTTTGACTATTATACGGCAGCCGGAGAAAAATGCAAAGGGGAACTTGCGCGCAATCCGGGACGCCGCGCTCCGTCCGCACGCTCTCCGCCTCCAAAAATAATTATCAAAGCTGCGCAAAATCTGTTTGTTTCGCGAAGAAAATGATGTATAATGAATTGGCCCCACTGAGCTTATGAAATGAGGGACGCTGGCTTGGAACGTTTGCCGCAGACCGTTCGGACGGCTATCTGGAATATCGCGAACAGACTGACATTCACGGACATGGTGGATATTCTCATCGTGGCCGTTGTTGTGTATGAGCTGATTCTGCTCGTCCGCAGGACACGGGGCAGCGCCGTGCTCAAGGGCCTGGTCTTCCTCGTGGCGGCCAGCTGGATCTCCAATCTCCTCGGCTTCACCGCCCTGAACTGGATGCTCAACGGCATCCTCAGCTACGGTGCGCTGGTGCTGGTGGTGCTCTTCCAGCCTGAGCTTCGCCGCGCCCTGGAGCAGATGGGCCGCGGCCGCCTGTTTGAACTCGGCCACAAGGAGGAGAGCGAGGAGGACAGCAGCGTCATCATCGACGAAATCATTCAGTGCATGACGGATCTGAGCCGCCGGCGCGTCGGCGCGCTGATCGTGTTCGAGCGCAAAACCGGCCTGAACGACGTCATCGAGACCGGCACCACCGTGGACGGACGCATCTCCGCCCCGCTGCTGGAGAATATCTTTGAGCCCAACACGCCCCTGCACGACGGCGCTGTTGTGGTGCGCGGCACGCGCGTGGTCGCCGCCGCCTGCATCCTGCCGCTGACCGAGAACCAGGGCGTGAGCCGCGAGCTCGGCACGCGCCACCGCGCGGCCATCGGCGTGGGTGAAACCACGGACGCCATCGCCCTCATCGTCTCCGAGGAGACCGGTGTGATGTCCATGACCGAGGGCGGGCGCATCACCCGCCACATGGACACGGCCTCCATCCGGCGTGTGCTCGAGGGGATCTATACCGAGCAGCACAGCGGCATTCGCAGGCTGCTGCAGCAGCTGCGCGCCGGAAAGGAGAAGGCGGCATGACCACCAGGCAGAATCCATCCGGCAGCGCAAAGGAAAACCGCGCTGTGCAGGCCCTGCGCACGGTGATTGCATTCCTCCTGCGCAATTGGCCCTATAAGCTTCTCGCCCTGGCGGTCGCGACCACGATCTGGGCGACGCTGATCACCCAGGACCCCACCCTGACGCGCGAGAAGGTGCTCTCCGACGTCACCATCTCCGTGACCGGCTCCGACGCGATGAAGCGGAACGGCTTCGTCGTCACGAGCGACCTGAGCGAGAGCCTCTCCGGCTTCACCCTCCGCGTGGATGTGCCGCAGGGCCAGTATCAGGCCGTCACAGCCTCGACCTACAACCCCCGCATCGAGCTGGCCCGCGTGAGCGAGGCGGGCGAGCAGGAGCTCCGCGTGGCCGCCAGCTCCACCGCGACCAACGGCCAGGTGACGGAGATCACTCCCTCGACCGTGAAGGTGACCGTCGAGCGCTACATCACGCGCTCCCGCATCCCGGTGACCGTGGTCATGGTCGGCGATATGCCGGAGGGCTGGTACGCGGCGGCCGCCTCGGCCGACCCGCCGACCGTGGCGGTTTCCGGCCCGGAGTCGATCGTCAGCAGCATTTCCCGCTGCGAGGCCTATCTGGATCTCTCCTCCCTGCCGGCCCGCGAGGGCAAGATCAAGAACGCGGTGGAGCTCGTGCTGATAGACAGCAGCGGCAACGCCGTGAACGCGGATAACCTGGAGGTCACCAACGAAGGCGTCCTGATCGACACGGTGAACCTCGAGCAGCAGGTTTATCCGACCCGCGCCTTCGCCGTCGTGACCGATGGCCTGGTGACAGGCACGCCGGCTTCCGGCTATGAGGTCAAGTCGGTCTCGGTCGATCCCGCGAACATCCGCGCGGCCGGCACGCTCGCCTCCCTGGAGGAGCTCGAAGCCCTTTACAGCGAGGCGACGGTGGACGTCACCGGGCACAGCGAAACCTTCACCCGGCAGATCCGTGTGACCCGCCCGACCGAGCTGGCCTGGATCAGCCAGGGCACGGTGACGGCGACGATTGAGATCGGCGAGGTCAGGGGCAGCCGCTCCTTCCAGAACCTCCGCGTGCGCACCGTCGGTCTGCCGACCGGCACGAAAGCCACTCTCTCGGAGCAAAGCGTCCGCGTGACCGTCAAAGGCGCGGAAAACGAGCTGAACAAACTGCGCTCCAACCGGATCACCCTCACCTGCGACCTCTCCGGCCTGGAGAGCGGCACGCACACCGTGCCGGTGCTCGCGGACCTGGGTCTGGATGAGGTCACCAGCCTCGAGGTGGAGGTTGTTCCGGCGAGCCTGAACGTCACGATTCAGTAAACCGTTTTATCGCAGTCCGCGCCTGCGCGTCCTTGATGAACAGGCGCGCAAGCGCAGACCATCAGCAGGGGGCATGATGCCCCCATAAACAGCAGGGAGGTGTCGTTGTGGGCGGATTCGCGTCCTCCGCGTTCAGCGTGATGCTGGCCTGGGTCCGCACGGCGGCAGCCTGGCTGTGGAATCTCACTTCCGGAGACACCGGCAGCGGATTCCTCGTCTGGATCGGCGCGCACTGGAAGCTCCTCGCGATTGTGTTGTGCGTCATCGGCCTCGCGATCGACTGGGCCGTCTATCTCCTGCGCTGGAAGCCCTACCGCGTGTGGGCGAGCTTTTTCCGCCGCCTGCGCGGTGAATATGCAGACACGGCCTCCCCGGCGGCCCCTGAAAACCCCGCGCCCCCTGCCTGGGAACCCGCCGAAGCGCCGGAAGAGAATCCTTCCCTCCCGCCGGAGCAGGAGTCTGAACCGGACGCGGCAGCCGTCGAAGCGCCTTTTCCCGCGGATGAAATCCCCGCGCCGAGGCGTCGGAGGAGGCAGGCATGAGCGCTTTTCCTTTGCCGGAAGCCTTTCTGGAGCGCATGCGGAGCCAGCTCGGCGGCGCATACAGCGCGTTCGCGGAGGCCATGGAGGCCGAGCCCACGCGCGGCCTGCGCTGGAATGCCCTGAAGCCCGTGGACGGCGCGGACGCGGACGGTGCGCTGGACGCTGTGCCCTGGGCGCCGGAAGGCCGCTATCTCGTCCCCGGCTCGCTGGCCGGAGCGCATCCGCTGCATGAGGCCGGCGCTTATTACATCCAGGACCCTGCCGCGATGCTGCCTGTGGCCGTGCTGGATCCCCGCCCCGGCGAGAACGTGCTTGATCTCTGCGCGGCTCCCGGCGGCAAGAGCACGCAGATCGCCCAGCGCATGGCGGGTCAGGGCCTGCTGGTCTGCAACGAGCCCGTGCCCAAGCGCGCGCAGGTTCTCTCGCGCAACATCGAGCGCATTGGCGTGATGAACGCTGTGGTGGTCAGCTCAATGCCGGAGCACCTGGCGGCCCGCTGGGCAGGCGGCTTCGACGCCGTGCTGGTGGACGC
This sequence comes from uncultured Clostridia bacterium, assembly GCA_946543085.1. GTDB lineage: Bacteria > Bacillota > Clostridia > Christensenellales > Aristaeellaceae > RUG11272. Next base: position 6,021 of record CAMNLM010000052.1, on the reverse strand, counting down.
GCCATGCTCGGGCGAAGGCATGTTCCGCCGCCATCCCGAGACACGCGCCGAGTGGTCGCCGGAGATGGCAGCCGGCTGCGCGGAGCGCCAGGCCGCCATTCTCGACGAAGCGGCCGGGCTGGTGCGCAGGGGCGGACGCCTCGTCTACGCGACCTGCACCTACAACCCGCAGGAAAACGAGGACAACGTGCGGGCCTTCCTCGCGCGTCACCCGGACTTCAGCCTGCGGCCCTTTGCCCTGCCCGGTGCCGCCGCTGAGAGCGGCATGCTCACGTGCTATCCGCACCGCATGCGCGGCGAAGGCCAGTTTGCGGCCCTGCTCGCGCGCGGCGGAGAGGAAGCGGCGGAGCTCCCCGCGGACAGCTCCCTGCCCAGGCCCACGAAGGCGCAGCGCGAGCTTCTCCGCGCGTTCGCAAAGGACGCGCCGGAAGCCATCGCCCTCTTTGGCGACACCCTCGTCAGCCTGCCGCTGATTCCCGATCTGAAGGGCATCCGCGTCCTGCGCGTCGGCCTGCACCTCGGGCAGGCGAAGGGCAGGCTCTTCACGCCCGATCACGCCTGGGCCATGGCCGCCCTTCCTCCCGCCTGCCCTCGCGTTCCGCTGGACGAAGCACAAGCGAGAGCCTACCAGGCGGGCGAAGTCCTCCGCATGGACGGCCTCGCCGCGAAGGGCTACGTGCTTCCCACCCTCGCAGGCCTGCCGCTGGGCTTCGGCAAGGCCTCGGACGAACAGATCAAGAACCATTATCCGAAGGGGCTGCGCAGGCCGCTGCGCAGTGATGCGCCTTGACGGATTGACAAGACAAACCGTTGTGTGTTATCATCAGACATCTGACAATGATCCGTCAGACAGAGCCGCTTGCTGAATGCGCTGGAGGAATGACCATTATGATCCATCTCGTGATCGACAGCATATCGGATATCAGCCCGGACGAGGCCGCGTCCCTGGGACTGGAGCTGCTGATCCTGCCGGTGCGTTTTGGCGAGGAGGAGTTTCACGAGGGCGTGGATCTCAGCCGTGCCGAGTTTTATGCGCGCCTGCGCGCCTGCACGGACACCCTGCCCAAGACCAGCCAGATCACGCCGGATCAGTACAAGAAGACCTTCCGCCGCCTGACCCAGGAGGAGGGCGACGAGGTGGTGTGCATCGCCGGCTCCTCAAAGATCTCCGGCTGCTGCCAGTCCGCCCGCGTCGCCCGCGACATGCTGGAGCACCCCGAGCGCGTGATCGTGGTGGATTCCAAAATCGCGATCTCCGGCTACGCCCTGCTCGTGCGGATGGCCGCCGCGCATCGCCCGCAGTGCAAAACCGCCCGGGAGCTCGCGGATTATGTCATCGCCCTGCGCGACCATCAGCGCACCTACGGCCAGGCCGACGACCTGCGCTACCTGGTGCTCGGCGGCCGCCTCAACCCCGCCATCGCCAAGGCCGGCACCGCCCTGCACATCAAGCCGATGCTCGTCTTTGAGGAGGGCGAGGTGCACCAGGCCGGCCTCGTGCGCGGCAAGGACAAGGCGCTGCCCTGGTACGCGGACAAGCTCCGCCAGTATCCCCCGCGCATGGACATCCCGATGCTGATCGCCGGCGCCGACTGCCCGGAGACCGTGGAAAAGACCCGCGCCTACCTGGAGAGCCTGGACATCGCCCTGCCCCCCATCCAGACGATGGACGTCGGCCCCATCGTGGGCACCTACGTCGGCCCCGGGCTGATCTCCGTCTCCTGGATCGAGGCCTGAGTCCCTCCCCAGCGCAGGCTCCACGCTTGTATATAGATCCATATCGGAAGCGCAAGGCAAGAGATGGCGGAAATCCTGCAAATCGTTCATATAATTTTAACATTTTGCCCCTTGCAAAAGTCCGAAAACGTGCTATACTATACAAGCTGACTTGCGGATGCTGATGTAGCTCAGTCGGTAGAGCGCATCCTTGGTAAGGATGAGGTCACCAGTTCAAATCTGGTCATCAGCTCCAAAAAGCCCTTGAAATCATTGAGGTTTCAAGGGCTTTTGTTTTTCTGCCATGTGTTGACCGTCAAAAAAAGTCGAGCAAAAAGTCGAGCAAAACAGGGTAAATTGCCTAACAAAATGCCTAATCGATCAGCGCAATGCGCACGGCCTCCGGCGCGCCTCTGGGCACGCTCAGCGCCTCCTGGCAGCTGCTGAACCTCTGTACACGCTCCGGCAGACAGGCAATCACGCGGCACCACGTTTCATCCCTGTATGCCAGCGCCGCACCGGCACGCAGATCCATATGATGCAATCCCGCGCAAAAACGGGCCAGCCGGGCGGATTTCAACCGCCTGACTGGCCCGTTCGATTGATTCGGGGATGGCGCGCGTCCGCGCCTTTGCTTACGCCTTGCCGATGGATCCGAAGAGTTCCATCTTCTCGATGCACTTGGCCTTGGTGGCTTCCAGGCCGGGCGCGAGGAGGTTGCGGGGGGTGTAGCCGTTCTTGATGCGGTCCTTGCCCTCCTCGATGTACTTGCGGGTCGCCTCGGTGAAGACCATCTGGCACTCGGTGTTCACGTTCACCTTCGTCACGCCCAGGGTAATCGCCTTGCGCACCTGTTCGCTGGGGATGCCGCTGCCGCCGTGGAGCACCAGGGGCAGATCGCCGGTCAGCTTCTGGATGCTGTCCAGCACGTCGAAGTGCAGGCCCTTCCAGTCCGCCGGATACTTGCCGTGGATGTTGCCGATGCCCGCAGCGAGCAGGTCAACGCCCAGATCCTTCATGATCTCGCACTGCCTGGGATCGGCGCATTCGCCCTCGGAGATGCGGCCGTCCTCCTCGCCGCCGATCGCGCCCACCTCGGCCTCGATGGTCACGCCCTTGGCGTGGCACAGGCCGATCAGGTACTTCGTCTTCTCGATGTTCTCCTCGATGGACAGCTTGGAGCCGTCGAACATGATGGAGCTGAAACCGCCCTCGAGCGCGGCCAGGGCCTCGTCATAGGTGCCGTGGTCGACGTGCAGGCAGACCGGAACGGTGATCTTGAGGTAATCCATGAAGTCCTTCACCATGTCGGTGATCGTGTGATAGCCGCCCATGTACTTGGCGGTGCCGCCGGAGACGCCCAGGATGATCGGGGACTTGACCTCCTCCGCGGCCAGCAGGAAGGCGCGCACGGATTCCATGTTGTTCAGGTTGAAATGGCCGACGGCGTAGTGGTTCTTCTTGGCATCGGCCAGCATTTCTTTGGTATTGACGTAGGGCATGGTATTTCTCCTTTGCTGAGACAATCGGAAGGCCTTGGGTTGGGCAGACAGGCAGCCGCAGAAAGCGGTGGAGCCGTCTGCCGCTGATTATGATAGCACGTTTTCACCGTGCGGGGAACCCGGAAATCAGGGGGATTCGCGGACAGTTTGAACATGGGGCTCAGAGTGAGAGCTCCTTGTTCTTCGCCACGCGCATGTAGATGACGAGCGTCGTCACGGTGAAGAGCGTCAGCACGGTGGAAGCCGCGCAGGCGCGCGCGTCCGTGCCGCCGACAACCAGGACGTAGACCAGCAGGTTCAACGTGATGGTCTTGTAGCTGTAGAGCATGACGGAGGAGGACAGCTCGGTGATGAGCGTCACCCAGGTCATGACAGCGCCGGCCGCCACGCCGTTGAACATCATGGGGATCGTGACCTTCCAGAAGGTCTTGAACTTGCTCGCGCCGAGGCTCGCGGAGGCCTCCTCGACCGTCATCGGGATCTGCTGGAGCACGGCGACCGAGGAGCGGATCGTATACGGCATGCGGCGGATGCACATGGCGACCACCATGATCCAGGCTGTGCCGGTCAGCACGATGGGGCCGTTGTTGAAGCCCATGATCATCGCGATGCCGATGACGGCGCCGGGGATGATGTAGGGGATCATGGACATGGTGTCGATCACGTTGTTGATCAGGTTCCGGCGGCGCACCACCAGGTAGGAGATGAGCATGGCCAGCACCACAATGATGATCAACGCGCCGCCGCAGATGCGCAGCGTGTTCCACACGGCGGGGCCGAGGTCAGGCCAGACCGTGCGGTAATTCATGAAGGAATAGCCGGGCTTGATGATGTTGCCCGTGCGGCTGACGTTGTGGAAGGAATAGTAGACCAGGAAGAGCTGCGGGGCGTAGGAAATGACCACCATGCCGTAGAGGAAGAGATGGATGAAGAAGCTTCCGATCTTTCCCGCCCTGCGGCGCTCGATGGGATGCAGGGCGTTCATGGTGAAGGAGAAGCGGTTGGAGGACCATTTCTGCAGCAGGAAGATGATGGCCGTGATGATGACGGCGATGACGGCGATGGCGGCGGCAAAGTTGTAGTTCGTGCCGACCTCACCGACATACTGCTGGTAGATGACCACCGGGAAGGTCATGTAGCCCTCGCCGATCATGCGCGGCGTGCCGAAGTCGGCCAGGGAGCGCATGAAGACCATCAGCGCAGCGGCCAGGATAGACGGCATGCACAGCGGAATGACCACCTTGAAGAAGCGCTTCATGCCCTTGCAGCCCATGTTCGAGGAGGCCTCGAGCAGGGAGTTGTCCACGTTCTTCAGCGCGCCGTTTACGTAGAGGAAGACCAGCGGGAAGAGTTTCGTGGACAGAGCCAGCAGGATGCCGCCGAAGCCGTAAATGCTCGGCAGGCGTATGCCGAACCAGGAGCGGATCAGCTTGGTGATCGCGCCGCCGCGGCCCAGCAGCAGCACCCAGGAGTAAGCGCCGAGGAAGGGCGCGGACATGGAGCACAGGATGATCATGACCATCAGGAAGTTGCGGCCCCGCACCTCATACATCGTGTAGAGGTAAGCCATGGGCACGCCGATGATGAGGGTCACCACCGTGGCGGCAATCGAAACCTTGAAGCTGTTGATGATCGTGTAGGCGTAGCCGTGATCCCTGTCAAAGAAGCGATTGAAGTAGCGCAGGGTGAGCGCGCCGGTTTCCTCGTCGCGCACGGAATTGATCAGCAGCTTGACCATGGGGTACATCATGAACAGGATATACAGTCCCAGCAGCACCAGGCTGATGATGACCCACATATCCCATTTCTTTCTTCTTGTCATGGCGCACCTCCGCTCAGGCAATCAGCGACCGGCTGCCGTCCTGGGTGAACACGTTGATCTTCTCGCCCTTGACCGTCATGCGCACGGTGCTGCCCTTCTCCAGGATGTCGTCGATGCGGCTCTCCTGGATGATCTCCACGCGCTCGCCGGTCTCCAGGCGCACCAGGTAGTGCGTGTTGAGGCCCAGGAAGGTGGAGAACTCGACGGTGCCGCGGATGCCCTCGTCCCCCTCCACGATGACCAGCTCCTCGGGGCGCACGGAGGCCTGAACCGTCTGGCCCGCCTTTGCGTCCGCGGTGAGGTTGCTCATCGGCAGCTGGTAGCTGCCAAAGTCGACAGCCAGGCCGCCGCCGTGCTGCACGAGCTTCTTCTCGAGCACGTTGGTGCGGCCGATGAAGGTGGAGACAAACAGATTCGCGGGCCGCTGGTACAGGGCCTTCGGCGTGCCGATCTGCTGGATGACGCCCGCGTTCATCACCGCGATGCGGTCGGAGACCGCCATGGCCTCCTCCTGGTCGTGGGTGACGTAGACCGTGGTGATGCCCAGCTCGTTCTGGATCTCCTTGATGACCTCGCGCATCTCCACGCGCAGCTTGGCGTCCAGGTTGGAGAGCGGCTCGTCCATCAGCAGCACATCCGGCTCGATGGCCAAGGCGCGGGCCAGGGCGACGCGCTGCTGCTGGCCGCCGGAGAGGCGGTCGGGCAGGCGGTCCTTGTACTCCTGGATCTTCATCATGTTCAGGAATTTCTCGGTCTGCGCCTCGATCTTGTCCTTCGGCAGCTTGCGGTTCTGCAGGCCGAAGGCCACGTTCTTTTTCACCGTGAGGTGCGGGAAGATCGCGTAGTTCTGGAAGACCATGCCGATGTTGCGCTTGGAGGGATCCAGGTCGTTGATGCGGCGGTCGCCGAAGTAGAAGTCGCCGCCCTCGATGGTGTTGAAGCCCGCGATCATGCGCAGCAGCGTGGTCTTGCCGCAGCCCG
>CAMNLM010000051.1 GCA_946543085.1 uncultured Clostridia bacterium | reverse complement strand
TCGGGCCTGCCCGTGGTCACGGAGATCATGGACATCAACCATCTGCCGCTGTTAGAGGATGTGGATGTGATACAGGTCGGCGCGCGCAACATGCAGAACTTCGAGCTGCTCAAGGAGCTCGGCCGTGTGGACAAGCCGATCCTGCTCAAGCGCGGCCTGGCGAACACGATCCAGGAGCTGCTGATGAGCGCGGAATACATCATGGCGGGCGGCAATGAGCGGGTGATCCTCTGCGAGCGCGGTATCCGGACCTTCGAGACGGCCACACGCAACACGCTCGACCTGAGCGCAATCCCGGTTCTGCACGAAAAGACGCACCTGCCGGTCATCGTCGACCCGAGCCATGCCACGGGCGTGAACCGGCTCGTGAAGCCGATGGCGATGGCCGCGGCCGCCTGCGGAGCGGACGGCCTGATGATCGAGGTGCACAACGACCCGAAGCATGCCCTGTGCGACGGCGCGCAGTCCCTGACGCCCGAGGAATTCGCGGACGTGGCCGCCCGCGTCCGCGCCGTTCGCAGCGCCGCGATGGCCTGAAGCGGAACTGTGTGATGAAAATGTGAAAGTTTCGCAAAATATTTTTCAATATTATTGCAAAATCATGACCTGTCCTGTATAATTCATGATGTATCCTTGGCGCAAGACGCCCTTTCGGGCGGGACACGATAGAAAGGCGATACGTTATGAAGAAGTACGGATGGGGGATTCTGCTGGCAGCGATGCTGACGCTGTGCGTGAGCGCGGCGTGTGCGGACGGCACGGCAGGTCTCCAGTACAGCCTTGATGAAGCGAGTGGCACTGCCACTGTCACGGGTTATTCGGGCACAGAGGAAGCGGTCGTGATACCTTCTCAGTTTGGCGTGGGTTTCTCTATATATCCTGTGACGGAAATCGCTGACTTGGCATTTCGGGAATCCTCTCTCAAATACCTGATCACGCCTTCGACACTGACCAGGATTGGTGTCGGCGCTTTCTATGACTGTGAGAGCCTGGAGACGGTGAACCTGAGCGCGTCCTATATAACCGTACTCGGTACGGATGTGTTCAGCGGGTGCGCAAGCCTGAGGAGCATCGAGCTTCCGACCCAGATTACGGCGATTGGCGACCGCGCTTTTGAGGGCTGCGCATCGCTGAGCCGGATCACGCTTCCAAAGAACATTCAGACAATCGGCGCGGACTGCTTCGCCGGATGCGCCTCTCTCACAAGCGCCACCATCATGAACAGCGACGCGCAGATTGGTGCCAATGCTTTCCAGAACACGGCGAGCGGTTTTGCGATCAGTGTCAACGAGTTTGGCGTAGACGGCATCCCTTCTTACAATCCGTTTGAGCCGCTTCCCGAGGACATGACGGCGGTTGTGCGCTATGCCGCGTATAACAAGAAAAGAGTGGTCTATCTCAAGGGGGTACCGGGCTCGGTTGTCGACAACATCCCCCTGCCCAAAGAGATCCGTATCGGCGAAACTCTCAATCTTGCGCAGTACCTGGGGACGGGAATCCAAATCACTTCGATTCAATCCACAAACACAAGCGTCCTGAGTGTGGATGAGACAGCCCAAACCCTGACGGGCCTTACGAAGGGCACCTCCACGCTGACGGTGACCTACACCGGTGGCACTTCCACTGCCCAGGTGACCGTTTACAAGCCCGTGACCTCTTTCACGATCAGTCCCAATCCGCAAATCCTGATCAAGGGCACAACGGTCACGCTGTCTCTGGGAAACATCCAGCCCGCTGACGGGTATCCGAAGTTCTCCTGGGCATTGGACAGCGGCGCGGCCGGCATTGTCATGATCAACGCCGCCAACAACACAGCCTGCGATATCACCGCCCTGGTGGAGGGGGAGGCGAACATCACCTGCACGAATGTCAGCGGCGCGAAGGTGACCTGCAAGGTGATCGTCGTCGGGCAAACGTATCTCGAGAACCTGACAGCCTGCAATATCAGCCCTGCCTTTGCGGAAGGGTACATTGGCACCCCGATGCAATTCACGGCACAGCTTCAGGATAACAGTGGCAATCTGGTGCCCCTGTCGGATGCGGCAAAGGTAGTCTTTACGAGCAGTGATCCTTCCATCGCAGCCGTCAGTGAATCCGGCGATGCAGTACCCATGAATCCCGGCAAGGTGACGATTACGGCGCATGCGCAGTCTCAGACCGGAGATTATGACACTTCTTCTGCCGTCGCCACCGTCATCGTCCACAGCCCCACGATTCTGACCATGCCCGCGATGCTCACCGAGATCGAGGAACAGGCCTTCTATGGCTCGCCCGCTGTGGAGGTCCGCGTGGGCGGCGGGGTGACCTCCATCGGAAGAGAGGCCTTCGCGCAGTGCGCGTCCCTGAAGCTTGTTCTCATTGAGAACGGCAGCTGCGCGATTGACGACCTGGCCTTCAGCGGCAGCACCGGCGTGACCATCGTCTGCCCGAAGGGCTCGAATGTGGAGAAGTGGGCGAATCAAAACAACGTGCCCTGCGTCCCCGTGACCAGCTTCAACTGATTCTTTCTGAACTTCTGATATCCCGACCAGATCCCGGAGGTGGACCGTATGCGCTGCCAGTATTGCAATTGTTCTGAGAGCAAGGTGATCGACTCCCGCCCTACGGAGGAGAGCAACGCGATCCGCAGGCGGCGCGAGTGCTGCGGCTGCGGCAGGCGTTTCACCACCTATGAGAAGATCGAGCAGATGCCCCTGATGGTCGTCAAGCGCGACGGGCGGCGCGAGGTGTTCGACGCGCAGAAGATCCGCTCCGGCGTGCTGCACGCCTGCGAGAAGCTGCCCGTCTCCGCCAAGCAGATCGAGGAGGTCTGCGCCCGCGTGGAACAGGCCGCCTACCAGGCCAAGGACGGGGAAATCTCCACCCAGCAGATCGGCGACATGGTGATGCTGGAGCTCAAAAAGCTCAACGACGTGGCCTACGTGCGCTTCGCCGCTGTGTACCGCAAGTTCACCGACCTCGCGACCTTCATGGGCGAGCTGCAGAAGCTTCTGGATGAGAACCAGAGCCGAAGCGTCGGCGCTGAAAACGCATAATCGCGTTTGCGTCCCCATCGCTTTCCTGAGAATCCTGAACCCGGCATTCCGCGCAGAGCGGGAGCCGGGTTTTTTCCGTGCCTGTCCGCACGCGTTTTCTCGGTCCTCCATTGCCAAGCGGGAGAAAATCCGTTATAATAAGGCCATCGCAAAGGAGTGAAATTCTGTGAAGATTCGTGACGCCTGGAAGCGGGCCTGGGCCGTTTATCGCCGCAGTCCCTCCGACACCTGCTTATTCGTCCTGCTGGAGGCTGTGCTGCGGCTGATGGTCTGCACACCGCTGCTCTTTCTGGCCGAGCCCGGACTGCGCTGGGGCGCGCTGCTGTGCCCTGTGCTGTTTTTGCTGATTGTGCCGCCGGCCCGCGCCAACGCGGCGGAGGTCATGCAGGCGGCCTGCCGCGGCAAGCGCCTCTTCTCCACGGACCTGGTCTCCTTCCGGCATTATGGCGCCAAGCTCTGGCAGGGCGTGAAGATGGCGCTGCTGCTCCTGCTGTGGAGCGCGCCGGCCATCGCGCTCAGCCTTTGGCTCTGGCGCATCTACGCGGGGGAGACCGTGGTCGGACAGACGGACTTCTTCACCCTGCTGATGACGGTCAGCAGGCTGGGCGGCGGCGACATGGTGACCGGCATGGTCTATGCCGTGCTGATGTACCTGGCCGTGTGGCTGCCGCTGGTCTTCGGCCTGGCCTTCCATTCCGGCAGGCGGCATGAGAAGGCCCTGGGCGGACGCCGGGTCGTGCCCGGCAACCGCGGCGGCGTGGTGCTCTGCTGGCTGGCCGGGCTTGCCTGCTATCTGCCCTTCGTCGCGGCGGCGGGGATTCTCGGCGCGGACACGGCGCGCGCGCTCATCCATAGTTTGGCAAACATCAGCGGCGGCCTGAAGCTGCCTCCGCTGGGCGCGAAACTGTATCTGCTGATCGGCGCGGCCGTGGTGCTGCTGCTTCCGGCGATTCCGCTGCGCTCGCTGCTGACCGCGTCGCATGTGCACAATCTCTGGGAGGGACGCGAGTGATCCGCCTGGACCGACTGCTTGCGACGCTGGCCATCGGCTCGCGCACAGAGGTCGGCGCGATGATCCGCAAGGGCCGTGTCACGGTGGACGGCGCGGCTGTGCGCGATCCCGGCGCGCAGACTGCGGAAACGGCCGCAATCACCCTGGACGGCGCGCTGCTGGACACCCGCCTGCAGCGCCACGTGATGCTGTACAAACCGGCCGGCGTGCTGACCGCGGCGTGCGACAAGAAGCTGCCGACCGTGATGAACCTGCTTCCGCCTGTCTACACGGCGATCGGCTGCATGCCGGTGGGGCGGCTGGACAAGGATACGACCGGGCTCCTGCTGCTGACGACGGACGGCGAGCTGAACCACCGCCTGCTCGCGCCGGGCCGCCATGTGGACAAGGTGTATCTGGCGACAGTGGACGCGCCGCTGAGCGCGCAGCATGTCAAAGCCTTTGCCGCGGGGCTGGACCTGGGCGACTTTACCGCCGCGCCGGCTCTGCTGGACATCGCGGCGGATGATCCCTGCAAGGCCCGCGTGACGGTGCACGAGGGCAAATTCCATCAGGTGAAGCGCATGTTTGAGGCCGTGAACCGCACGGTGCAAACCCTGCACCGCGAGCGCTTCGGGCCGCTGACGCTGGACGCGGCCCTCGGGCCGGGGCAGTGGCGCGAACTGACCGAAGACGAGCTGGCCGCGCTGCGTGGGGCTGTGCGATGACGCGGTCATGATTCAAAGGCCCTCCGCAGGAACGCATTTCCAAAAGTTTCCTGGAAGACCTCTCCTTCTCCCCGTTGGCGAGGAAGAGTCGGGGGAAAACACCTGTCACGCGAGGCGACTATGAACGATCAATACTTTACCCGCGAACCCACAAGCGCATCCAACCGCGCCTCCTGCGCGTACACTTACCGTGGGCACACCCTGCGCTGCGAGACCGACAGCGGGGTTTTCTCGCGCGGCGAACTGGACGCGGGAACACGCCTGCTGCTCGACGCTCTGCCCAAAAACCTCACCGGGGACGTCCTCGATCTCGGCTGCGGCTGGGGCGCTGCAGGCGTCGCGGTGGCGAAGGCGAACCCGGAATGCCGCGTGACCTCCACGGATGTGAACCTCCGCGCCCTCGAACTGACCCGCGAGAATGCCCGGCTGAACGGCGTGACGCTCGAATGCCTGGAGTCCGACGGCCTCTCCGCGGTCGCCGGAAGGCATTTCCGGACGATCTTCACCAATCCGCCGATCCGCGCGGGCAAGGAGACGGTCTACCGCCTCTTCCGCGAGGCCTCGGAAGCCCTGCTCCCCGGCGGGGAGCTCTACGTGGTGATTCGCAAGCAGCAGGGCGGCGACAGCGCGATGAAGTATCTTGCGGCGCTGCTGGACAGCGTGGAGAAGGTCACCCGCTCCGGGGGGTTCTGGGTAATCCGCTGCGTGAAGGCGGCATGAACAGCGTTTTCGGCTGAGCGAGGCGGCATGAGAAAGGAGTTTCTCCGATGAAATACGACGCATCCTTCTTCCAGTCCTTCCCGGACCGCATGGGCACGAACTCCGTCAAGTGGGACGCGTGCCGGCAGGAGCACGGCGCGGACGCCCTGCCCATGTGGGTGGCGGACATGGATGTGACGGCCGATGACGCGGTGACGCAGGCGCTCGTGAAGCGGGCGCAGCACCCGGCCTATGGTTATACGGTCGTGTCCGATGCGGACAAGGCTGCGCTTATCGGCTACTGGGAGCGCCGCCACGGCGTGACCTTTGGCCCGGAGGATATCATGCTCCTGCCCTGCGTGGTGACGGGGCTGAAGGCATGCGTCCGCGTCTTCACCCGGCCGGGAGATGGCGTGATTATCCAGAGCCCGGTCTACGGCCCCTTCCGCATGAGCGTGGAGCTGAACCGGCGCACGGTGATGGACGCCCCGCTTATCCGCGACGGAAATGGCCGCTATACCATGGATCTGGACGCCGTCGAAGCCTGCTGCAAGGCCGGCGCGAAGCTGATGCTGCTGTGCAATCCGCACAACCCGGTCGGCAGGGCCTGGACGGAGGCGGAGCTTCGCGCCCTGCTGGACGTGCTCAACCGTTACCATGTGCCGCTTGTCTCGGATGAGATTCATGCGGACTTTGTGTTCGCCCCGCGCCGGCATGTGTCCGTGCTCGCCCTCCAGCGCGAGCGCGTCGTGATGCTCTGCGCGCCGAGCAAGACCTTCAACGTGGCGGGCCTGCAGAACGCCTCCGCTGTGAGCGGGGACGCGGCGCTGCTGAAGGCCCTGGGCGAGGAGACGGAGGCCAGCGGTGTGGTCAGCGGGAATATCTTCGGGCTGGAGGCCGCCCGCGCGGCTTACACCGAGGGCGACGCCTGGCTGGATGCGCTGATGGAGCATCTCGACAACAACCGCAGGGTTCTGGCGGAACAGGTGGCCGGGCGTCTCCCCAGGGCCATCCTCACGCCCCTGGAGGCGACCTACCTGGCCTGGCTGGATCTCCGCGCCTACGGCTTTGATCAGGACGAACTGATGCGCCGCACGGAAGCGGCCGGGGTGATCTTCACCGGCGGCACCTTCTTCGGCGAGCAGGGCAGCGGCTTCCTCCGCGTGAATCTCGGCTGCCCGACCGCGCACGTTGTGGAAGCAGCAGCCCGCCTGGAGAAGGCTTTGCAGGGCTGATTGCCTTCATACCGGCGAGCCCTCCGCAGGAGCGCCTGACAAGGGATCCGGGGAGAGCTTTTCCCGGACGGCCCCGTTTTTCTCCCCTCGCCGCAAGCGGGGAGGAACCGGAGCGGGGGTCGCTCCAAACACAAGAAACCTGAACACCGGGAGCTTCGCTTCCCTTCGGGAAACCGCCGCTCCCAAGGAGGCACCATGCGCGAACCCTTCCTGATCATCGACGGAAACAGCCTGATGCACCGCGCCTTTCACGCGCTTCCCCTCATGGACGCAAACGGCGTCTATACCAACGCCATCCATGGCTTCATGATGATGCTGCTGCGCGCGGTGGAGACGGAGAACGCGGCCTATCTCGCGGTCTGCTTTGACGAGCACGGGCCGACCTTCCGCCACCAAGCCTACGCGGAATACAAGGCCGGGCGCGCGGCGACGCCGGACGAGCTGCGCCAGCAGTTCGGCACGATCCGCGATCTGCTGGATGACATCGGCATCCGCTGCTACAGCCTGCAGGGCTGGGAAGCTGACGACCTGCTCGGCACGCTCTCCCTGAAGGGCGCCGAGGCGGGCGCCGCCCCGCTGCTCCTCACGGGCGACCGGGACGCGCTTCAGCTCGTCGGCGGCGGCACGGAGCTGCTCTTCACCCGCAAGGGCATCAGCGAGACCGTGCGCTTCACGCCGGGAAAGGTCTATGAAGAGTACGGCTTCCGCCCGGATCAGGTGACGGACTGGAAGGGCCTCGCGGGCGACAGCTCGGACAACATTCCCGGCGTCGCCGGCATCGGCGACAAGACGGCCGTGAAGCTCCTGCAACAGTACGGCACGCTGGAGAATGTCCTCGCGCACGGCGACGAGTTGAAGGGCAAGATGGGCGAGAAGCTCCGCGCCGGGGCCGATACCGCGCGGATGTGCAAGGAGCTCGCGACCATCCACCGCGACGCCCCGGTCGATTTCCGCCTCTCTGACTGCGTCATCCCGAATCTCCGCCTTGCGATTCCCGCCCTCGAAAAGCTGGGCCTTCGCCAGGTGATCAAGCGCATCGAGGGCATGACGCCGGCATCCGGGAACGCTCCGGCGGCCGCGCCTGCGGAGACGGCGTCGCCGGCCTTTGGCGAGGGCGACGCGCTGGACACGGAGGAAGACCTGGCAGCCTGGCTCCGCGCGGTGCCGGACAGCGCGCGGCCTGTGGCCTATCTGGCGACGGACGCGGCGGTGAGCGCAGCGGCGCAGGACGGCCGCTGGATGACGGTTGCGCTCGGCGGCGATCTGCTCACGCCCGGCGCTGATTTTGCGGCGGTCGCCGCGGTGCTGGCGGAGGACATGAAGGCACACCCGGCCATCGTGTACGACGGCAAACGGCTGATTCATCAGCTGGAGGAGCAGGGCATCGAAGCGCCGGCCGCCTTCGACTGGGACATCATGCTCGGAGCCTACCTGCTCGATCCGCAGCGCAAGAGCTACGCTTCGCAGGCCTTGCTGGGCGAGCTCGATGGCGACGCGCGCGGCGTGCTCAGCCTCGCCATCCGCCAGAAGAAAGAGGTCGAACAGGAGGCCATGATGCCGCTGATGCGGGACGTGGAGCTGCCGCTGATGGTGACGCTCGCGCGCATGGAGCGCATCGGCTTCCGCGTGGACAAGCCCTTCCTGCGCAGCCTCGGCGACCAGTACACAGCCGAAATCAACGCGCTGAAAGAAGAAATCTACAAGGCCTGCGGGGTCGGCCCCTTCAACCTCAACAGCCCCCAGCAGCTGGGCGACGTGCTCTTTGAGCAGCTGAAGCTGCCCCACGGCAAGAAGACCACCCGCGGCTATTCCACCGCGGTGGAGGTGTTGGAGGATCTGCGGCCCATCGCACCGGAGGTCATCGTGCCCCTGCTCCGCTACCGTCAGCTGGTGAAGCTGAACGGCACCTATGTGGAGGGCCTGCTGCCCCTCACGGACGCGGAGAGCCGCGTGCACAGCTATTTCGACCAGGTGGCCACGGCGACCGGCCGCATCTCGTCCTCCGAACCGAACCTTCAAAACATCCCCGTGCGCACGGAGGAGGGCAAGGAGATCCGCCGCGCCTTCCTGCCGCGCGATGGCTGGGTGCTGGTCGACGCGGATTACAGCCAGATCGAGCTGCGGCTGATGGCGCACTTCTCCGGCGACGCGGCGCTGGTGGAGGCCTTCCGCGAGGGGCAGGACGTCCACGCGCGCACAGCCAGCGAGATCTTTGACGTGCCGCTCGACTGGGTGACGCCCGAGCTGCGCTCCCGTGCCAAGGCGGTCAACTTCGGCCTGATCTACGGCATCTCCGGCTTCGGCCTTGCCCGCAACACGGGCGTGAGCCGCGCGGAGGCCGCCGAATTCATTCGGCGCTACTTCGAGCGCTATCCGGGCGTGAAGCGGTTCATGGACGACGCGGCGCGGCAGGGCGCGGAGAATGGCTACGCGGTGACGCTCATGGGCCGCCGCCGCTATCTGCCGGAGCTGCAGAGTCCCAAGCCCGCCATCCGCGAGTTTGGCAAGCGGGCCGCGATGAACACGCCCGTCCAGGGCACCGCCGCCGACATCATCAAGCTGGCGATGGTGCGCGTGGACGAAGCGCTGCGCAAGGCCCGGATGCGTTCGCGCCTGATTCTCCAGGTGCACGACGAACTCCTGCTCGAGTGCCCGCCGGAGGAGGCCGAGGCCGCCGCCGCCCTGCTGAAGGAATGCATGGAGGGCGTGATGGAGCTGAAGGTCCCGCTGCTGGCCGAGGTGCATACCGGGGCGAACTGGGCGGAAGCGAAATAGTGAACCGGATCAGCGGGAAGCCGGCGCGGCGATGAAGCGATCCCGGACGATGATTCCATTCTTCTGTTTGGCTGAACGTTTTGCCTTAACACAGAACATCATGATGTGTTTGATGACAATACCTTACGAATCGCCAACGCAGCTTTCGATCAGCCTGATCGTCAGAGCAAGCGATTCCGTATCGTATTGTCATTTTAGATACCCGCTTCCTTGGCTGAAAGCGGTATCAGTTACATCGACATGACAAACGCATGGCAAACTGTTTGTCTCATGGAGGCTTTCCGCTTCATCATTGCAGGTATGGAGATGTGTTTGTGATGGCGGTCAATAGCAACAGTTCTTCTTTTATGCGTATGATATATTCTATAAATATATGGAAATTAGTTAAATTTTTGTAAAGTGGCAGGAACTGATATCAACTGGTGGTATTTATATTAATAATTGTGATCAATACATGCGAAAGGGAGGGCAGCTTTGCATACGCAACAAAGTAATACACAAGCAAGAAAAGAACAACAACAGATGGAGGAAAAACATGAAACGACTGATGTCCATGTTCCTTTGCTGCGTGCTGCTTGCTTCGCTCATGTGCACAGGCGCAGGCGCAGATTCTTCTCGCGAGTACACAGATTTTTCGCCGGAACTCGCCAATGAGATTGGATATACGAGCGCCAAGTGGTTGCGCAATGACGAAAACAGGGCTTTACTGACAGTTCTTCTTTCCATTGAATACGAAAAAAACGCGACAAACGGAAAAAACATCAAACTCACGAAACGAAGCGCGGTTGCCGATGCTGAGTATCCACTGGTTATCGTTTCAACAGACGAAGCGAATACGCATCTTATGATTGCGTATAATCCCGCCCAAAAGTTTGCCAGCGCAACTGCAATTGACATATCGGACAGCTTTGATGATGAAACCTACCAAAAGGTCTTGGCCGATGCTTTAGGTGCGGAAATCTATCCAAACGATATACTGACCGTGCTCAGCGTGCTGGACGATTACAAAGTAAGCGGATCCAGCTCTTCCGGCAGTAAGTCTTCGGATTCCGGTTCCAGCACAAAATCGACCGGCAGCTCCTCCCAATCCACAAGCAGTTCTTCCAAATCGACCGGCAACAGCAAGATCACCTATTACAATCCAAATAATAAGGGCGGAAGCTCTGCGTCAAGCGCCAGCACGAGCAAACCGAAAGCGACACCAAAGGCAAGCACTCAGTATCCATTCAAGACACTTCAGATACAATTCCCAGATTATCAGGCTGTCAAACGCTATTCTGTCAATGACTGGTACAGCAGCAGCCAGCGGCGCGCATTGTTGACCGCTCTGATTGAAACACCGTATGATGGCCTGAGATACAAGGACGAATCATTGCCGTTGCCTTGCACCTTGTTTGGCACAAGCTATGTTGGCCGCTCCGGGACTGGCCAGAACACACTCTACTATGTTGCGATTGAGACAGACCAGCCCAAGGTACAGCTGCTGTTTGAATACAATCCATCCAAGAAAACCGCGAAGTACGCCCTGGTAGATGTGAGCGACAACACCAGCGCGCGCGTAATCGAAGATCTGTGCGGAAAAGACTATCATAAGAACAGCAGCAGCGCTATCAGCGATCAATACTTTGTAGCGCTGGATATGCAAATGCAGTATCTCAATACACTGCTGAAGAAATGATGCCGCATGTGCCACAGTGAGCCTTGCTATACATTGTGAATTTGATTGTTTCAGGCAAGGCTGGAAATGAACGGCACAAGGCCTCCTGTCACAGCAATGGCAGAAAACCGCTGCGCAATCAGCGGTTTTCTGTTTTCATTCCTACAAAAATGATGTATAATACCTCTGCACCTGTGGCGTAATCACTTGACCCCCCCGGAGGCCCTATGCGCGAGAAATACGAATGGATGCTCAATCGCTGGGAGGAACTGGAGCAGACCCTGGCCCAGCCGGAGGTCGCCGCCGACCCGGAACGCTGGCAGCAGCTCAGCCGCGAGCGCAGCGAGCTGGAGGAAAAGGTCCGGGCCTGGAAGCGTTACCTGGACATCCTCCGCATGGAGGACGAGGCGCGGGAGCTGCTGGCGGACCCGGAGATGGCCGAGGACGCTCAGACCGAGCTCCGTGAATTGGCGGACGAGGAAGAAAAACTGCTCCGGCAGCTCCGGCTGATGCTCCTGCCGGTGGACGCCAACGACGACCGCAGCGTGGTGATGGAGATCCGCGCGGGCGCGGGCGGCGAGGAGGCCGCGCTGTTCGCGGGAGATCTCTACCGGATGTACCAGCGGTACGCGGCGTCGCAGGGCTGGAAGACGGAGATCGTCTCCATGAGCGATACCGACCTGGGCGGCATCAAGGAGGCTGTCTTTCTTGTGACCGGCAAGGGTGTTTACGCCCGCATGAAGTATGAGAGCGGCGTGCACCGGGTGCAGCGCGTGCCTGTCACGGATACCACGGGCAAGAAGCAGACCTCAACCTGCACGGTGGCGGTGCTGCCGGAGGCGGAGGAGGTCGACCTGCGCATCGATCCCAGCGACCTGCGTATCGACACCTACCGCGCGAGCGGCCACGGCGGCCAGTACGTCAACCGCACGGACTCCGCCATCCGCATCACGCACCTGCCGACGGGCATTGTCGTCACCTGCCAGGATCAGAAGAGCCAGCTCAAGAACAAGGAGCAGGCGATGAAGGTGCTTCGCTCGCGCCTGCTGGACCGCATGCAGGGCGAGGCGGACGCGGACTACGCCCAAAAGCGCCGCGTCCAGGTGGGCACGGGCGACCGCAGCGAGCGCATCCGCACCTATAACTTCCATGAGGGCCGCGTCACCGATCACCGGATCGGTCTCACGCTCTATAAAATCAACGACATCATGAACGGCGCGCTGGATGAAATCATCGACGCGCTGCGCACGGAGGAGCAGGCCATCCGCCTGCGGGAGGCCGGGAACGACCTGGCCTGAGGGCCGGGCATACGGCCCGGAGCAAACGAAACCATCAGGAAAGAACCACCATGCAGACACAGCTATTACCTGTAACCGACGCGGCGCTCGAAAAGGCCGCTGAAATACTCCGCGAAGGCGGCCTGGTCGCCTTCCCGACGGAAACCGTTTACGGCCTCGGCGCGAATGCCCTGAACCCGGAGGCGGTTGCCGCCATCTTCGCCGCGAAGGGGCGTCCCGCGGACAATCCCCTCATCGCGCACATCTGCGACACCGCGCAGCTGGACGGCCTGGTGCGGATCCCCGATGCCGCGCCGGCGCTGATGGAGGCTTTCTGGCCGGGACCGCTGACCATCCTCATGCCGCGCACGTCCGCCGTGCCGGATGTCGTGACGGCGGGCCTGGACACGGTGGCCATCCGTATGCCATCGCATCCTGTGGCGCAGGCTATGCTGCGGGCGTGCGGCCTGCCGGTCGCCGCGCCCTCCGCCAACCGCTCGGGCAAGCCGAGCCCGACCACGGCCGCCCACGTACTGGCGGACATGGACGGGCGCATCCCGCTGATTCTCGATGGCGGCCCCTGTGACGTGGGCCTGGAGTCCACGGTGATCGACGTCACCCACGGCGCCCCGACCATCCTGCGCCCGGGCGGCGTGACGAAGGCCATGTTGGAGAGAGTTCTCGGCCATGTCGAGGTCGCGGGCAGCGTGCTCCGGCCGCTGCAGGCGGGGGAGAAGGCGCTTTCGCCCGGCATGCGCTACCGCCACTATTCGCCGGACGGCCAGGTGAGCCTGGTGGAGGGCGATGAGGCGGACGTCGTAGAGGCGCTGGAAATCCTCTTCCGGCAGGCAGAGAAGAACGGCCACCGGGCCTGCGTGATGTGCTTCTCGGAACACGTGGAGGCATTAAAGGCCTGCCGTCCGCACGACATCGGCAGCAGGGACAACCCGGAGGAGGTGGCGCGCCGCCTCTTCGACACGCTGCGGAGGCTGGACACAGAGGGGATGGACGTCATCTTCTCGGAGGTCGTGCCGGCCGAGGGCATCGGTCTCGCCGTGATGAACCGCCTGGGGCGGGCGGCGAGCTTCCACACGATTCAGGCGCGGGATGTACTGCCCGCTTGAGCATCATTCAGCATCAATGGACTGCGCAGCGCGCAGGAAAGGAGATCAGTTATGCAAACCGCTTCCATGATCCTCGACCGCGACTACATCCTCGCCCGGATCGACCCGCGCATCTACGGCTCCTTCATCGAGCACCTGGGCCGGGCTGTCTACGGCGGCATCTATGAGCCCGGCCATCCGCTGGCGGACGAGCAGGGCTTCCGCAAGGACGTTCTGGAGCTCGTGCGCAAGCTCGGCGTGCCCGAGGTGCGCTATCCGGGCGGCAACTTCGTCTCAGGCTTCAACTGGGAGGACTCCGTCGGCCCGAAGGAGAAGCGCCCGAAGCGCCTGGACCTCGCGTGGATGACGACCGAGAGCAACGCGGTGGGCCTGCACGAGTTCTACGACTGGACGCAGAAGGCCGGGAGCAGCGTGATGTATGCGATCAATCTCGGCACCCGCGGACCGGAAAACGCCCGCGACGTCGTGGAATACGCCAACCACGCATCGGGCAGCAAGTTCTCCGATATGCGCATCGCGAACGGCCGCAAGGATCCCTTCGGCATCAAACTCTGGTGCCTGGGCAACGAGATGGACGGCCCCTGGCAGATCTGCCACAAGACCGCGCTCGAATACGGCCGCACGGCGAACGAGGCGGCCAAGCTGATGAAGTGGGTGGATCCCGACATCGAGCTGGTGGCCTGCGGCTCCTCCTCCTCCGAGATGCCGACCTTCGGCGACTGGGAGACGACCGTGCTGGAAGAGTGCTATGACAACATCGACTACGTGTCCCTGCACCGCTATTACGGCAACCCGACCGGCGACACCCCGACCTTCCTCGCGCGCAGCGTGGATCTGGATGACTTCATCCGCACGGTCATCGCGCTGTGCGACGCGGTGAAGGGCAAGAAGCACGCGAAGAAGCAGATGAATCTCTCCTTCGACGAGTGGAATGTCTGGTACCACTCCAACGAGCAGGATAAGGAAATCTACAAGCGCGAGAAGTGGGGTCCGGCCCTGCCGCTGCTGGAGGATGTGTACAACTTCGAGGACGCCCTTCTCGTGGGCAGCATTCTGATCACCTTCCTGCGCAACGCCGACCGCGTGAAGATCGCCTGCCTGGCGCAGCTGGTGAACGTCATCGCGCCGATCATGACGCGCAACGGCGGCGGATGCTGGGCGCAGACCATTTTCTATCCCTTCCTGCACGCAAGCCAATACGGCCGCGGCACCGCCCTGCGCGCGCTGGTGAAGAGCCCCGTCTACGACTGCAAGGCCTACGAGGCCGTGCCGACCATCGACGCGACGGCCACGGTGGACGACGACGGCACGGTGACCGTGTTCTGCGTCAACCGCGATCTGAAGGAAGACTGCCTGCTGAGCCTCGACCTGCGCTCCTTCGGAGACCTGCGCCTGAAGGAACACATCCTGCTGCACCATGACGACGTACACGCGGTGAACACTGAGGAACACCCGGACACGGTGCGGCCCACAGCCGGCCCCGGCGGAAAGATCGACGGCGGCAAGGCGGAAATCTGCCTGCCCGCGCTGAGCTGGAACGTTGTGCGCTTTGAGCGGGTCAAGTGACGCCCACGGAGCCGGGAAATCTGACACAGCACGGGAAGACCGGATCCTGAGACGGGAGGGAGCACTATGAGAGAGATTGCCATCCACGACCTGTGCAAGTATGTCGACCCGATGAACCTGGAAAAGGAATGGGCCATCGCGCTGGCGGACGACGGCAGGGAGACCAACGGCCTGACCATCGGCTGGGGCCAGTACGGAACGCTCTGGTCAAAGCCGGCCGCGACCGTCTACATCCACAAGAGCCGCTACTCCAAGCATATCTTTGACGGCGCGGCGTATTTCTCCATCTGCTACCTGAAGCCGGAGGACAAGCCGACGCTGAACTACTTCGGCCGCGTCTCCGGACGGGACGAGGACAAGATCGCCGGCTGCGGCAAGGCGTTCGTGACGGACGACGTTGCGCCGTATTTCGCGGACAGCCGCGTCGCGGTTCTCTGCCGCGTGATGGGCCGCAGCGACTTCGATGTGAACAGCGTCGACGCAGGCGTGGAGCCCTGGTACCAGCGCGCCGGCGTGCACACCCTCTATCACGGCGAGATCGTCAAGCTGCTCGTCAGCGACAACGCCTGAACTGAACAGAACAGGAAAGCCTCCGGACGGCCAGATGAGGCCCCGGAGGCTTTTTCGCGCGGCACACAGGCATGCTTTCTCCGGAGGCTTTTTCGCGCGGGCACACGGGTATGCTTTCCCCGGGGGCAAAACCGTCGGCGATGCCCCGCATCCGTCACGGAGGCGGAACCCTGGAATCATCCTCCTGCGGGAAAGGCCGGGGGCAGGGCCCTCCCGAATGTTACAATTCCATGCCCCTACTTGCACATCTTACCAAAATCAAGTATACTATCCCTGACCATGTGCGGTGGCGCGTGTTTGGTGCGCAAACATCCCCCGCACGGACAAGGAGGTCAGACAGCATGGAGTGCAAGATCAGGAACGACATCGGCACGATTTACATCACGGAAGACGTTCTGCTCAAGGTCGTGGGCTATGCGGCGCTGGAATGCTACGGCATCGTCGCGATGTCCTCCAAGCGGGCGACGGACGGCCTGGTGCAGTGGCTGGGCCGCGAGAACCTCTCCAAGGGCGTGCAGATCCGCAGCGTCGGGGACGCGTTGGATGTCGATCTGTTTATCATTGTGGAATATGGCATTTCCATCTCGGTGGTCTGCAATACCATCGCGGAGACGGTTCGCTATAAGCTGGAGAGCATGACCGGCGTGAAGGTGAACAAGGTTTCCGTAACCGTGGAAGGCATCCGCGTGTGATTGGCCACGAAGCTGAACGGAGGATGAACAATTGATACAGTATAAAACGATAGACGGCCTGCTGCTGCGCGATATGGCCGTGGCAGGCAGCGCTCTGCTCGAGAAGAACCGCGAGCTGGTGGACGCGCTGAACGTCTTCCCGGTTCCCGACGGCGACACGGGCACCAACATGTCCCTGACGATGCAGAGCGCTATCCGAGAGGTGAACGCGAAGGAACTGCTGCGCGCGGACGAGGCCGCGGCGGCGCTCAGCAAGGGCGCTCTGCGCGGCGCGCGCGGCAACAGCGGCGTCATCACGTCCCAGCTGCTGCGCGGCTTCTCCAAGTCGATCGCCGGCCAGGAGAAAATCACCCCGGTGCAGTTCGCAAACGCGCTGAAGGCGGGCTCGGACATGGCCTACAAGGCCGTGATGAAGCCCAAGGAGGGCACGATCCTGACCGTGGCCCGCGTGATCGCCGAGGACGCGCTGAAGCAGGTGGAGAAGGATCCAGAGGATTACGACGCGCTGTTCGAGGTCATGCTGCGCAGCGGCGAGGCCATCCTCAAGCGCACCCCCGAGATGCTGCCCCCGCTGAAGCAGGCGGGCGTGGTGGACTCCGGCGGCAAGGGCCTGATGTTCATCTACACGGGCTACGCGGCCGTGCTGCGCGGCGAATCCCTGGACGATCTGCTCGCGCAGACCGAGGACGACGGCGCTTTCCACGACGACCACGACAGCATCACCGAGTTCAAGTACGCCTACCACACGGCTTATACCATCCAGAACATGGAAGAGGACGACACGGAGAGCGACATCGACTTCCTGCGCCGCCGCCTCAACCGCATCGGCGACTGGGTGAACGTGGAGGGCGACCTCTCCCGCGTGTCGGTTCACGTGCACACGAACAAACCCGGCAGCGCCATCGAGTACGGCCTGGAGCTGGGCGAGATCGTGGACGTGGAGGTCGAGAACATGGTGG
>CAMNLM010000050.1 GCA_946543085.1 uncultured Clostridia bacterium | reverse complement strand
TCTGCGGGTACTGGATGTGCGCGGTCATGACCATGTCCGCGCCCGCGTCGATGGCGGCCTGGAAGGGAATCAGCTCGTTGGCCTTCAGCTCGTCCAGCGTGCGCTGAATAATGGGGAAGCCGGTGTGGCTGTCCGTGTCCGTGTCGCCGTGGCCCGGGAAGTGCTTGAGGGCCGCGATGGCGCCGGCGTCGTGAAGACCGGCCAGATAGGCCTGACAGTATTCGCTGACGGTCGCCGCGTCATCTGAGAAGGAACGGATGCCGATGACGGGGTTGTTGGGGTTGCTGTTCACGTCCGCGACAGGCGCGAAGTTCAGCTGGATGCCGACCAGGCCCAGCTCTTCGCCGTGGATGCGCGCCATGGCGCGGGCGTTGGCGCTGTCGCCCGTGGCGGCCAGGGCCATGTTGCTCACGCCGACCGTGCCGTAGCCCAGACGGCTGACGTTGCCGCCCTCCTGGTCCGCGGCGATCAGCATGGGCAGGCCGCCGCTCTCCAGGCTCGCGGCCTGAAGCGCCGCGTTCAGTCGGAGGGTCTGCTCGGCGTCCACGCAGTTCTCGGCGTAGAGAATGACACCGCCGAAGTGGTACCTGGCGATGGCTTCGCGGATCTGGTCATTCAGCTCGGTGATGCTGACGGCAGGAGTCTCCTCGCCCTCCTTGGCGGGCATCTCTTTCCAGACGCGGAAGCTCGGCATCATCATCTGGCCGACCTTATCGCGCAGAGACATCGAGGCGAGCAGCTGCTCCACGTCGCCACCTCCTGTCGGCAGGGCTTCGCCCACGGCTGTGCCGGAAAACAGCAGCATCGCTGCCAGAAAGAAAGACAGACATCTTCTCATGGAAAACAAACTCCTTTCAGAGGACAAACAGGAATTCTCCGCCGACGGGCAAATTCCTGTTGCGTCCGTGGGTGAGTTGCAAAGAAACCGGCATCATCCCTCCGCAGGAGCGGCTTTCAAGCGGATCGGAGTCCACGCCCTCCCCAGGAGCGCCTTCAAGGGGCCTGAGCCGCGCCCTCCGCAGGAGCACCTTTCCAGGGGGTCCGGGGATTCTGAGCGCCCGGAAAACTCCACAGTGTGGAGTTTTCAGCGAAGAATGGGCGGCAGCCCCGGTCAGCTTTCCGGAGGAAAGCGTCCCCCGGCTCAACCTAAGACTCCCCTCCCCGCTTGCGGAGAGGGGTCGGGGGTGGGGCCACTCAATCGTGGGCGGCACAAATAACCGTGCAGCGTCCTCATCCCAGCAGACAAAAAACGTGGGAACCTTTTCCAAGGTTCCCACGCCCGTTTCATTAAACTAAACGATTCAGCGCTTCACGTTGAAAGCAGCCATTCCCGGATACTGGGCGCTGTCGCCAAGCTCTTCCTCAATGCGGAGGAGCTGGTTGTACTTCGCCACGCGCTCGGTGCGGGAGGGAGCGCCGGTCTTGATCTGGCAGGTGTTCAGAGCCACGGCCAGGTCGGCGATGGTGGTGTCCTCGGTCTCGCCGGAGCGGTGAGAGGTCACGGCAGCATAGCCAGCCTTGTGGGCCATCTTGATGGCTTCCAGGGTCTCGGACACGGAGCCGATCTGATTCAGCTTGATCAGCACGGCGTTGCCGGCACCCAGGGCGATACCCTTGGCCAGACGCTCGGTGTTGGTCACGAACAGGTCGTCGCCCACGAGCTGCACCTTGTCGCCCAGCTCCTTGGTCATCTTCTGCCAGCCTTCCCAGTCCTCTTCATCCAGGCCGTCCTCGATGGAAATGATCGGATACTTCTCGACCAGGCTCTTCCAGTGCGCGATCAGCTCGGCGGAGGTGTACTCGGTGCCGGCCTTGGGCAGCTTGTAGAAGCCCTTGCCCTTGGGGCTCTTCCACTCAGAGGCAGCGGCGTCCATCGCCAGCATGAAGTCCTTGCCGGGCTCGAAGCCGGCGGCCTTGATGGCCTTCAGGATCAGCTCGATGGCGTCCTCGTCGCCCTTCAGGCTGTTGGGAGCAAAGCCGCCCTCATCGCCCACAGCGGTGACGTCCTTCATGTCCTTGATCAGCTTGCGCAGGTTGTGGAAGACCTCGGCGCACCAGCGCAGACCTTCCTTGAAGGAGGGAGCGCCCACGGGCATGACCATGAATTCCTGGGTATCCACGGAGGAATCGGCATGCGCGCCGCCGTTGAGGATGTTCATCATGGGCACGGGCAGACGGTTGGCGTTCACGCCGCCCAGGAAGCGGTACAGCGGGATGTCCAGAGAGGTTGCGGCAGCGCGCGCGCAGGCGATGGAGACCGCCAGGATGGCGTTTGCGCCCAGCTTGCTCTTGTCCTTGGTGCCATCGGCCTTGATCATCGCGGCGTCGATGGCATAAATGTCGGAGGCGTCCATGCCCTCCAGCTCGTCGCAGATGATGGTGTTGATGTTCTCAACAGCCTTCTGCACGCCCTTGCCCAGATAGCGGCTCTTGTCGCCGTCGCGCAGCTCCAGGGCCTCAAACTCGCCGGTGGAAGCGCCGCTGGGCGCCATGCCGCGGCCGATGGTGCCGTCAGCCAGCACAACCTCAGCCTCAACGGTGGGATTGCCGCGGGAGTCCAGAATCTCACGGCCGATGACGTCAATGATCTCCAAGTAAGCCATTGGTATCAATCCTTTCTGTCTTTGATCGTCCCGCCCGTCCGCGAGGAGGGAGGGGGAGGACTGCCGAACCCGGCGACACACCGTTTCCGGCGCAAGAGAGCCCTGTACAGGCCCGCCGAAAAACCGTTTTTTCCGGCAAAAGCATTATAAAGCCACGTGCAGGGTTTGTCAAGAAATCCGCATGGGAATGGGGCGGAAAATCCGGGAATGTCCGGGGAAAAGGGCTTACCGCGCACAGAAAAACGCCGCAGGCGCGGCGTACGTATGCTGAGGCGTTCAAAGGCGTTGCATGAACCTGCTGAAGACGCGGCAGACAGCGGGAGGCCTCTCAGCGCCCCATGTCCAGATCCCGGAAGGGGCCCAGATCGCCCTGCCTCCAGTGCCTGCGGCACAGGGAGACGTAGCGGCTGTTGCCGCCCAGAAGGATCTGGTCGCCCTCCTTGACGACCTTGCCGTTGTAGACGCGGGCGTTGCAGGTGGCCTTCTTGCCGCACCAGCAGATGGTCTTGACCTCCTCGATGGTGTCCGCCCAGGCCATCAGCCAGAGGGAGCCCTCGAAGAAATTGCCCTGGAAGTCCGTGCGCAGGCCGTAGGCGATGACCGGCACGTTCATCTCGTCCACGATGCGCACAAGGTATTCCACCTGTGCCTTGGTGAGGAACTGGGCTTCGTCCACGATCACGCAGTCGTAGTCCGCAACGGGCAGGCTCTCCAGCTCCTCGACAAAGACGCACTCGGAGGAGAGCCCGCAGCGGGAGAGAACTGTGCGCGCGCCGTCGCGGGTGTCGAGGCGGGGTTTGACCATCAGGACGCGTTGGCCGCGCTCGTTGTAGTTGTATTGAACCATGATCGCGTTGGCGGTTTTGCTGGAACCCATCGCGCCGTAGCGGAAGTAGAGTTTTGCCATGGGGATGAACCTCCCTGGTGGGATGTATGGATGAATGGATGGGGAATGACCGCGGACAGACGCGTTCGGCGGCGATGGCCCCACCCCCGGCCCCTCCCCGCAGGCGGGGAGGGGAGATGCTTTGGTTGGGCCAGGGGACGCTTTCCGCGCGAAAGCGTCCCCTGGAACCCCTTGAAAGGCGCTCCTGCGGAGGGCCTCAGCTGAAGGGTGATTGGGCGATGCCGCCGTTCGCAAGGCGCTCCTGCGGAGACCCTCAGCTGAAGGGTGATTGGGCGAAGCCGTCGTTCGCGAAGCGCTCCTGCGGAGGGGCGGTGATTACAGGAAAATCGAGGGGAATACCGCGCTGGTGCCGAGGTCGAGGGCCTTGAAGGAGAGGGCGAGCTGCTTCTGGGGGAGGCTCCGCGTCACAAAGCGTCCGGTGAAGCTCGTGACGCCCTCCTGGGCCATCATCGCCATGCAGCGGTTCAGCAGGGCCTTGGCAAGGCCGCGCCGGCGGTAGGGCTCGGAGATATAGAGCGCGGCGAGCTCACACTCGGGGCCGCTGCCGCAGAGCAGGGCTTCTCCCGCGAGGTAGCCGCCGCAGCTGAGCCCCAGGGCCCGGAAGTGCGGTGTGAAGCGCAGGCTGTTCAGATCCTCCGCGGTGAGGTGGGTGATGTCGTTCTGCTGCATGCGCTGGATCAGGCCGTTGACCTCGTCCGGCGTGTTCAGCGGACAGGGCACCACGTCGCAGTTCATCGGGATGCGGCCGGGCGCCTCGGGAATCGGGAGGCGCAGCAGCACCTCGCGGTCGTCGCAGTTCATGCCGCCGTGCTCAAAGAACGCGCGGGCGCCCTCGTCGTCCGGGGCGATGCACGTATAGACCCGCGCCCGCACGCCGGGGTTGGAGTCCCGCAGCTGGCGCGCGCGCGCAATCAGGGCCCCGAAGAGCATGAAGCTCCCGGAGGCCCGCCAGTCCAGGGAAAAATAGATATTGACCGGGCAGTCGGGGTAGAGGTGCGGCTGATACTGATAGATCACGTAGCCGCGTCCCGCCTCGCTGCCGAGATCGTCTGTCGCGATAAAGACATTTTCCGCCGGAATCCCGTTCCAGCCTGCCTGGGGATGGGTCACCTGCATAGGCATTTCCTTCCCGATGTTTCTCTATATCAATTGGATTTGTTTCCGGGTTTTAGACCTTCGCGTCCCCGCGCACCAGCGTCGTCCAGCCGATCAGCGCCACGGCCAGGGCCATGATGCCATAGATCAGGGTGTTCTCCCACGCGAGGCCGAGGCGCAGCAGCACGACGAGCGCGGCTGCCGCCGCGATTTCGAGGACTGCCGCGGCGCGGAAGGCGCGCTGCCCGTGCGGCTTGCCCACGCGCAGCTGGGCCGCGATGAGGCAGGCCGCTGTCAGCAGGATGGAGAGGCGCAGCCAGACGAGCATCTGCGGCTTTTCGAGGGTGAATTCGGCGAAGATGACGACCATCGATGCCGCCAGCAGCAGGGCGAAGCAGGCAATGCGTGTCCCGCGGCTCATGAATTCGCGCCGGAGCCGCAGCAGCATGACCACGGTGATGACGCCGATGGCGGCGAGCTGGGTGAAGCGCACGAAGCCGAAGCGCGGGTAGTCGTCCTGGCGGAGCTGTTCGAGGAAGATCTGGGTGCAGCCGAGCAGGGTCAGCAGGACGCCGGTCGCCTCGCCGTCCCGCTTCCACCTGCCGCGCAGGGCGAGGACAAGGGCCAGCAGGACAAGGGCGACAGCCGCTTCGTAGACGAAGACCGGCACGTGCCACTCGCTGTAATCGCCGTCGGTGTAGGTGCAAAGCGCGATCGGGAAACAGCGGAGGCTCTCATTCTCGACCCACGCGCCAAGGCCCTGGCCGCCGCTGAAGAACTCCGCGAAACGTCCGATCGCCAGCGCCGCGCAGGCGCCGGGGAGGGCGGCGTCCGCCAGTTTGGCCGCGCGCTGCTTCAGCAGGATGGAGGTCAGCCAGACGCCGGCCAGACCGCCGAGGATGCCGCCGTAGAGCGTCACGCCGCCGAGGTGCAGCTTCCACAGGAGGGAAAGGCCGCTGCTGTAATCATAGAGCATGGCGTTGAACATGCTCAGGCACCACACCACGTGGCCGCCGACCACCGCGCCGAGCGTGACGGAGACCCAGAGGGTCAACGCTTCGCCGCGCCGCAGGGCCTTCTTCTGCGTCCACAGGGTCACGCCAAGGCCGGCCAGCGCGGCGAGCGCCATGCACAGGCCGTAGGCGGTCAGCCGGAGGGAACCGGCCTCCAGAAGCAATACTTCTTCGCTCATTCAGCCGCCTCCGCCGCCGGGGCTTCCTCCGAGGTGATGAAATAGACGATATCGCAGATGGGGCGCTTCTTGCTGCCGGGGGCGTTCACCTTGTCCCCGTCGAAGACGAGCCAGGTGGAGGAGCCGCCGTCGAGGTTGTAAGCCTGCTGCGCGCCGAGATCGTGCGCGAGCGTTGCCAGCTCATCCATGGTGACGCCGGTCGAGTTCTTCTGCTCCGGGCCGGAGGTGGCGATCATCAGATAGCTCAGGCTGCCCATCTGGCACAGGGCCATGCGCTGGGTGCGGCCGTAGGGCTTGTTGTTGCCGTCCGGGAAGTTGGTCTGCTGCTCCCCGTCGATGACGAGCCCCGGGCCGAAGGCGAAGGCCTGCACGATGGTGCCCTCGATGTCGTCGATCTTCTCCTTGGTTGGCTTCTGGATGATGTAGAAGTCCCCGTCGCCGTCGACGATCAGGGCGTCGAGGCCCTCGAAGTAATTGTCGCGCATCACCTGGCCATTGCGGACGATGAAGCCCTCCTTGCGGTCCATGAAGAAGTCGCCGTTGATGGCCAGCACGGCCTTCTCGCGCAGGGCGATCTTGTTGGCCATCTCGGAGGACTTGGAGGGGTAGGGTTTGTAGGTCGCCGTGCGCAGCTGGCTGGCGTCCGCGATCTGCACCCAGCAGAGCCACACGTCGGAGTTGGCATAGCGCAGGGTGTCGAAGCGCACGGAGATCGTGTCGTCCTTATAGCCCAGCTCATCGGTCAGATAGGCGTCCTTGTGCGGGGCATAGGGCGTCTTTTCCGTGTATTCGATATAATTGGCGCTCTCTCCGTTGAGGCGCACCGGCGTGTAGACCGGCAGCTCCTCCGCGCCGGCCGCCGGCACGGCGCCAGGCACGAGCGCCGCAACGATCGCCAGCGTGATCACGGCAATCAGGACGCGAATAGCAGTACGCACGATGGGTCGCCCTCCTTGTCTGACACGGACAGCGTCCGCGCATGGACATAGTTCAACAACATCCATTATACTGTCCCTGTGAATGTTTGTCAATTATATGTGCATTTTATTTCAAATATGTTTCAGCTGAGAAATCCGCCTGGAATTGCGATTTCCGCCGGAAGTAGGCCTTGCTTTTTTTTCGCGTCCATGATACAATACACCCGCTTTGATGTGCCTTGACTCCAACAAGGAAGGTGGATTCTCATGGGAAAGTTTTGTGAGATCTGCGGCAAGGGTATGCTGAACGGCAACCTGGTCAGCCATTCCAACCGGAAGACCCACACCATCTGGGCGCCCAATGTGCAGAACGTCCGTGTGATGGTGAATGGTGCTGCCAAGCGTATGAATGTCTGCACGGCCTGCCTGCGCAGCGGCAAGGTGCAGCGCGCGCTGCCCAAGACCCACGCGACCGTGGAAGCCGAGGCTTAATCACCGGCAAATGTGCGAAAGCGCCTGTCCATGTGCAAGAAGGACGGGCGTTTTTCTTTTGCGAAAGATGTGAAAGATGCGAAAGATGCGAAAGACGGGACGGATACGAAAAGCGGACAGAAAAAGCTCCCGGGGATTCATGCAGATCCTTCGGGAGCTTTTGCTCACTTGTCCTCGCTGCTCTTCTTGTAATAGCCGCTGGTATAGTGGTTGTAGTAGCCCTTGTTGTAGTATTTCTTGGAGGAGAGGGTGTCGAACTTCACCTTGTTGATGATGCAGCCGAGGATCGGCTTGCCGGAGCGCTCCATCTGCCATTTGCACTGGCTCAGGTCGCGCAGGTGGGTCTTGTTGTATTCGACCACCAGCACCGAGCCGTCGCAGCTCTGGGCAATCTCCGCGGCGTCGATGACCATGCCGACGGGCGGTGCGTCCACCAGCACGAGGTCAAAGTTGCGCGCCAGCTCATCCAGCATCTCGGAGAAATAGATGGAATCCAGAAGACCCATGGGGTTGGAGACGTCGCGGCCGGCCGGGATCAGGCAGGCGCCGTGCAGGTTGGTCTCGTAGACGCAGTCGCCCAGGCCGCACTGGCCCACCAGGTAATGGGCGAGGCCCAGCATTTCGCCGTCCGTCTCGATGCGGTGCCGCTTCACCAGGAAGGAGCGGCGCATGTCGCAGTCGACCAGCACCACGCGGCGGCCGCGGCGGGCAAGGTTCTCCAGGATGTGCATGACCATGTAGCTCTTGCCTTCGCTCTGGGTGTTGGAGGTGAAGACGATTTTTTTCAGATCACGGCCCGCGAAGGTCAGATTGGTGCAGATGGTGTTCAGCGCTTCCGTGCCGGCATAATCCAGCGGGGTCAGCTGATTGACGATGGCCTGTCTCATGCCTTGCCCTCCTTTCCGCTGAGGTGTTTCTTCGGGCTGCTCTTCCTGCTGGGGCTGCTGCTTTCCTCGGCGGGCATCAGGCCCAGTGTGGCGAGGCCGAGGCGCTTCTCGATCATCTCGCCGGTGTGCACGCGGTCATCCGCGATGAACTGGATCACGACGACAGCCGCGGCAAGGAGGCCGCCCAGCAGGAAGCCGATGAGGATGTTGCGCGTCTTGCTGGGGGAATAGGGACGGTCGGCGGCGCGGGCTTCCTCAAAGATGGTGGGCATCTCGATGCCCATCCGGGCCGCGATGAATTCGCGCGCCACATCCGCATAGCAGTTGGCGATCTGCATGGCCTGCTGCGGATCGCTCGAATGCACGGTGATATAAATGATTCGGGTGCCCGAGGGATTCCGGACGGAGACCATGCTCTGCAGCTCTGAATAGGTCTTGTCCTCGATGCCCAGGCGCTGCATCACCAGCTCGTGAACGTGCCAGTTGGAGAAGACTTCGATGTAGTCGTTGGCCAGCTGCGAGCCGATCTGCAGGTCGCTCAGGTTCAGCACGGAGTCCTTGCTGTTGAGAATGAACAGCTTGGCGGTGGACTGGTACATGGGCGTGACGAACCGGAACGTGTAAACACCGGCCAGCAGAGCGCCGATGACCGCGAACAGAATCAGCCACTTGATCTTTTCGAGCAGGCGATAGAGCAGCTCGACAAGGTCGATCTCAAGCTCGCCTTTCTCAGGCTCATCCATCAGGTTTTCTTTTGCCTGCAAATTATCCATCCCGATTCCTCACTCTTTCTCTGTATACTGTTTCTGTCGCTCAGGATTTCAGGGGGCGGTAGAAAGCGTCCAGCACCCAGCGGATGATGCTCTCCTCGCTCGCGTCGAACTGCATGAAACCCTCGCGCACAACATGCTCGCCCTCGATGTATTCCACGGGACGGATATCGTAGCCGGCCGCGCTCTTCATCTCGTTGAGCATGCGGCCGCGGGTCATGTTCGTGTAGGTGAATTCGCTCACGCCGTTGAGCAGGGTGTTGGCGTAGCCGGAGTCCTCCTTCAGGCGCGTCATCATCAGGTCGATGGCAGCGAGCATATAGGTCCGCTGGCGGGTCATGCGCTCCTCGTTGGTGCCGCCGCCGATCTGCATACGGCTGCGGACGAAGGTCTCCGCCTGCTGGTCGGTCAGCTTCAGGGTCGTGCCGGGCACCATCGCGGGGTCCACGTCGGAGAAGTCATCCTGGATGGTCACGGTCACGCCGCCGAGCAGGCGGTTCATGCGGCCGATGGAGGTGATGTTCATGGAGATCGTGTATTCCACAGGGACGCCCTCTAGCAGATTGGTCACGGCGGCGAGCGTCGACGCGTCGTTCTGGTCGATCGTCTTGCCGAAGGCGTGGCTCAGACAGATCTGCATCTCGCGGGTGCCGGCCGGATGGCCTGTGACGCCGAGCACCTGGACGGCCGTCATGGTGTCGCGGTCGATCTGCAGCTGGCGCACGGTGTGCGCGTCGTGGTCGATCACCACCAGCAGCAGGAAGTCGCTCTGGCCGCCGCTGCGGTAGCCCACGGACGAGGAGTCGTCCGTCTTGTCATAGCCGATCATGAGGATGGGCGTCAGGTTGGCGCGCTGCGCGTATACCGTTCCGTTGACCTCGATGGTGGGGGTCAGGCTGAAATCTTCAGGGAGAATCGTGCGCGTTTCCCGATACTGGCCGGCTTCCATGCGGGTGCCGATCAGGTAGCCCGCCACCGCCAGCACCAGCACAGCGAAGGCCGCCACCGCACCCAGGACGTGCTTTTTGTGCATCGCCTCTGAGGACATTCTTTCACCTCCTGTGCGGACAAGCAAAAAGCTGTCCGCATAGCTCAGCGCTTGTAGTATACCATAGGAAGAATTGTAAAGTCAATCCAAACGGCGGAGTTACATTGATAAAATCAGGCCGGAATCCGCCGGGCCCGGCGCAAAGCAAAACGGCCCTTCGGAGGCTTGCTCTTCCGGGCCGCTGAGGCTCATTGCAGATCTCATTTCAGATATCTGTGCGTGACGCGCGGGGTGTGCCGGGCGGCGCGCCGCTTCTTTTTCCGCCGGGCGCGCAGGAACTTCACGAGGCCGTACATCCCCACGAAGGGCAGGGCCGCGTAGACGCCCATCTCCACCGTGGGCTTCGGGAAGGGATTCGGATCGCTGTAGGTCTCGGCGACGATCTCCTCCAGCGTTTTCGGCGCGTTGGCGCGGCGCGCGACGCTGCGGGAGGCAACCAGGTTGTAGACGATGGGCTCGCCGTTCGCGTCGAAATAGGTCATCGTGCCGATGGTCTCCCCGGCGGTGATGGGGGCGGTGAAGTCGCGGGTGTATTGGAAATACATGGTGTTCTTCAGGTTGGTCACCATGTTGCTGATTTCTTCCTTCGTGGCCACGATGTGCACGCCGGAGGCCTTCGCGCTGTTCTGCGGCACCGCGTTCAGGCGGAGCTTGCCCAGGGCGGGGTCATCCGTGGCGTAGCCGCTGGTCTCGATGGTGGTGGGCCGCATGTTGTACAGGTCCACCGGCGTCACCGATTCGTACTGGGAGAAGCCGTAGTTCATCAGCTTGATCGTGTCCGCCCAGCGCGCGCGCTTGCCCGTGTACATCACGACCGAGATGAGCTCGACGTCGTCCTGCAGGGCCGCGCCGACGAAGCAGTACTGCGCGGGGGAGGTGAAGCCGGTCTTGATGCCGATGGAGGCGGGGAAGTAATACTTGTTGGGCTTTTCCTCGGTGCCCTGGTTATAGAGCTCGTTGGTGTTGGTGACGGTGCGGGCGCGGTGCATGTTCGTCTTGGCGATGGTGTAGCTGGAGGAGCGGACGATATCGCGGAACAGTTCGTGATGCATGGCTTCGCGGGCGATGATGGCCATGTCCCTCGGGGTGGAATAGTGCATCGGGTCGTGCAGGCCGTGCGGGTTGGCGAAGTGCGTGTTCGTGCAGCCCAGCAGCTGGGCGTACTGGTTCATGAGGTCGACGAAGCGCTCGATGGAACCGGAGACCGTCTCGGCGATGACGTTCGCGCCGTCGTTGGCGGAGGCGAGCATGGTGCCGTAGAGGAGGTCGGTGAAGTTGATTTCCTCCCCGGGCTGCAGGTCCAGGGAGGAGATGTCGTCGTCGGTGTTGTTGACGGCGGCGGCCGTCTCGCTCACGGTGACGGTCTGGTCGAGGTCCTCCACAAAGTGAAGCGCGAGCAGCACGGTCATGATCTTTGTGGTGGAGGCGGGATAGCGGATGTCATCCGCGCTCTTCTCGAAGATGACCTTGCCGCTCTCGGCCTCGATCAGCACGGCGGACCAGGCATAGAGCTGATCCGCGTTGAGCTCGTCGGGCTTCTCGGCGTCGTAGGCCGGCGCGTCCGGGGCCAGCGTGGCCTCGGGGTAGGGGCTCGGGGTCGCTGTCACCTTGGGCTTCTTCGCCGCCGCGAGGGCGCTGGCGCAAAGCAGGCACAGCAGCAGCGCCAGGGCGAGGATACGAGTGGGGAGTCGGTGCAACACTGCGCCTCCTTTCGGCAAGAATGCGGAGAATCCGCCGGATGGTCTCACGCGGGGAGGAACCTGCGGCCGATCTCCTCCGGCAGGTACTTCGGCACGGCGCGGACGCTTTCGCGCAGGGCTTCGATGGTCTTGATTTCAAGCAGAATGCGCGCGTCGCGCCGCAGCGCCCAGCCGAGGCGCTGCGCAAGGTTCACCCTGCCGCGCCCGAGGGCCTGGTGGTCGCGCTTGCCCTCGGCGTCGTGGGCGTGCATGTGCCAGAGCTTCGCGTCGTGGGCCTCGAAGAAGGGAATATCCGCGTCCCCGGTCGCCTCGCTGTGGCCGATGTCCAGCGTCAGGCCGATGACGGGGGAGGGCAGCAGCCGCTCGATGGCGCTTCGCTCGAAGGGCAGCCAGCCGTTTGTGTTCTCGACGCAGACGACCGTCCCGCTGCCAGCCAGGCGCGATTCGCAGAAGGCGCGGAAGCCGTCGACCATCTCCGCGAAATCCTCCGCGTACTGGTCGCACATGAACACCTTGCCGCTGGGCAGGGTAATCCACACGCCGCGGGGCATGTGCATGTTGACGACGGGAATGCCCGCCTCGGCGCACAGGTCAAACGTGCGGCGGAAGGTTTCGAGCCAGGCCTCGCGCACCATGGGATTGAAGGCGAAGGGCTGGGCTTCCTCGTCCATATGCAGGGTGAAATAGACGCCGTGCTTTTCGCGCAGGGCGTTCAGGGAACGGGCGTCCAGCCTGTCGATGCCGCAGGCGGGGAAGGAAATGTTCAGCTCCACGAAGTCGAGCTTCAGCTCGCCGCACAGCGCGGCGCATTTCTCCGGGCTGTTGCACTCGAGCAGGAAGGGCATGCCAAAGTCACTCATGG
Source organism: uncultured Clostridia bacterium (assembly GCA_946543085.1). Classification (GTDB taxonomy): domain Bacteria; phylum Bacillota; class Clostridia; order Christensenellales; family Aristaeellaceae; genus RUG11272. The sequence continues at coordinate 4,874 of CAMNLM010000050.1, read as the reverse complement.
GCGGCCTCCTCCGCGTAAACAATGTCCTCGCGCAGGCGGTACAGGGTCGCTCCGCGCTTCTTCTTGCAGAACGCGCTGGCCCACCAGCTGACCGGTTTCACCGCGTCGTACTGGACGATGCCGTAGCGGATGCCGCCGACCTTCTTGCCGCGCATGTTGCTGTCCATCCAGTGGATGGCGTCCGCCTCCGGGTCGTAGGCCAGCATGATGGCGCTGTGCGCGCCGACGCCGTAATCGTAATCGGCGGACATCTGGAAGAAGTCCCCGCGTTGCGCCTTGCGCATGAAGGCGCAGGCAAGGTCGAAGTTTTCCTCGTAGCTGAGCGCGCTGTCATATTTGAACTGGGCCGCGATCTCGAAGGGATTGCCCTTCTCCGCCGGCACGTCCTCCCAGAAGATGCCGTAGGCGTAGGGCTTGCACTGCTTGGCAGGGAGGTTGTTCGGGATCACCAGCTGGGTGTCGGGATAGGCGGCCATCCGGAAGTCGTCGCGGTTCTGACGGAAGAGGTAGACCGTGAAGTTCTTGCAGACATAGATGTCCCCAGCATAGTGCGCGCGCTGAGCCTTGCCGTTGGCCCTGGTGTAGAGCTTTTCGCCCAGCGCGATCATGCGGCTGATGAAGTCGTCGCGCGCCGTGCCTGCGGTCTCGACCGTGCTTTCTTTCGGGTCGGGGGATTCCGTGCCGTCGTCGTTGAGCAGGACGGACTCCTCCAGATGGAGTTCTTCCTCGCCAAGGCACGGGAGAATGCCTGTCAGGCACAGCACGAGCGCCAGGATGCACAGCAGGCATTTGGATAGATCACGCATAAGTCACCTCAGAGCGGGCACCGCCCGGATCACCCGGTTCATCAGAATAACGATCGGAAGGGGGATTGTGTTGCATCGGCGCCGTTCATCCAGAGATCCGACGGACGGACGCCGCCCGGACCGGGGCTCCGCCTGGTCAGGGATGCACCACGGTGCCCATCGGGTCGCCCTCGAGGACCTTCACCAGATTGCGGGGATCGTCCAGCCCGAACACGCGCACGACGGGCACGGCGTTCTCCGCGCACAGGGAGAAGGCGGAGGCGTCCATCACCTTGAGGTTCCGGCGCAGGGCCTCGGCATAGGTGATATCCGGGATCAGCGTGGCGGTGGGATCCTGACGCGGGTCCGCGGTATACACGCCGTCGATGTTCTTGGCCATCAGCACGGCGTCCACCTGCATCTCGATGGCGCGCAGGGCGACGGCCGTGTCGGTGGAGAAGAAGGGGTTGCCGCTGCCCGCCGCGAAGAGCACCACGCGGCCTTCGCTCAGGTGGCGGCGCGCCGCCATCGCGTTGAAGGGCTCGGCGAAGCGGTTCATGTCCACGGCGGACTGCACCACCGCGTCCACGCCCGCCTGGCGCAGGGCGTCCGCCATGCAGATGCAGTTGATGACCGTGCCGAGCATGCCCATCTGATCGGCGGACACGGCGTCCATGTTGGCGGAGGGACCCTGCCGCCCGCGCCAGATGTTGCCCGCGCCGATGACGATGCCGATCTGAGCGCCGAGCGCGTGCATCTCGCGGATGGTCTCCGCCGCCACGCGCACCTTGTCAAAGTCGAAGATGTTACCATTGCCGCCCAGGGCTTCGCCGCTGAGCTTCAGGAGAACGCGCTTGTATTGGATGGACATGACAAAACCTCCGTTTGCTGTGAATTGGGGTGACTTCTTTCAGTCGGCTTCTTCCAGGGCCTCTTTTGTCTTCTGGAGATACGCATAGCCATAGTAGGTGTCCGGCTCAACATGGGCGCTTTCCGCCCATTCGTTCCAGGCGTTGATAAAGATGTATTGATCGTCTTCGCTGTGGTGTTCTTTTGTCCAGTGAATCAGGTCGATCAGCCAGGTCTTGTAATCCTCCGGCGTATTCTGCAAAATGGTCGCGCCCCGGTCGTATCTCCGCGGAGAATTGTCCCAGTTTGTAAACAGTCCGGCGTAAAGATTGGCCTTTGTATCCATCAGATAACGCTTGTTGGCCACATACTCGCTCATGTCAAACACATGGGAGCGGCAGTCCGGGTCCACAAACACGGTTTTCTTTTCCTTCAGCTGCCTGCCGAACGCCGAGGAAAACTGCGTGATTGCGTCAAGATGGTATTCAGCCTGATACTCATCCAGCCTGTTGACATCCATCCACTCTTCAATGATGCCGGAGATGTAAATGCCGCCGAGGCCTTCTTTCCGCGCAATCTCGCGGATCTGGTCGATGAAGGACAGCAGGGCTTCCTTCGGCGATTTTTTCAGCTTGTAGATGATCAGCGCTGGCTTGCCGCCGATGCGGATATAGCGGTTGTCCTTCATATAGGGCAGCGCGTCGTTCATGAATTTGACCGCGTCGTCGGGAAGTATCTCGCTCTTGTACAGCGTTTCCCGATCATTGCCGTCGCCCCACAGGCGTGTCCAATCCTCGTTGGCCCAGAAGAAGAAAAAGGGAAAATCGATCGTCTTATCCTCGAGCAGGCGGCGCATGGGCTGATCCATCAGCTTTTGCCCGGAGAACCAGTAATAATAGACCGAGAAACCATAAATGCCGTATTTTTTGGCAAGCTCGGCCTGCCTCTTCATCACATGCGTCGTCTGCAGATTGTAATAACCGACGTCAATCGGGATTTGCGGCTGACGGTGCCCAACAAACTGCGGCAAAGTCTGGGAGGTATTTGTCCACTCCGAAAAGCCCCTGCCAAACCAGCGGATGTTCTCGGGAAAATCGTGGAACTGCGGCAGGTAGAAAGCGATCAGCTTGGGCATGCCGCTCTTCAGTTCAATGCCCTGCTCACATTCTTTGACAAAGCAGCTCTTGTCCTTGCGCATGCCGTAGAGATAGCGCAAAAACTCCTGGCTGGTGCGGTCCTGAACGATCACGGTGCTGACGCTGGCGGACGAAGCGCCGGAAGCGGACGGAGCGCCTCCCTGCGCGCGGCTTCCGGTCGCAGCCGGCTTGGCAAACTGTATGAATGTATCGTACAGGTATTTTTCGTCCTGGCTCGACAGGATGATGCCCTTGTCGTATTTCTTGACCTGCTCGGCTTGCCCGCCCAGGTCAAAGCAGGCGACGGGAAGCCCCAGCGCGATGCCCTCACCCGCTGTATAGCAGAAGGTTTCATTGCAAATGGAGGGGATGAAGATGATATCGATCCTGTCCCTGGACATCAGCTCGGGCAGTTCGCTCCTGTTGTAGGGCCCTCTCTCGATCAGGCAGGGATAGGAAAGCTTCAGGGGATTGCTGCCGTACAGGTATATCTGTATGTTGTCCCTGCTCCACTGCTCACAGTATTCACACAGACGCTGTACCACACGGGCGCCCTTATGAACCTCCAGATGCCCCAGCACCGCTATGCGCACGCTGTCGAAGGAAGGAATGCTGTGCGGCCGGACCGCAATCCTCTCCTTCAGGAAAGGATAGGCTTTTACGTAGGCGTTCCTGGCCGATTCGGAGAATGTGAGCAGATGATCGGCTGTCTTCTGGAGAAAGCCGCCCCACATTTCGCGCCAGTCTTTATAATGGTACTGCCCCCTGAGGTATTCATCAGTGATCGGGGCAAGATTGCGGTTTGAGATACAGGCCTGGCATGCCTCGGGGTCGTCGGCCCGTACGCCGCAGTAGACACCAGACTCATCCAGAAGCGTATAGTTGGGGCAGATGGGGTACAGATCATGTCCCATCCAATCGACGGCAGTCGCAGGATGGCTTTCTTTATATCTGGATACAAAGCGCAGCAGCGCGTCGACGTGAAGCCAGGTCGCAAGGTTGTCCACGACGATTCTGCTGAGATGCAGCTGCTCCATGGCCTCGATGAAAGAAAGGGTCTGGTAATAGATCACTTTCTCGACGGCGATTCCCTGCGACAGAACGGACACCCGAACAGCGTAGGAGGAGGGCAAAGCCACGGCGTAGATCACCGTTTCACTTTCGATTTCTTTCAAAAGCGTATTGTAGTCATAATAGGCGGTGCCTCCGCTGCCCACGCTCATGACCAGCACGCTTGAACCGGACACGCTCAGACGCGGAGCAGCGTTCAGGACGCTTTCCCACGTCGAACTCGCGCTCTCCCGGAGCATACGGGCGTCCAGGGGAAGCAAATCCTCCATCCCATGAAATGCAATCCGGCTCTCCTTCCAGCCGAAGCGCAGAAAGTGAACCAGCGGATTCATGCCGCTTTCTTTTACATCCGGGTTCGATTTCAGGTAGAAGTCCGTGTTAAAAACAGGGGAGGGATTCCTGTGCTCCTTCCAGCCGTGCTGTACGTAATGAATCAAGGGATTCATGCCCGATTTCTTCACATCGGCATTCAGGGCGAGATACCAGTTTGTATCAAAAAACAAGCAGGGATTCTTTCCTTCTCTCCACCCCTGCTCCATATAGTGCTGCAGAGCGCTCATATCAGACGCGGCAAAATCCGGATACATGGCCTGATAGTACTTTTCGTCCACGATGTCCGCATAAAACGCATAGGGGTCTTCCTTCTGCCGCGGGCGATTGGCACGTTCCATTCCATATGAAAGAAACTTCATGGGGATCCTCCTTAATGTAGAGCGCTGATACACGGGCTATATGAAGCGGTGCGGAAAAAAGCGGAAGGCCGCTTCATCTCCCCCCAAACCGTCTCTCTCTCCCCGCGTAGGCCTTCAGGGCCTCGTCGTAATCCTGGACGGAGAAGTCCGGCCACAGCACCTTGGGGAAGAGGAACTCGGCGTAGGCGCATTGCCACAGCAGAAAATTGCTCAGGCGCATCTCGCCGCTGGTGCGGATGAGCAGGTCGACGTCGGGCTGGCCGCGGGTGTAGAGGCGGTCGGCCAGGGACTGCTCGGTGATGTCCTCCGGCTTCAGGGTGCCGGCGGCGGCGAGCAGGGCC
>CAMNLM010000049.1 GCA_946543085.1 uncultured Clostridia bacterium | reverse complement strand
GCCTCACGCATCCTACTGGACAATTTTCCGGATTTTAAAAAATTGTCCAGTAGCAGTGGACAATTTTTCGACCCACAGACCGACGACACGGGAGGGGTTCGCCTTGGATATCGACAAAACGAGCGGCTTTGACGCCGGCGCAGGCGAGGCGCTGCTGGACGCACTGTTTTTTGAGATGATGCGCCACGAGCCCGGCTGCCCGCATCGGGCGCAGCACCTGACCAAGGTACCCGCATTCGCCCGGCGGATCGCCCGGGCCGAGGGGCTCGATTCGCGCACGACGTTTGTGCTGGAGGCCGCCACGTTGGCGCACGACATCGGCATCCGGCCCGCGCTCGCGAAATACGGCCGGGACGACGGCCCGTATCAGGAGAAGGAGGGCGCGCCGCTGGCCCGGGTGCTCCTGACCCGGCTGGGCTTCGATGAAGCCGCCGCCGAGCGCGTGGCGTGGCTGGTGGGCCACCACCACACCTATGCCGGCATCGACGGCATGGACTACCAGATCCTGGTGGAGGCGGATTTTCTGGTCAACTGGCACGAAAACGGCACCGACGCGGCGCGCATCGCCCAGGGCCTCGGCCGGATCTTCCGCACGCCGACCGGCATCGCCCTGGCGAGGACGATGTTCGGCCTGACGGACGGCGCGCCGGGGCCGGACGCGCCGTAGGGACATCCGATCGCCGCGCCCGCGCGGCGGTCATCGACATGAAAACGTACATTCGGAGGATCACACCTTGGACATCGGAAAGATCATCGTCAGGGGCGCGCGCGTCCACAACCTGAAAAACGTCACGCTTGAGCTGCCCCGCAACAAGCTGATCGTCATGACCGGCCTGAGCGGGTCGGGCAAGAGCTCGCTGGCCTTCGACACGCTGTACGCCGAGGGACAGCGGCGGTACGTGGAGTCGCTGTCGGCGTACGCCCGGCAGTTTCTGGGCCAGATGGACAAGCCGGACGTGGACGCCATCGACGGCCTGAGCCCGGCCATCTCCATCGACCAGAAGACCACCTCGCACAACCCGCGCTCCACCGTGGGCACGGTGACGGAGATCCACGACTACCTGCGCCTGCTCTATGCCCGCGCCGGCGTGCCGCACTGCCCAAACTGCGGGCGGGAGATCCGCCAGCAGACCGTCGACCAGATGGTGGACGCCGTGCAGGCCCAGCCTGAGGGCACGCGCCTGCAGGTGCTCGCGCCGGTCATTCGCGGCAAAAAGGGCGAGCATGCCCGCGTGCTGGAGGACGCCCGCAAGAGCGGCTTTGTGCGCGTGCGCATCGACGGGGAAATCTACGACCTGGACGACACGCCCGCCCTGGACAAAAAGAAAAAGCACACCGTGGAGCTCGTGGTGGACCGCTTGGTCATCCGCCCGGGCAAGGAGTTCCAGAAGCGCCTCGCGGACTCCATCGAGACGGCGACCGCCCGCGCGGCGGGCCTGGTCGTGATGGATATGTTCGACCGGGGCGAGCAGCTCTTCTCCATGAACTACGCGTGCCCGGACTGCGGCATCAGCATCGAGGAGCTGTCCCCCCGCATGTTCTCCTTCAACAGCCCCTACGGCGCGTGCCCCGAGTGCTCCGGTCTCGGCATGCTCATGCGCATCTCCGAGGACAGCGTCTTCCCGAACAAGAACCTCAGCCTGCGTCAGGGCGCGCTGAACGCCATGGGCTTCAACGCGGACGACGAGAACGGCATCGCGGGCCAGTATCTCGCGGCCCTGGGCACCCGCTACGGTTTCACGCTGGACACGCCGGTGAAGGACTTCAGCGCGGAGGCCATGCACGCCATCCTCTACGGCACGGGCGACGAGAAGGTGCGCATCACCTATGAGGCCGCGGGCGGCCGCCAGGGCTACTATGAGACCGCCTTCGAGGGCATCATCCCCACGATGGAGCGCCGCTACCGCGAGACCGGCTCCGAGAACATGAAGGCCGCCTACGAGGAATACATGACGGAGGAGCCCTGCCCGGTCTGCAAGGGCCGCCGCCTGAAGCGCGAAGCCCTCGCCGTCACCGTCGGCGGAAAGAACCTCGCCGAGGTCAGCGACATGAGCGTCGTGGCGGGCCGGGACTTCCTGATGGGCCTGAAGCTCTCCGAGAAGGACACCCTGATCGCCGCGCCGATCCTGCGCGAGATCAACGCGCGCATGGGCTTCCTGCAGGATGTGGGCCTCGGCTACCTCACGCTCAGCCGCGGCGCGGCCACCCTCTCGGGCGGCGAGGCCCAGCGCATCCGCCTGGCCACGCAGATCGGCTCGGCACTGATGGGTGTGCTCTATATTCTGGACGAGCCGTCCATCGGCCTGCACCAGCGGGACAACCGCAAACTGATTGCCACTCTGCAGAAGATGCGCGACCTGGGCAACACCGTGATCGTGGTCGAGCACGACGAGGAGACCATGGAGGCCGCGGACTGGATCGTGGACGTCGGCCCCGGCGCGGGCATCCACGGCGGCAGCATCGTGGCCCAGGGCACGCTGGAGGACATCAAGGCCTGTCCCGAGAGCATCACCGGCCAGTATCTCTCCGGCAAGCGCTCGATTCCGCTCCCTGCTCAGCGGCGGAAGCCGGCTGGCTGGCTGAAGGTCATCGGCGCGGAGGAGCACAACCTGAAGCACATCACGGCGGAAATCCCGCTGGGCACCTTCTGCGTGGTGACGGGCGTCAGCGGCTCCGGCAAATCGTCCCTGGTCAACGAGATCATCTACAAGCAGCTCGCCCGCCAGCTCAACCGCGCCAAGACGCGCCCCGGTCTCTACGAGCGCATGGAGGGCGCGGAGCAGCTGGACAAGATCATCATGATCGACCAGAGCCCCATCGGGCGCACCCCGCGCTCCAACCCCGCCACCTACACCGGCCTCTTCGACCAGATCCGCCGCATCTTTGCGGCCTGCCCGGAGGCGAAGGCGCGCGGCTACAAGGAGAACCGCTTCTCCTTCAACGTCAAGGGCGGGCGCTGTGAGGCCTGCCAGGGAGACGGCCTCATCCGCATTGAGATGAATTTCCTCCCCGATATCTATGTGCCCTGCGAGGACTGCCGCGGCCGCCGCTACAACCGCGAGACCCTGGAGGTCACCTACAGGGGCAAGAGCATCTATGACGTGCTGGAGATGAACGTGGAGGAGGCGCTCGCCTTCTTCGAGAACCACGCGCCGCTCAGGCGCAAGCTGGAAACCCTCTATGACGTGGGTCTCGGCTACATGAAGCTCGGCCAGGCCGCGACGACCCTCTCCGGCGGCGAGGCCCAGCGCGTGAAGCTGGCCACCGAGCTCAGCCGCAAGTCCACCGGCAAGACGATCTATGTGCTGGACGAGCCGACCACGGGCCTGCACATGGCGGACGTGGACAGACTGATCCAGGTGCTCCAGCGCCTGGCCGACGCGGGCAACACCGTGCTTGTCATCGAGCACAACCTCGACGTGATCAAGGTCGCGGACTGGCTGATTGACCTCGGCCCCGAGGGCGGCGACGCGGGCGGCACCGTCGTCTGCGCGGGCACGCCCGAGCAGGTCGCGGCGTGCGAGGCGTCGTACACGGGACAGTTCTTAAAGAAAATGCTGTAAACAAAAATCCGGCGCCGCATGCGGAATAACCCGTGTGCGGCGCCGTTTTGCGGGGAGGAGCCGGAGCCTCCCTCCAGATCAATAGTCTTCCTTGTGGAAGACATACAGTTCATCCGATGTCACGATGGGCTCAAACCCCAGCATCTCCCCCACCGTCACCAGCTCGAAACCCTTCTCAATCAGCTGGGGAATCAGCTCCCGGATACATTTCACATCCTTCGCCCGCGCGTGATAGAGCAGGATGGAGCCGTTCTTCACCTGCTTGATCGCCTTCTTCGGGTCGGTCTGGCTCACGTCCCAGAGGACGATGTGCTCATAGCCCGCCTTCCGAATGAGGCGGGTGGCCTTCCGGGAATCGCCGTGCTCGTCGTCGATGTTGCCAAACGGCGGGCGCAGGGAGCGGATGGGGTAGTGATAGCCGAGCACCGCGTCCAGGGCTTCCTGGGTCTTCATGATGTGGGTGATGACGGTCAGCGGCGGCAGGGTGCCCAGCTTGTGGTGATGATAGGTGTGGTTGCCGATCTCGCAGTTCGAAGCGGCGATGTCCCGCCAGAGCTGCGCGTCCTTCTCGAAGAGGTGATCGCCCAGCGGGAAGAAGGTGATCGGCACGCCGTATTCCTGCGACATATCGAAAAGGGTTTTTACGTGCTCGATGTCGTAGCAGTCATCCACGGTCAAGCAGACGCGCGGCACATCCCGGCTGCCGTTCCGGATGGCAAATTTCAATTCATCGGCCGCCGCGGGCAGAACAAAGCAGACGCACAGCAGCAGCGCCAGCAGGCGTTTCATAGCATCACTCCCGGATCCATTTCCTGCAATCGCTGGGCGGCGTCTCTCCGCCGCCCAGCGCCTCCCATCTTACCACACAAGCCGCCGGCCGGCAATCCTTTTTTCAACCGCGACTTCGACTTTTTGCCGATTTTTACCGATTCTTTGCCGCTTTTTTGCTGAGAACGAAGGCGCTTCGCCTGTCTCCCTGCCGGCGGGCGTCAGGAAGCAAAACAGGCGGGGGAGCGCAGGCTCCACGCGATTGTGTTTTGCGAAAGCCTGTGCTATACTCAGAGCGTTACGCGCGGTCCGCCCGCGCCGGGAAAGGAGCCTCCGCCATGGAACTCATCATCGCAACGAACAACGCCGGCAAGGTCCGGGAGTATAAGGACATCTTCGCGCCGCTGGGCTTCGACGTCTGCTCGCAGGGCGAGAAAAACATCCACATCGAGGTGGAGGAGACGGGGACAACCTTCGAGGAGAACGCGGCCCTGAAGGCGCAGGCGATCTACGACCGCTGCCACACCGCGGTGATCTCCGACGACAGCGGGCTGGAGGTGGCGGCCCTGGGCGGCGAGCCCGGCATCTATTCCGCCCGCTACAAAGGCCTCGCCACCGAGCACGAGCGCCGGATGGCCATTCTCGACGCGCTGCAGGGCGCGGAGGACCGCAGCGCGCGCTTCGTCTGCTGCATCTGCTATATCGACCGCGGCGGCGCGCGCCACCTGTTCAAGGGTGTGTGGAACGGATCCATCGCCTGCGCCGAGGCGGGCACGAACGGTTTCGGCTACGACCCGATCTTCATCTCCGAGGATGCCGGCGGGAAGACGACCGCTTCCCTGCCGATCTCCTTCAAGGAGAAATACTCGCACCGCGCGAAGGCTGTCGCGATGCTGACGGATTACCTGAAGCGCGAAGCGGTCGAAAAAGTCGAAAAGGCCGGCAGGTGAAGAAAGCCAGCCCCGCGCTTGACTATTTTAGCCGCCTGCCTTATACTTTTCCCGGACGGATCATAAGGGGAGGCACTATGAAGTCCGGCAAGAAAAAACTCCTGAATTTTCTGCTGATCTTCGGCACACTCGGCATCGTGCTGTTCTTCAGCTTTCAGAATCAATCGTTTGAAGAGGTTCTCGGCGCGGTCAGCGCGATGGATTTGCGCTGGATCCTGCTGTGCATCGTGTTTTACCTGGGTTTCCTCGTGGCGGATTCCCTGAGCATCCAATACTTTCTCCGGCGTCAGGGCTATCGCGTCACATGGGGCTACGGGTTTTTTGTGTCTGTGGCCGGACAGTATTATTCCAACATAACCCCCGGCGCGACGGGCGGACAGCCCATGCAGGTCTACTATCTGCACCAGCGCTATATCCCGACGGGCGTCGCGACCTCGGCGCTGGTGGTCCGGTTCTTCAGCTTCCAGCTGATGCTCTCCGTCATCGGCACCGTCCTGTGGATCGGCTACGGCCCGTTTGTGGCGGAACATCTGGGTGGTCACCGCTGGATCCTCATCATGGGCTATGTCTATAACGTTGCTTCGGTCTCCGCCGTGGTGATGCTCTCGCTTTGGCGCACGCCGGTGCGCAAGGTGACGCGTCTCGTCGTGAAGCTCGGCCACCGCCTGCGCTTCATCAGGCACCCGGAGGAGACGGAGGCAAAATGGCTCAACGCCGTGGAAACCTTCCATGAGAGCATCGCGATCCTCACCCGCAGGCCGCTCGACCTGCTGGTGCAGCTGCTCATCGGCGCGGGCCAGCTGCTGTGCTACATGAGCATCATCTGGTGCATCTACCGGGGTCTTGGCCTCCGGACATACAGATGGGTTCACCTGGTCACGCTCCACATCATGGAATATCTCTCGGCGGCCTATGCCCCGCTGCCAGGCGCGTCCGGCGCGCAGGAGGGCGTATTCAGCCTCTATTTCGGCCGGGTTTTCCCCGGCAGCACCAACGTGGCCGCCATGCTGCTCTGGCGTTTCTTCACCTATTACTTCTCCCTGGTCTTCGGCGCGCTGGTCATGGTGCTCTACGGCCTGCACTCCGGCAAGTCCCTGAAGGAGAGCGTCCAGATGACCTCCGCCGGCGAGGAAGAGATCGGCCGGGGCGAAGAATAATCCGGGCGGCGGAATCTTCCGGCCCGCAAACGCCCGCAGAGCGTGTCCCCAGGCCAGACAGGACATCACCCCCCCAAAAAACCAAAAAACGCGGGCGATCCCTTTCGCCCTTTCCGCAGAAAAGGAGCTGTTCCGTTTGCAGCGATTCCCCCAACGCCTTCTCGCACTGACCCTGACATGCCTCCTGCTGTTCACCGCGCTCCCCGCGCAGGCGCATATCACCGTTCCCGAGGAAGACCTCATCGCCACCGTGACGCTGGCGTCCGCGCCGGGCGTTCCGGTCGAGATTGTCATCCTCGGCACCGTGACCAGCCTCGTGCGCACGGACGGTCTGACCCGCGAGGTGCCGACCTCCGAGCTGGTCTTCGGCGAGAATGTCCCGCTGGAGCAGCACGTGGCGGTGGTGCGCGCGACCCGCACGGGCCAGGCCACCATGCACAGCGTGAAATCCGTGAAAAGCTACACGGTGATGTACAAGGTGCCCTGCGGCACGCTGGTGGGCGTGGTGAAGGCCGGCCCCAAGTACACGCGCATCGTCTACAAGGGCAAGGTGGGCTATGTGCTCAGCGCGGCCCTGCAGTACCTCTCGCCCGCGAGCGTGCCGCTGGGACGCGGCGTGCTGAGCCTGCGCGGACGCGCCACCGGGAAAACCGAAATCAACATCCGCGGCAGCGGCAGCGCGAACAGCCGCATCATCACCGCCTGGAAGACCGCGAGCGAGGTGCTCGTCTGGGAAAAGGTGAAGGACTTCTACGAGGTCGAGTTCCAGGGCGTGCGCGGCTGGGTGCAGGAGAAGTTCATCACCTGCGGCTTCGAGGAGACGCCGGCCCTGACGGCGGACAGCACGCCGTAAAAGCACGTGCCGCGCGGCGGACAAAAGCGGCAAAGCATCAAAACCACTGGCCCGGCCGGTGGTTTTGGTTTGCGGAGAAACGGGATGCAGGTCGGTTTTCTGACAGGGCTCATCGCCGCGCGGGCTCAGCGGTCCGCGTCTTTCCCTCTTGAAAACGTCCGGCAACCTGTTATACTGAAAAGGCCGCGGGCCTTCACGGCCAGAGCCATGCGAACAAAGAGACCCCAGCCCTCCGCAGGAGCGCTTTCAAGGGGGTCCGGGGGACGCTTTCTTCGTCCAGAGACCTGTTATACTGAAAAGGCCGCTGGCCTGCACGGCCAGGCCCACGCAAGCAAAGAGACTCCAGCCCTCCGCAGGAGCGCTTTCAAGGGGGTCCGGGGGACGCTTTCTTCGTCCAGAGACCTGTTATACTGAAAAGGCCGCGGGTCTTCACGGCCAGAACCACGCGAGCAAAGAGACTCTCAGCCCTCCGCAGGAGCACTTTCGAGGGGGTCCTGGGGACGCTTTCTTCGTCCAGAGACCTGTTATACCGAAAAGGCCGCGGGTCTTCGCGGCCAGACTTACGCGAGCAAAGAGACCCCAGCCCTCCGCAGGAGCGCTTTCAAGGGGGTCCGGGGGACGCTTTCGGCAGAAAGCGTCCCCCGGACTCAAACTCCATCTCCCCTCCCCGCTTGCGGGGAGGGGTCGGGGGTGGGGTCATGAAACCGTTTCAGAACAAAGAAACCTCAAAGCAACTATAAATACAAACAGAACCCCGCTTCCTCCAGGGAGGAAGCCACACAGAAGGCGAGGCCTATGCACACATTCACCCGCAATACCCCAAAAGACCGGCGGGACACCGCCGAAAAACTCACCATCCCCTCCGGCGCGCCGGAGAACTTCACCCCCACGCGCCGCGAGGGCCTCACCGACGCGGAGGCCGCGCGCCTGCGCGAGGCGGGCCAGGGCAACGCCGTGCAGGAGCAGGCGGGCAAATCCGTTCTGCGCATCCTCGCGGACAACGCGCTGACCTTCTTCAACCTGCTCAACGTCCTCATTGCCGCGGCGCTGGCCTGGGTCGGCGCGTGGCGCAACATGCTCTTCATGGGCGTGGTCATCAGCAACACGGTGATCGGCACGGTGCAGGAGATCCGCGCGCACCGCGCGATCCATCGCCTGAAGCTCGCCTCCCGCAGCCCGCTGCACGTGATCCGCGGGGGCCGCGAGGTCGAGCTGATGCCCGAGGAGACCGTGAAGGGCGACCTCGTGCGCCTGCGCGCGGGCGACCGGGTGCCGGCGGACGCCATCTGCATGGGCGGCGTCGGCGCGATGAACGAATCCCTGCTGACCGGCGAGAGCGACGCGGTCTCCAAGCAGCCCGGCGACTGGCTGATGTCCGGCAGCTTTGTGGCCTCTGGCACGCTCACCGCGCAGCTGGAGCGCGTGGGCGAGGAGAGCTACCTGAGCCGTCTCACCCGCTCGGCCAAGGTCATCAGCCGCCCCAAGTCCCAGCTGATGCAGGAGATGGCCCGGCTGATCCGCATCCTCAGCGTGGTCATCGTGCCGATCGGTCTGCTGCTGTTCTGGAAGCAATACAGCGTGCGCGGCGACGGCCTCTACGCCTCCGTGACCCAGGCGGCCGCCGCCATGATCGGCATGATTCCCGAGGGGCTGATGCTCCTGACGAGCATTGCCCTGGCCGTGGGCGTGGTGCGCCTGAGCCGCCGCAACACCCTCGTGCAGGAGCTGCACGGCATCGAGACCCTCGCCCGGGCGGACGTCCTCTGCCTGGACAAGACCGGCACCCTGACCACCGGCGAGATGAAGCTGGAGGCCGTGATTCCCCTGGAGGCGGACGAGGCGGAGGTGAGACAGACCGCAGCGCGCTTCCTCGGCGCGTCCGACGTGAGCGGGGCGACCCTCTGCGCCCTGGCGGCGGGCATCCCGCCCGTGGCGTCGGAGCCGGCGGCCCTCCTGCCCTTCTCCTCGGAGCGCAAGCTCTCGGCGGTCTCCTTCCGGGAGCCGGCGGAGACGACGCTCGTGCTCGGCGCGCCGTCCTTCGTCCTGGGCGAGGCCTACGCGGGCCGCGTCCGCGAGCTGGCGGAGGAGCGCACCGCCGCGGGCGAGCGCGTGCTGGCGCTCTGCGCGTGCGACGGGATGATCCGGGGCGAGACCCTGCCGCCGGTCCGGCGCGTGCTGGGCCTGCTGGCGCTGAGCGACTGCCTCCGCCCGCATACGCAGGAGACCCTGCGCTATTTCGCCGGGCAGGACGTGACCGTGAAGCTGATCAGCGGCGACGATCCGCGCACGGTGGCCGCGCTGGCGAAGCGCGCTGGCGTCGCGGGCACCGGGAAAGCCCTGGACGTCTCCCGCGCGACGGAGGAGGAGCTCCGCGCGGCCTGCGAGGACACGGTGGTCTTTGGCCGTGTGACGCCGGAGCGCAAGCGCCTGCTCGTCACCCTCCTGCAGGAGAAGGGCCATTCCGTGGCCATGACGGGCGACGGCGTGAACGACATTCCCGCCCTCAAGACCGCGGACTGCTCCATCGCCATCGCGGGCGGCTCGGACGCCGCGAAGCAGGCCGCGCAGCTCACCCTGCTGGACGCGGACTTCGCCTCCCTGCCCCGCGTGGTGGCGGAAGGACGGCGCGTCATCAACAACGTGACCCGCTCGGCCTCGCTCTTCCTGGTGAAGACCCTGTATTCCCTGGGGCTGAGCCTCATGCTGCTGATCCTGCCCGCGTCCTATCCCTTCAAGCCGATCCAGCTGACGCTGATTTCAGCCGTGACCATCGGTATCCCGTCGTTCTTTCTGGCCCTGCAGCCGAATACCGACCGCGTGCGCGGCCACTTCCTGCGCACCGTGCTGCGGCACGCGATCCCGGGCGCGGCGGCGGTGGCCTTCTGCGCGGTCCTCGCGGTGCATCTGGAGCACCTGGGCGTGCCGCAGGACGTCTGCTCCACGCTGGCGGCACTCTCCGCGGGCACGGTAGGTCTGCTCGTGCTGCTGACGCACTGTCTGCCCTTCAACACCCTGCGCGCCGCGCTCCTCGGGGGCATGGCCGCGCTCTTCACCCTGGCCGTGGTGCTCTTCCCGGGCTTGTTTTACCTGACGCCGCTGGGCGGCCGCGATCTCGCCCTGCTCGCCGGGCTGACCGCCGGCGGCGCGGTGGTGCTCTTCGCCCTCCGCGCCTGGATGCAGCGGATGGAGAAAAAGCGCGGGTGACGCGCGGCGGAAGGAGGCATCTCCCATGACCCATGCGGAAATTCTCTCCCTGATCAACCGTTCCCTCGTCGCCACCCTCGCCTATACCGACCCGACCGGCCGACCGGACGCCCGGCGCGTCTTCTGCACCTGGCACCGCGGAATCGGACGCCACCTGATTTCCACTAACCTGAGTTCGTCCCACGCGCAGAGCCTCCTGCGGAACAGCGCAGCCTGCCTCTATTTCGCGGACGACACGGCCTTCGAGGGCCTCTGTCTGCATGGGCGCGCGCAGGTGCGCACGGACCGCGAGGCCAAGACCATGCTCTGGCATCCCCAGGACACGATGTACTATCCCGGCGGCATCGACGACCCCGATTACTGCGTGATCGATTTCACCACGGACGACGCGCGCTATTACCGCTTCGACGGCAAGGGCGACCTGACCGCCGCGGAGATCGCGGAGATCGACGCGGACTGCGCGCTGGAGGACGGCTACGCGAAGACACACGGCGAAGCGTGACGGAAGAAGACCCCAAAAAACCAAAGACCAAAAACCCTGACCGCCATCATGGCAGCCAGGGTTTTTCTGCGGCGCGGAGAAGCTTATTTCTTCATCAGGCCCATGCCGGCGTTCCACGCCTTGCCGACCTTCTCGCCGGTGGCGTAGTAGCCGTTCTGGAACTGGTCGAACATCAGGGCGTGCAGCTTCGCGGGATCCACCTTGCCGTTCTCGGAGAGCACGGCCTCGTCCGCCTTCACGTTCACGATCTTGCCGACGATGCCGGAGATGGACTCGGTCTCGACGAATTCCACCAGCTCGCACTCCATCACCACCGGGAATTCCTCGATGATGGGCGCGTGCACCTTGTCGCTCTTCACGGCATGATAGCCGGTGCGCTCAAACTTGTCGTCGATCTTGTTGCCGGAGGCGATGCCGAAGAAGTCCGCCGCGTCCATGTGCTTCTCGTCCGCGAGCGCCACGGTGAAGGCCTTGCTGGCCTTGATGTTCAGCCAGGTCTTTTTGCCTTCGCCGATGAACAGGACGATCTTGTCCATGTCGCAGATCTGGCCCCAGGCCACGTTCATCACGTTGACCTTCTCGTTCTCGTCGTAGGTGCCGATCATCAGCACGGGCATGGGATAGACCGCAGGCAGCGCGCCAAGGTCCTTTTTCATGGTCTTTTCCACCTTTCTTGTTTCGTTGATGCGAGGGAGTGAAGCCGCCCGGTTCGGGGTTCGGCGTAAATCACATTATAGTACATTTTCCGCGATCTGTCAGCGGCGGGATGCCTGTTTTTCGCGGATGTGATCTGGTGGGAACCCCCTTCACTCTTCCTCCTGTGTCCAGTGGGCCTGCTCCACGTCGATGTCGCGGTGGCCGATTTCCACACGGCAGTCCTGGGTGCGCAGGTGCGCGGCGATGGCCTCCGCGATGGCGACCGAGCGGTGGGCTCCTCCGGTGCAGCCCACGGCGATCATCAGGCGGCGCTTGCCCTCGTCGCGGTAGTGCGGGAGCAGGAAGTCCAGCCAGGCGCAGGTCTTCTCCATGAATTCCTGCGTCACGGGATTGTTCATCACGTAGTCGCGCACGTCCTCGTCCAGGCCGGAATGGCGGCACAGCTCGGGAATGTAGAACGGGTTCGGCAGAAAGCGCACATCCAGCACGAGATCGGCCTGGCGCGGCAGCCCGCGCTTGAAGCCGAAGGAGAGAACCTCCACGCGCAGGGCATCCGTTTCCTCCGCGCCGGCGGAGAGGATGCCGCGCAGGGCCTTCTGCAGGGCGCGGGTCTTCATGCCTGTGGTGTCGATGATATGGTCGGCGGTCTCGCGCAGGGGCTGGAGCATCTCGCGGTCCTTCGCGATGGCTTCCGTCAGCGTCACGGAATCCCCCGCCAGCGGGTGCTCGCGGCGCGTCTCCTTGTAGCGCTGCACCAGGGCGTCGTCGCTCGCCTCCAGGAAGATGGTCTCCACCGGCTTGCCGAGCTGTTTCGTCTCCAGAATCAGCTTTGTCACGCTGTGCGCGTCGAAGAAGGAGCCGCTGCGCGCGTCCACCGAGAAGGCGACGCAGGACCGCGCGGGGGTGGCCGCCTCCCACATCTCCATGAATTTCATGATCATCATGGGCGGCAGGTTGTCGATGCAGAAGACGCCCATGTCCTCCAGGAAGCGCAGCGCGGCGGTTTTGCCCGCGCCGGAGAGGCCGGTGAGAAGCAGATAGCGCATGGTGTTTTGATCTCCATTTCTTTCAGGGGTGAGGGTAGGGCGTCCTGTTCCTTCACGCGTCCACGCCGATGATCCGTACTTCGGGCTCGAGCCGGACGCCCGTCTCCCGCAGCACGGTCTCCTGCACGAGGCGCATCAGCGCCAGGAAATCCGCGGCGCTCTCGCCGTGATTCACCAGGAAGCCGGCGTGCTTTTCGCTGACCCGCGCGCCGCCGACGCTTGCGCCCTTCAGGCCGCACTGGTCGATCAGCGCCGCGGCGAAGCCGCCGACGGGCCGCTTGAAGGTGGAGCCCGCGCTGGGCTCGGTGATCGGCTGCTTTTCCGCGCGGCGGCGGTTCAGCTCGGTCATCTCGGCGAGGATCTGTTCTGTGTCCCCGGGCGTGAGGGCGAAGGTCACGCGGGTGAGCACCGCGCCGCTGTCCATCAGGCTCGTGCGGCGGTAGGCCCAGGTGATGTCCGCGCCGTCCCAGGCGACGGGCGTTCCGTCCGGGAGCAGGCCCTCCACGCGGGTGACGAGCGGGCCAAGCTCGCCGCCGTAAGCGCCTGCGTTCATCACCGCGCCGCCGCCGACGCTCCCCGGAATCCCGGAGGCGAAGGCCAGACCGGCCAGCCCCTCCTCCGCGGCCCGGCGAGCCAGCGCGCCGAGGGAAGCTCCGGCCTCCGCGGTCAGCGCGCAGCCGGAGCGGGTGATGGCGCTCATGCCGCTGCCGACGCGGACGACGAGGCCCGGGACGCCGCCATCGCGCACGAGCAGATTGCTGCCCCGGCCGATGACCGTGACGGGCACGCCGTGCTCCTGGGCCAGCGCGAGCAGGCGGGCGAGGCTCTCCGCGCCTGTCGCCTCGTGGAAATACTGGGCCGGGCCGCCCAGGCGCAGCGTGGTGCACGCGCGGAGCGGGTAGCCCTCCTCGAGCGGGAGGGCGGAGGCGCGGCACGCGGCCGCGAAGGGTTCATACATCTTCATAGCGGGCACTCCAGCGGGTCAGGTCGCTTTGTCTGCGGCCCGGCCTTTTTCCTCATCCATCACGTAGGCTTCCAGCGCTTCCGGCGTGTCGAAGCACAGCGGGCAGTTGGCGCGCATGAAGCCGTTGATCTCCGGCACGCTGTGCGACCAGAGGGCGGCGGCAAAGTCGACGCCGCACTTCTGCGCCATGTCGTAGCCGGGCTTGAGGTCGTCGACCATCAGCAGGTCGGACGGGCGCAGGCCGGTCTTCTCCATGATCTGGCCGAGGGGCCAGGGATCGGGTTTGCGGTGCTCGGCGGGCTGCTCCCAGCCATAGACCAGCAGCGGCTGGGGCAGGCCGTTTTCGCGGTAATCGCGGCGGATGTTCACGTCCACCGAGTGCGACACGACGCACACGGTGCCGCCCGCCTCCGTGAAGCGGCGGATCAGATGCGCCATGCCCGGGAAGACGCTGGGCACCGTCTTGCGCACCCAGCCCTGCCAGATGTCGTATTCCCGCCTGAAATCCTCCTCCGTGAAGCCGAGCTCCCGCTCACAGTAGAGCTGGAAGCCGGGATCGAAGTTCAGGCGCAGATAGTCCTCCAGCGTCACAAAAACGCCGGGCCGCATCTGGTTCATCGCGTCCAGGAACGCCGGATAATGCACGTGCGCGGTAGAGTCCGTGACGGTGTCGTCGTGATCGAGAACAAGGCACTGATAGCGCAAGGGCGGGTTTCCTCTCTTTCTGCACAGGGGGCAAACGCTCAGGAACAGGATATCATAACGGTGGATGATTTGCAACGGGCAACGGCGCGCCTGCCGAAGACTGCCGGCTTCCCGTCACAGTTCCAAAAGACGCCCCTCCCGCCGCCGGAGAGGGACGTCATGGCGGGCGGCGCAGCGCGCGGAAGCCCTGCGCGGCCTCACGCGCTCAGTATCCCGCGCAGAACGCGGCCCACTGCGCGTCCGACGCGATCTCGGCCGCGCGGCGGAACCGCAGCGACTGCGCGTGATGCTGGCCGCCGACCAGATCGCCGTAGAGCAGGACGTACAGCGCGTTGTCGCTGAAGTCCATCCGCAGGCCGACCGTCGCGTCGCCGTCGCTGTTGACCAGCGTCGCGCCGACGGACCGGCGGAAGAGATTCCCGCCGCTGACCGTGTAGTGCGCGATGGTCATGGCGGGGCCGCCCATCAGCGTGAAGAGGCCCGGATAGCCGTAGGCGCTGAGGGAGAGGATGTCCTGGAAGAAATTGTCCCCGGCCATCGTGCCGAGATGCTTCACCTGGCCGCCGGCAAAGGTGAAGACATCCGCCTGCTCGTAGGCGTAGGCGGTGAGGATGATCAGCTCGGGCACGCCGTCGCCGTCCATGTCGCACAGGGCGGCGGTGTCGTACTGGGTGTTCCGCGTGCGGAAGGCCTCGGCGAAGGCCGCCAGGTCATTCTTGTTCGATACGGCGGGCGAGAGCGAGGCGAGGTATTCGCCGGTGATGAAGAAGGCGCGGTAGCGCGCCTGCCAGGCGGCGGTGCCGCTGACCGGCGCGGCCGTGACCGACGGGGCGGAGACGGTCTCGATGGGGATGCTCTCCAGCGGCAGGGTGCTGCTGTCGAAGCGCTTGTAGCCCGTCCACAGCACGCGGATCTCGCCGTGATAGGGGATTTCACACTTCACCCACCAGATGCTGTTGCGCGCGTCCCACGCGCGGGAGAGCACGCGGATGGACTGGCCCTGGACGCTGTAGGTGCCCTTGCCCGCGTAGTTCGTGCCGGGGCCGTCGCGGGTGGCCAGCTTGTCGATGGCGAGGCCCCAAAGCCCGCCCGTCGAAGCGCCCGGCTGGACGGACGAGCCCGCCGGCGCGGAAAAGCGCACCTCGGAGATGCACACGTCGTTCGGGTACTTGCTGCCCTTGTAGATCGAGAGGATCTGGAAGCGCACGGAGGTCACGTCCTGCCGCGGGCTGAAGTCGACGCGCGTCCAGTCCGCGCGCGTCCTGTCGTCCGGGAGGGTCACCTGCTGCGCGTCCCCGTAGGAGAGCGAGCCGCCGTAGGCGAAGGCGATGTTCATGGATTTCACGCGGCTGT
Organism: uncultured Clostridia bacterium; assembly: GCA_946543085.1. Classification (GTDB taxonomy): domain Bacteria; phylum Bacillota; class Clostridia; order Christensenellales; family Aristaeellaceae; genus RUG11272. The sequence goes on along the minus strand of CAMNLM010000049.1, from coordinate 1,634 downwards.
TGCGGAGATACTGGTCCTTGCCGTCGGTGATCTTCCAGAAGCCGTTCTTGATCCAGAGCGCGGAGAGGTCGCCCGGGGCGGCGAGGTGAAAATAGAGGTACTCGGAGCCGAGCGGAGCGCTTTTCAGCGAGAACTGGAAGGCGGTGGCCTCGTTCCCGTCGACCATGCGCTGCGGCGCGTAGGCGGACGGGTCCTTGCCGACGATCCAGCTGGTGGCGTCCACAGCGGCGATGGCCGCGTCCGCGCGGGCGGCGGAGGCGGTCAGCAGCAGGCAGAGACAGGCGATGAGGAGCACCGGGATGCGTTTGCGCATGGGGCAGGCCTCCTTTGTCTTTGGAAAATCTCCATATGTGCTGGTGTGTCTGCGCGGTTTTGGGGAAAAGGGGGATGCTTCAGTTCCGGGAATTTATTCGGAGGGAGATGCGGAGCGGGAGAGGAAGAGCGGTTTCTTCGGGGAAAAGGCGTTCCTCCGCCGCGCTGTGGATGCCGAACAGCTTGACTCACCGTTCCGGCTCATCAGTCATGCTCCGCCTCATCCGCGGCAGCGGTGTCGGAGGAAGTCGCCGTTTCCGCGCGATGGATCGCCTCGTCCATGTCGCGGCTGAGATCCATGCGCTGGAAATCCGCGTCATCGGTCAGCGCCAGGGTAAAACCGGGCGTCGCGTCCAAGACGGCTTCGGCGCTGCCCACGCGGACCTGCAGCACATGGCCGCCGCGGGTCAGATCCTCCGTGATAAAGTGGAAGTGCCAGCCGACACTGTTGAGCCCGCCCATGAAGGAGGGGCAGTACAGGCCCACCATCGTGCCGCGAATGTTTTCATAATCGTACTCCGTCTGATCCGCGGCGAGAGCGACATCCAGCTCCCGATAAGGCTTCTCCTGCTTATACTCGCTGCGCACCTTGATCGCCGAAAACTCGCCGGTGATCTTCACCATGTAGAACAGATTGACGCCGTTTTCATCCACCACGGCATTCAGCCGCTCCTGCAGCGCGGCCATGTCCGGGATGTCCGTCAGCGAAACGGAGACGTCCGGCTCAAAGAACGTCACATTGCAGAAAGGGATTGTTTCGTCATCCTCCGGAACCACGGCGCTGCCGTCCCAGATGGCCTGGTACACGACGCCGTCCAAAACAATCATTTCGCCGTTGACGCCTTCAAAGGTGCCGATGCCGGTGTCCCCATGCGCTTTCAGTTCACCGACAGTCGTAATGCCGTCAAAATGCCCCTGCGCCAGGGATTGCAGCAGGGCGACCTGATAGATGCTTTCCGGATCGCCCGGGACGCTTTCAGCCTGCCCCCGGGCAGGGGTGAGAGCAGCGAGAAAAAGCGCAGCGCACAGGAGCGCCGTGAACAGACGGGTCTTTCGTTTCATAAAACAACCTCCTCAACATTTTTGAACAAATCCAGATCAACCATCATTTGGAATGTTTTCGCCATATCCTGGGGTTTCTCCTGCCGGGAGACGCGAATGGGGCGATTCGCTTCCGGTTTTCCAGTTTCTCTTTTGCCCGACAAACGGAGATTATCTGCGAATCATGATGCCTTTCATATACTGTGTTTCATTGTGTGTCCGATACACTTCCATTTTCTCTTCTTCTGTGCATCCAATCAGTATCTTGATTTCTGAATCTT